>JAFSYY010000055.1 GCA_017455845.1 Prevotella sp. | reverse complement strand
TCCCATTCCGAACAGAGAAGTTAAGCCCGCCTGCGCCGATGGTACTGCAATGCAATGCGGGAGAGTAGGAGGCCGCCATCTTTTATTCGAAAACCCCGGTTCTCTGGTAACAGAGAGCCGGGGTTTCTTTTTCCACCATTTTTTAATTGCTAATATCTTTTTTACGTTTATTGAGACACAACATATTGAACGACCTATTTCCTAAATGCTAGAAAATCTTTGGCTATTCCGTCTTTTCTTTGTATCTTTGCACCCATGTTTGCATTACAAACCTCAATAAGAATAATAAAATGAGAAAAAAAAGACACTTCTTTGCGAAGGCAGTCACCCTGCTGCTGTTCGCAGCCATCCTTCCCCTTTGGGGAGTGGGCAGTCTTGCATGGGCCGGTCCTGTGACCGCAGAACAGGCGCTGGAACTGGCACGTAGTTTCATTCAACAGCATGATGTTGCTACAGGTCGCAGCCGTCAGGCACCCAGTAAAAGTGGCAGGTCTATGACCTTGACCCTGGCTGAGCGGGTTAGCGGTCTCTACGTGATTAACGTTGCAAATGACGGCGGCTTCGTCATCGTGAGCAACGATGATCGCACGTTCCCTATCCTTGGCTTTGGTGAAAGCGGCAACATCGACCCGGACAACATGCCCGCCAACATGCGGGCCTGGCTGCAGGGTTATGCCGACGAGATTGCCTGGCTGCAGAAAAGCAACACCGTGACCACCGTGGGGAGGGCAAAGTGAGCAATGATTGCTACTATCTCTTCATCGACGACTTCGGTATCTATACCGATGCCCTCGAACCCGGCGAATGGATGACCCAGTCGACGGAGGAGATGAGCATCACGCTTACCGGCCTCGCCCCTGAGACCACCTACGAATATCAGGTGCAAGCCGTGAATGGGGGAGAGCAGTCCGAATGGTCTTCATTGGCAACCTTCACCACTCCTGCATACGCTGCTGTAGAACTGAGCGACAATGCAACCGACAATAGCAGCACGGTGGTTGCCCACGACGGCGAAGAGGCCGTCGTCACCCTTGCCGGCCGCACGCTCTACAAGGACGGCGAGTGGAACACCATCTGCCTACCCTTCGACCTCGTGCTCGAGGGTTCTCCCATCGAGGGTGCTACCGCCAAGACACTTGTTAATGCCACGATGACGGGAACCACCGTTACCCTGACCTTCGGCGATGCCGTGGACAACTTCGAAGCCGGTGTGCCCTACATCATCAAGTGGAATGGTGACACTGAGAATATCGTCGACCCTATGTTCACTGGTGTCACCCTGGTCAGCGGTTCTGCCGATGACAGAACCATCACGAAAGCCGATGGCCACGTGAAGTTCATCGGTTACTACGATGCCTTCACTATCAATGCGGATAATGCCGATATCTACTACATGACCACCGGCAACTTGCTGAAACACACCGCGAAGGAACGTACGTTGAAGGCATGCCGCGCATACTTCCAGTTCTCGGAGAATATCGTCAACAGCACACGCCAGTTCGTGCTCGACTTCGGCGAGGGCAACACCACGACGGTAATCGGCGAGATTGAGGATGGAAGATTGAATATTGAAAGGGGCGACTGGTACACCGTAGACGGTGTGAAGCATGACAAGCAGCCAGTGCGCAAGGGCCTCTACATCCAGAACGGCAAGAAGGTCGTGATCAAGTAAGAAAAGCGGAAGCCCGTCCGCACATTTTGAATAGTAACTAATAATTGAAAGAAACAATGGAGAAGAAAGAATATATGAGTCCAGAGACCACGGTAGTCACCGTAGTTCTGCAACAGATGATTGCTTTCAGTGGAGGCAGCCAAGGCATTGACGAACCGACGGTTGACCCTAATGCTGACGAAAGTGATGAACCCAACCGCTCGCGCCGTACCTACAACTGCTGGGTAGACGAAGAGGAGGAAGATTGGTAAATGTATAGATAATGCTATACTTTAGCGGCAGACATTCACCTATTTCGGTTAATGTCTGCCGCTAAAGTATGGCATTGATTATCTACTGGTGCTGTTCGCGGAGCAGGTCGTTGACAGTCTTCACGGGGTTGAAGGTGCCCAGAGGCACCTCGACGAAGACGGTACTCCAGTTGCTCATGGCTCCGTTCCACAGGCCAGGCAATTCCAGAGCCTTCAGTTCCTTACCGCCCTTCGACTTGCTGGAGATAAAGCCCGTAGTCTTGTCAACGAAGTCGGGCAGGTTGAACGGCTTACCCTGATAGTCCTTCACGGCGCACACCAGGTCAACGGGGTTGAAATGGGTACCCTGTGTGAACATCTTCATATACTCGGCATTGTTGGTGTCTATCTGACTGCTCTCCAGAATCTGCAGGCTCACCGTGCCATCCTGGTTATAGGTGAGGAACGGACCGCCGCCAGGCTCGCCCACATTCTTCACCACACCGCAAACGCGCATCGGACGGTTCAGTTTCTTGCGCAGATACTGGGCATCCACCTTCTGTCCCTTGGGACGCACACAGAGACATTTCTCCACAAACTGTGCCATCTCGGCTATCTGGGCATCGGTGGGCGTACCATCAAGGATACGCAGATAGTCGAAGGCCTGCTTCTGCAACGATACCAGTACACCAGCGATAACCTGCTTCCACTCAACGGTCTCGGGCTTCAGACGGTCGGGCACCACGTTGTCGATGTTCTTGATGAAGATAACGTCGGCCTCAATCTCATTGAGGTTCTCGATGAGTGCACCATGTCCGCCTGGACGGAACAGCAGCGAGCCGTCGGCTTCGCGGAAAGGCGTATTGTCGGGATTGGCAGCAACGGTGTCGGTGCTTGGCTTCTGCTCAGAGAAGGTGATGTCGTACTTGATGCCGTATTTCTTGGCAAAGCCGTCGGCCTTCTCTGCCACCTTGGCCTTGAAGAATGCCAGATGGTCGTGAGAGACGGTGAAGTGAACGTGGGCTTCGCCGTTGCTGGCTGCATAGAGGGCACCCTCTACCAAGTGTTCCTCCATCGGTGTACGGGCTCCTTCCGGGTATTTATGGAACAAGAGCATGCCTTTGGGTAACTGACCATAGTTCAGCCCCTCGGCCTTGAGCATGTTGGCAGCCACGGCCTTGTAGTTGCCTTCGGCCATTAGTGCCTTGATGCCTTTGCCCTCGTTCTTCTGGCAGACGGCATCAAGGGCCTCATAGAAGGCGAATTTCTCTATCTCGTCGAAGTATTTCTTCTCGAAGTCGGTGGTAGGCACATCGTAGTCTGCATCTACGAATGAAAACATGTTCTTGAACATACGGCTGGCGGCACCACTGGCAGGCACGAACTTCACCACACGCTTGCCTGCAGCCTTATAGTTCTCCCAGACTTTCACGTATTGCTTGCGCTCGTCCTCATTGGGAGCCACGATGCCATTGCCAACGGCAGCGGCAGCCTCCAGTTTCAGGAAAGGGAAGCCTGTTTCGAACTCTCTCAACTGGGTTGCAATCTGCTCTTCGCTGATGCCGCGCAGAGCAATCTGTTTTAGGTCTTTCTCTGATAGCATAATTGAATGTTGAATTATAATTGTTGATAAAATGTGATCTTGCTGCGGCAGCACTCGGTGCCATCGGATCGCGTGATACGGATGCAGTATTCGTTGTCGGCGGTCTGCTGACGATAGAACGACAGGCGGTCACCACCATGCGCCTCAGCCACGTAGGCAATCTCGAAGCGATGTATCTGGTGGTCGCGATACCAGTCAAGGGGCCAGAGGTCGAGCACGTGTTCGATATACTTCACGCTGTTGATGTGGCCGTTGATGTCCACATCATTATAATAGGTGTCGATGGTGTGCACCAACTGGGCCTCGTCCGACATTCTCACCCGTCCACCCTTGTCGATGGGGCACGGTTTGTCGGCAACTATCCAGTTGTTGATGGCTCCGTTGTCGATGGAGAAGATGTCGGTGGGCTGACGACTCTCCGTGTCTATCATGGCCCAGATACTGCGACCATAGCCGTAGACCTTGGGGGATTGGCCATTGACCATTGATGATTGACCATTGGCCATTGGTGAATTGTCAATGATGCGGAAATTACGCGAGGTGAAGTAGCGCATGGCATTCTCCACCCATGTCTCTACGCGGAAGCGCGTGTATTGCTCTGGTATCTCGTTCATCTCGATGGCCAGTCGCGAGAGCACCCATGCCCTTTTGATGCTCATCAGGTATTTCATGCCGAAGCCCCGTTCGGTGCTGTGGAAGTCGGCGGCATTGAGCATGTGGTTGCCCAGATGGCCCATGAAGAGCCGTCCGTCGAAGTCGCAGTGGAACGGCTCGGCCATGAATTCATAAGATCCAACTTTTTCTTTTTCCATGTGGTTGCTTTCTCTTAACTCTTAACTCTTATCTCTCAACTCTCAACCCTCAACTCTCAACACTCACCCTTTTCCCGTTGTTCCAGAAACTCGCTCACCTGTTCCTGCGTGCCTCTTGTTACGGCTATGCGGCCGCTGCGGGTGTATTGTAGCACGCAGTCGAAGGCATCGAGTGCGCGATACAATTCAATGATGTCGTCGGTCTTGCCGTTTTTCATCACTACGGTATAGGTGGGGTTCACCTCCATGATACTCGCATCATTACGGCGGATGGTGCGCGAGATTTCCGGATTCTGGAGCACTTTCTCCGTTGACAGTTTGTAGAGCCCAGACTCGCGGATAAACAACTGATCGTCGGTAAAGAAATTGGCCTTGATGACATCGATTTTCTTCTCTATCTGCTGTGTAATCTTCACAATCTGGTCTTCGTCGCTCCAGGCGGTGATGGTGTATTTATGCACACCGGGTATGCTGGATGCCGACACGTTAAGGCTCTCGATGTTCACCTGACGGCGCGTAAACACGGCTGTTATCTGGTTCAATATACCGGCCACGTTCTCGGAATAAACCAATAATGTATAAAGTGAAGGCCCACCCAAGCCCTCCCCAAGGGAGGGATGTTTGGTTACCTGATTCGGTGTATTGTTATTCTTATCTTCCATAATACTCTATTTATGTTCTATATGTATCTAAACACCCCTCCCTTGGGGAGGGCTTGGGTGGGCTTTAAATCTCCAACATCATATCATCCACGTTCATGCCCGGTGGTGTCATCGGCAGCACGTCGTCGTCTTCCTTGATGGCACACTCCAGGATAAAGGGTCCGTCGGTGGTGAGCATACGCTCTACGGCTGCTTCAAGATCCTTACGGTCGGTCACGGCCTGATAGGGTATGCCGTAGCCCTGTGCAATGAGTTCATAGCAGGGGTTCATCATTTTGGTGAACGACTTGCGGCGCATCCAGAACATGTCCTGCCACTGGCGCACGTTGCCCAGGTAGTTGTTGTTCAGCAGGATCATCTTCACGCTGGCCCGCTGCTCCATAATGGTGCCAAGTTCCTCAATGCACATCTGGAAACCGCCATCGCCCATGAAGCAGCATACCTGACGGTCGGGCGCACCGAAGGTGGCACCGATGGCTGCGGGCATGCCATAGCCCATGGTGCCGAGGCCGCCGCTGGTGCAGATGCTACGCTTGTGGTGGTATTTGAAATAGCGGGTGGCAAACAACTGGTTCTGCCCTACGTCGGTGACGAGGATGGCATCATCGGCAGCCTGACAGGCCACCGCATTGACCACCTCGCCCATGAGCAGCGGTCCGTCCTTGGGATGGATGGCAGGCTCAATGACCTTCGTGCGCTCTCTCTCGTCAAGTTTTTGGAACGAGTCGCGCCAGGCCTTGTGCTCATTGGGGTTGAGCAGGGCCGTGAGTGCGGGCAGCGACTCCTTGCAGTCGGCCACCACGGCCACGTCGGTCTTCACGTTCTTGTCTATCTCACTGCGGTCAATGTCGAGGTGGATGATCTTCGCCTGCTTGGCATAGGTCTTCACGTTGCCCGTCACGCGGTCAGAGAAACGCATGCCGATGGCAATGAGCACGTCACACTCCTGCTCCTTCAGGTTGACGGCATAGTTGCCGTGCATGCCCAGCATGCCTACGTTGAGCGGGTGGTTGGAAGGCAGGGCCGAGAGTCCCAGCATGGTACGACCTGCGGGGATGTCGGCCTTCTCAAGGAAAGCCTTCAGTTCCTCCTGTGCATTACCCAGTTCAACGCCCTGCCCCACGACTGCCAGCGGGCGCTGAGCATTATTAATCAAGTCAGCCGCCTGACGCACAACATTCATATCAAGTGATGGATAGGGCACATACGATCGTACAAAATCCACCTTCTTCGGCTCCCAGTCAATCTCCTCCACCTGGGCATTCTTCGGAAAGTCGAGCACCACAGGCCCCGGCCGGCCGGTGCGGGCAATGAAGAAGGCACGGCTGACGGCCCATGCCACATCCTCGGCATGGCGTATCTGGTACGACCACTTTGAGATAGGCTGTGCCAAGCCTACGAGGTCTACCTCCTGAAAGGCGTCGGTGCCCAGTGCGGATATAGCCACCTGTCCGGCAATGACGACGATAGGTGTGCTGTCGAGCATGGCATCGGCGATGCCTGTCAGCGTGTTGGTCACGCCGGGGCCGCTGGTCACCAGTGCCACACCTACCTCACCGCTCACGCGGGCATAACCCTCGGCGGCGTGGGTGGCACCCTGCTCGTGGCGCACCAGTATATGGTCAAAGCATTTCTTCTCTCCACGTGTGTAGTCGAAAAGAGCATCATAGACGGGCATGATGCTGCCGCCCGGGTAGCCGAAGATAGTCTTTACGCCTTCGGCCTGCAATGCCCTCATCAGTGCTTTCGATCCTGTTATTCTATCTCTCAACATGAATTCTTAATTCTCAATTCTCAATTCTCAATTAATCAATCACTCTCACTCCTCCCTTGTCGGCCGATGACACGCTCTGGGCGTATGCCCGCAGGGCTTTCGAGACCACGCGGTTGCGCTTCAGCGGCTGCTGCGGACGTGCGGCCAGTTCCTCGTCGCTGAGTTTCACGTTGATGCTGCGGCTGGGAATGTCAATCTCGATGATGTCGCCGTCCTTGATCTTGCCGATATTGCCGCCATTGGCTGCCTCGGGCGAGATATGTCCGATGCTGAGGCCGCTGGTGCCGCCCGAGAAGCGTCCGTCGGTGATCAGGGCGCACTCCTTGCCCATGTGCATACTCTTAATATAAGAGGTGGGATAGAGCATCTCCTGCATGCCGGGGCCTCCCTTCGGGCCTTCATGGGTGATGACCACGCAGTCGCCCTTCTTCACCTTGCCGCCAAGGATGCCCTCGCAGGCATCTTCCTGGGAGTCGAACACCACGGCAGGGCCTTCAAAGTGCCACAGGCTCTCGTCCACGCCAGCCGTCTTCACCACGCAGCCGTCCTGGGCGATGTTGCCGAAGAGCACGGCCAGGCCACCGTCCTTCGTGTAGGCATGTTCGATGTCGCGGATGCAGCCGTTGGCGCGGTCAGTGTCGAGCGAGTCATAGAGTGTGTCCTGACTGCCCATCTTCGTGGAAAAACGATTGGCAGGGGCCGAGAAATAGATGTGGGCAGGATGCGGAATCTTGGGAGAGCGTGCAATGGCAGAAATGTCGTAGGTCTCGATGGCCTCTTCCAGTGAGAAGCCATCTACACGATTGGCTGAACCATCGATGAGTCCGCCTTTACTCAACTCGCGCAGAATACCCAGGATACCGCCGGCGCGGTTGCACTCCTGCACACTGTACTTCTGAGTATTAGGTGCCAGTTTGCAGAGACAGGGCGTCTTGCGGCTCAGGGCGTCGATGTCCTTCATGGTGAAATCCACACCAGCCTCCTGTGCCACGGCCAGCAGGTGGAGCACGGTGTTAGTGGAGCCGCCCATGGCGATGTCGAGCGTCATGGCGTTGAGGAAGGCCTGACGTGTGGCGATGCTGCGCGGCAGCACACTCTCGTCACCGTCCTCATAGTATGCCAGAGCATTCTTCACGATCTGCTTGGCGGCTTTCTTGAACAGATTGACGCGCTCCGTATGCGTGGCCAGGATGGTGCCGTTGCCAGGCAGAGAGAGTCCGATGGCCTCGGTGAGCGAGTTCATGCTGTTGGCGGTGAACATACCGCTGCACGAGCCGCAGCCAGGGCAGGCGCAATGTTCTATTTCCATGAGTTCCTCGTCGCTCACGCTGGGGTCGGCACCTTTCACCATGGCGGTAATCAGGTCGGCATTCTCGCCGCGCCAGCGTCCGGCCTCCATCGGACCGCCGCTCACAAAGATGGCGGGGATGTTCAGGCGCATGGCAGCCATCAGCATGCCCGGTGTCACCTTGTCACAGTTGGAGATGCATATCATGGCATCGGCCTTGTGGGCGTTGACCATATACTCCACCGAGTCGGCGATGATGTCGCGCGATGGCAGCGAGTAGAGCATGCCGTCGTGGCCCATGGCGATGCCGTCATCGATGGCGATGGTGTTGAACTCAGCGGCGTAGCAGCCCATTTTCTCAATCTCCTCGCGTACTATCTGCCCTATCTCGTGCAGGTGTGTATGGCCAGGCACAAACTGTGTGAAAGAATTGACGATGGCAATGATGGGTTTGCCAAACTGCTCATGTTTCATTCCCGTGGCCACCCACAATGCGCGGGCGCCGGCCATTCGTCGGCCCTCAGTACATACACTACTTCTTAATGGATATTTCATATTATAATTCATAATTTATTCAAAGATTTGTTCAAAGATCTCGTCATCATCGTCGGGGCCGTCAACCATCTGCATGTCGTCTTCCGAATGGCAGGGATCGAAAGCGGCAGGGATGTCAAACTGGTCTTCCTGCGTATAGGGCAGTGAAGCGTCCTCATAGACCTTCTTCATATAAAGGGCGAAGATAGGCAAGGCCATGGATGCGCCCTGACCGTAGGTCATCGTGTCGAAGTGGATGTCGCGGTCGTCGCCGCCCACCCAGCAGCCGGAAATCAGTTTGGGTGCCACACCCATAAACCAGCCGTCGCTGTTGCTGTTGGTCGTTCCCGTCTTGCCACCCAGGGGTGCCGTCAGGTTATAGCGGAAGCGCAGGCGTCCGGCTGTGCCGCCATCGACAACGGCCCTGAGCATATAGAGCATCTTGTCGGCAGCCTCGCCGCTAATCACCTCGTTCATGCGCGGTTTGAACTCAGCCAGCGTGTTTCCCTCGTTATCCACGATACGGCTGACGTATAACGGGGCCGTCCGGATGCCGTGATTGACGAAGGCTGTATAGGCGCTCACCATCTCGCCGACGGTAATCTCACAGGGTCCCAGACAGAGGGCTGGCGAGGGATGTATCTCCGGGTTGCGGATGCCGTAGTTGTGGAGCAGCGTCACAAAGCCCTTCGGCGTGAGGCGGTGCATCATCAGGTAGGCCGAGATCCAGTTGTTCGACTGTTGCAGTCCCCACTTCAGGCTCACCATCTCGCCATAGCGTGCGCGGCTGCCGTTGCGCGGTGTCCAGGGCTGTCCGGCCACGATATAGGTCTCTTGCACGTTGGGCACCTCGTCACAAGGTGTCATGCCGTTTTCCATGGCCAGCGAATAGAGGAAGGGCTTGATGGTAGAACCTACCTGGCGACGGCCTTCCGTAGCCATGTCGTAGGCAAAATGCTCGAAGTCCAGACCGCCCACGTAGGCCTTCACCGCTCCCGTCAGTGGTTCCATGCTCATGAATCCCGTGCGCAGGAACGATTTGTAGTAGCGTATGGAGTCCATGGGTGTCATCGTGGTGTCCACCTCGCCGTTGTAGGTGAAGATGGTCATGGGTATGGGCGTATTGAACGAGCGGCTGATGTCGTCGTCGCTCCAGCCCTCACCTTTCAGTACACGGTAGCGTTCCGACTGCCGCACGTTGCGTTGCAGGATGCGCTGCACGTCGGCCTGCGACAGATTGCGCGAATAAGGCGCGTTGGGCTTGTTGCGGTTGGCTTTGTTGAACTCAGGCTGCAGGTATTTCACCACGTGGTCGTGGCAAGCCTGCTCGGCATACTGCTGCATACGCGAGTCGATGGTGGTGTACACCTTCAAGCCGTCGGTATAGATATTGTAGTGCTCGCCGTCGCGCTTGGTGTTCTTGTTGCACCAGCCGCACAGCGGGTCTTCCTCCCAGTAGATTGAGTCCATGTGGTATTTCACGTAGTTCCATTCCGGATAGTCGCTGCGCTTGGGCTTCTTCGCCATCATGTAGCGGCGCAGGAAGTCACGGAAATAGGTGGCCGAGCCGTCCTTGTGGTCAGACACGTGGAATCTCAGGTTCATGGGCAACTGACAGCAACTGTCGTGCTGCTCCTGGGTGATGTAGCCGGCCTTCAGCATCTGGCCAAGCACCACGTTGCGACGCTCCAGCGAGCGGGCCTCATAGCGCACGGGATTGAAATAGGAGGGGTTCTTGCAGAGGCCTATCAACGTGGCACTCTCGGTGATGTTGAGTTGCGATGGTTCCTTCGAGAAATAGGTGTTGGCCGCCGTCTTGATGCCCACGGCGTTGTGAAGGAAGTCGAAGTAATTGAGATACATCGCAATGATCTCGTCCTTCGTGTAGTTACGCTCCAGTTTCACGGCAATCACCCATTCTATGGGCTTCTGCAGGGCACGCTCCATAGTGGAGTGGGCCGTCTCGCTAAACAGTTGCTTGGCCAGTTGCTGGGTGATGGTAGAGCCGCCGCCCGCATTCTTCTGCCCCATGAACCCGCGTTTCACGATGGCACGCCCCAGCGCAAAGAAGTCTATGCCGGAGTGCTCGTAGAAGCGTATGTCTTCCGTTGCCACCAACGCCTGTACAAGGGATGGCGAGAGGTCGGAGAAGTTGACCATGACGCGATTCTCACGGCTCATGCTCCAGGTGCCCATCAGTTTGCCGTCGGCAGAATAGACCTGCGTGGCATAGCGGTTGATGGGGTTCTGCAGGTCCTTAATAGGTGGCATATATCCTATTTTCCCTTCGGAGATAGCCCAGAAACATACTGCCGTGCCAATGACGATGACGGCCAGTAGCGTCCAAAGGAAAGCGATAAACCATTTTCTCATTGTTCTTTCTTTTTGGCGTTTTCGTTAATTTGCATGCAAAGGTACGAATAAGTCGGCAGAATCCAAAAGGAAAACGAGTTTTTCTTACAAAAATAACGAAAACGATAACAACTTTTTTGGAGTATTGTTTGGTTTACTCCCTTTTTATTCTTATCTTTGCCAGACAAAACTCTGTGAACCATGAGCATAACAGGAATAGAACGGATGAAGAAATACGGCCTGCTCATAATAGGATTACTGCTTACTGGCTGTGCCGGCTATAGGACGGGGTATGTCAATGTCTCGGGCGGCGGACAACTGTATTATGAGGAAAGTGGCAGAGGAGAACCTGTGCTGTTGTTGCACGGACATTCGCTGGACCGGCGGATGTGGGACGAACAGTGGAGGCCGCTGTCAAAGCATTTCCGCGTGGTGAGGCCCGACTTCCGAGGCTACGGCCGTTCGTCGGAACAGCGCGAAGACCTGCCGATGACACATGTGGACGACGTGCTGGTGCTGATGGACTCGTTGCATATTCATAAGGCTCATGTGATAGGGCTGTCCATGGGGGCTTTCGTGGCTGGCGATATGCTGGCAATGTATCCTGAGCGGATGCTGACTTGCGTGATGGCCAGCGGCGGCATACGCAACAGCAAGGGGCCTTCGGAGCCTATGGATTCGGCAGAGAGCAGTAAACGTGACAAGGAGATTGCAGCCTTGAAGGAAAAAGGCGTGGAACGGATGAAAGAAGAATGGCTGGAACAGTTGATGTCTTCGGGCGGTTCGCAGCGCGAACGTATGCGTAGGCCCCTGATACGGATGATTCGCGAGTGGTCGGCATGGCAACCGCTCCATAAGGAGGTGCGCTTGTTCTATGGCAAGGAGGCTTGGCATCATTTAAAAGAGCGCACGCAGAATGAGCGTCTCGACGTGCCGACGCTCTTCCTCCGTGGTGCCAATGAACTTAAAGGGAAACGCACAAATCCGGCGGAGATGCGCTACCTCGGCCATGCGCAATTCCTGGTCATTGACGATTGCGGCCACATGCTCAATATGGAACAGCCTGAAACATTCAACCGGGTTGTCCTGCAGTTTATCCAGAATCATTAGCATTGCGAGGTGCGAGGTGCAAGGTACGAGGTACGAGGTGCGAGGTACGAGGTGCGAGGTACGAGGTGCGAGGTACGAGGTGCGAGGTGCTGAGTCTTAAAGTTGAAAAATAATATGGATTTTTTTTTGTCAATTGGGAAAAGTTTATTAACTTTGCCCCTCAGATGTATTATTAACCAAAACAAAGAATAAATGGAAAACAACGCTCAACTCATTGCCCAGTGCGAGGCACAGGCAAAAGTATGGCTCTCTCCGTCGTTCGACGAGGAGACACGTAAGGAAGTTCAGGCTATGCTTGACGCAGAAGATAAAAGCGCCCTCATCGACGCCTTCTACCAGAACCTGGAGTTTGGCACCGGTGGCCTGCGTGGCATCATGGGGGCTGGCACCAACCGTATGAACAAGTACATCGTGGGCATGGCCACGCAGGGCTTCGCCAACTATATCAACAAGGCATTCCCCGACATCCAGCCCGCCGTGGTCGTGGGGCACGACTGCCGTAACAACGGCAGAATGTTTGCCGAGACTGTGGCCGACATCTTCTCGGCCAACGGCATCAAGGTGTATCTCTTCGAGAGCCTTCGCCCCACACCCGAGATCTCTTTCGCCATCCGTCAGTTGAAGTGTCAGGCCGGCGTCAACGTCACCGCTTCGCACAACCCCCGCGAGTATAATGGCTACAAGGCCTACTGGGACGACG
>JAFSYY010000009.1 GCA_017455845.1 Prevotella sp. | reverse complement strand
TCGCCGCTATTCCATTCGAGCGCGACAAACAGACAGCCCAATACGAAGATCAAGCCAAGCAGGAAATTGGTCGTCCTGTTCATAATAAAACCGCCATTTCTTCCGTTAATATCTAAAACTGCGTGCAAAATTAAGAAAAAAACAGTAACTTTGCACCGAAATTAGGAATATTTAGATGAAAAGAGCCGTTTTTACCATCATTTCAGTGATCAGTGCCCTTCTGACAGTTGCTCAGGAGAGCCAGACGGCTTATAACTTCCTACGCCTGCCGGTGAGTGCCCATGTGGCAGCCCTCGGTGGTGACGACATCTCGATTGTCGAGGACGACGCCACCCTCATCTTCCATAATCCCGCCCTCATCAACGATGTGAGCGGCCGCACCATCAACCTCAACTTCATGACCTATATGGAGGGTGCCAAGACTGCCAGCGCCGCTTTTGTGAAGGCAGCTGGCGAGCGGGGTACGTGGGGCGTGAGTGCACAATACATGGACTATGGTACGATGAAGGAGGTGAGCTGGGACAATACGCTTCAGGGCGAGTTCTCGGCCCGCGACATCGCTGTGGCAGGCTCGTATGCCTACGCCCTGAGCAACCGATTCTCAGGAGGCATCACAGCCCGGTTCATCACCTCGCACATGGCCTCGTATAACTCCATGGCGGTAGGCGTCGACCTCGGGTTGAACTATTACATAGAAGAAAGTGAACTGAGCATCTCGGCCGTGGCCCGCAACCTGGGCGGACAGATCAAAGTCTACGACGACGTGTTTGAGCGCATCCCCCTCGACCTGCAGGTGGGCTTCAGCAAACGGCTTCTCAACTCACCATTGCGTTTCTCGGCCACCCTGAGCCGTCTCAACGACTGGAGCTATGGTATCGGCAAACATCTGGCCATAGGCGCCGACCTGATCCTCTCGCCCACCATCTACTTAGCCGCCGGCTATAACTTCCGACGGGCCTCGGAGATGAAGATCAGTGATAACGAGGGGGATAGCAACCATGGCGCAGGACTGTCAATAGGCGGCGGACTGTCGCTCGAACGTTTCAAAATGCACATCGGCTACGCGAAGTACCATGTCAGTGCCAATAGCCTGTTAATAAACGTATCCTATACATTATGAAGAAAATTACCATTGCCATCGACGGCCACAGCTCGTGCGGAAAGAGCACTATGGCCAAGGACCTTGCCCGTGAGGTCGGCTATATCTATGTTGACACGGGTGCCATGTACCGCAGCGTCACCCTCTATGCCCTACGCAAGGGACTCTTCGAGGCTGACGGCAGTGTGAAGACCGAAGAACTGGAGCAGGAGATGCCCAACATCCACATCTCTTTCCAGCTGAACGCTGAGACCGGACGTCCTGATACCTACCTGAACGGTGAATGCGTGGAGAAAGAAATTCGTTCACTGGAGGTGAGCAGTCATGTCAGTCCCATTGCCGCCGTAGGCTTCGTACGCCGTGCCCTCGTGGCACAACAGCAACAGATGGGAAAAGACAAGGGCGTGGTGATGGATGGCCGCGACATCGGCACGGTCGTATTCCCTGATGCGGAGTTGAAGGTGTTTGTCACCGCCTCAGCCGAGGTACGTGCCCAGCGCCGTTATGATGAATTGATTGCCAAAGGTATGCCGGCCGACTTCGATGACATCCTGAAAAACGTGCAGGAACGCGACTATATCGACTCCCACCGTGAGGAATCGCCATTGCGTCAGGCAGAGGACGCCATACTGCTGGACAACTCGAACCTGACCATTGAAGAACAGAAACAATGGCTGCTTGAACAATTTAAAAATGCAACGCGCTAAAGGCGTTGCATTTTTTCTATAGCGTCGCGGGCCTGCTCCATCAACCATTTAGGCGTGGAAGTGGCCCCACAGATGCCCACCGTGCCAATCCCTTCGAGCCACTCGGTCTTGATTTCCTGAGGGTTTTCAATCAGATGGCTGTTAGGATTCACCTGCAAACACTCGTTGAAAAGCACTTTGCCATTACTGCTCTTCCGGCCACAGACAAATAAGATCAAGTCGTGGCGCGAGGCAAACTGCGAGATACTCGGTATACGATTGGCCACCGAACGGCAGATCGTATCAAAACGTTCGAAGTGTGCCTCGGGAGAGATGTGCGCCTGGATATAGTCGATGATGCGGTGATATTCGTCGAGCGACTTGGTGGTCTGTGAATAGAGGTAGATATCGCGGGTGAAGTCGAGGCGCATCACCTCTTCAAAGCTCTCGATGACGATGGCCGAGGAATGTGTCTGCCCCACGAGTCCCAGCACCTCGGCATGACCACGCTTACCGAAAATCACAATCTGTGCCGACTGACTCTGGTTATTGTCATACTGCTTCTTGATGCGTTTCTGCAACTGGAGCACCACAGGACAAGTGGCATCAATGATCTCAATGCGGTTTCTCTCTGCCAGCTCATAGGTCTCTGGTGGTTCTCCGTGCGCCCGTAGCAACACCTTCACATCGTGCAACTCACGCATCTCGTCGTGTTTGATGGTGATGAGTCCCATCTCCCGGAGACGATCACACTCCATGCCGTTGTGTACGATGTCACCCAGGCAATAGAGTTTATTGCCTTTTGCGAGTTCCTCCTCAGCCTTTCTGATGGCGGTAGTCACGCCAAAGCAGAAACCACTGTCGCTGTCGATTTCGATTACCATATGACTATTTCTTCAAGAGATCAAAGTAAGTATCGAGGAGATCCTGGGCAGCAACGAAAGAGGTCTTCTGACCAGCGAGGACCATCTGCTCAGCAGGTTGCAGCTGTGCCTTGATGGTCGCATTGTTGTAGAAGTTCAGGCGTAGGTGTTCGTTGATACTCTCATACATCCAGTATTTCGACTGTTCGTTGCGCCGGTAGTCGAAGTAGCCATTGGCCTTCACGAAATCGATATATTCATAAATCATGTCCCAAATCTCCTTGACGCCCGTACCGTAGAAACCACTGTAGCAGAGTACCTGTGGCATCCAGCCGCTATCAGGTTTGGGAAAGAAATGGAGAGCATTGCGG
>JAFSYY010000008.1 GCA_017455845.1 Prevotella sp. | reverse complement strand
CCGTCGCCGCCTCCGGCCCCTTCGTTGGTGTCCGTGCGGGCGGGTTTTCCCCGCCCGAAAATGTAGAGTGTTTCCCCAACTGGGACACCTTCCTCTTTACCTGCATGCCTGACGAGGAAATCTTCATCATTGGCGGTGCCACCCTCTACCGCGACCTCCTTTGCAAGGCCGACCGCCTCTGCTTGACCGAGATCGACGACACCCCGGCGCAGGCCGATGCCTTCTTCCCCGACTACAGCGAGGGCTGGCAAGAAACATGGCGTGAAGATCATCCTGCCGATGACCGTCACGCCCATGCCTATAGTTTCGTTGATTATGTGAGAACCACTTAGATATTCCAGACCATCTGTATCTTATAGGCCTTCTACTCCTTCTGGTCTTGCTTCGGTATCTGCAACTCCAGATCATTGCGGTGGGCAAAGATATGGGGTGACATGATCTCGACGCCTGACTGATGGAAGTGGTCGAGAATGTTCTGGTGCAGGGCGGAGTAGATGTCCGACAGTTTGTCCGTATGCGTGGTGTAGGCATTGATTTCATACTCCACGTAGAAATCATCGAGAGCCGTTACCCGAACGTAGGGTAGCGGCTTTTTCTGTATCATCGGCGTGGCCTTCGCTGCATCGAGCAGCAGGTTCTCAATCACCTCATGTTTCATGTCGTAGCCGATGGTCACCTTCGTATGCACGATAACGCCGTAGTTCTCGGCAGCAAAGGTGAAATTGGAGGTCTGCGAGTTCATCAGGTTCGAGTTAGGGATGGTGATGACCTCGTTCTTACGGGTGCGGATGCGGGTGACGAGCACCGTTTTCTCCAATACAAAGCCCTCCACATCGCCGAAACGGATGAAGTCGCCCACATGGAACGGGCGCATATAGGTCATCACGAGGCCTGCCATCAGGTTGCCGATGATAGAGGTGGAGCCCAGCGACACGATGACACCGATGAATACCGACACGCCCTGGAACACCTCTGAGTCGGAACTGGGCAGCAGTGGCCATATCATCACAAACATGAACGAATAGAGCAACACGCGCAGGATGACGTAGGTGGGGTGGGCCCAGTCGGCATAGAAGCCGTTGATCTTCAGTCGTCCCGATGCAATCTCGTTAGACAGGTATCTGACGGCCTTGACCAGATAGTGGAAGCAGACGATGATGACCACAATCTTGAACAGGTTGGGCAGATAGCCTACTATGGCACCAAGAATATCCTTCACCGGATTCCAGATATAGCCGAAGATGGTGAAGGCGAAGGTCTTTGTCTCAGGAAATACCGAGAAGAGCAGGGGAATGGTGATAAGCAACTGCAGGATTATCGCCACATAGAAGAGCGTCTTGAAGAGTATCAGGAAAAGGATGCCCTGCCGACGCACCGTGAGCATCTCGTAGTCCTTGACCTTCAGCGGGATAGACATCTTCATCACATGGCGGAGCAGACGAAAGCGGTAGCGGTTGTAGAGCCAGCGTGTGAGCCTGAACAGCAGCCATTGCGCCACCAGAATCAGCACTACCAGCACAAGGCCCTTCATCTTCTGCTTCAATCCGTATTCCTCGTGTAACTCTACGATGGCTTTCTCAATGATTTCACTGTATTGGCGGGCCAGTTCCTGGCGCGTTGTGTTCTGCCAGAGGCCATCCGTCTCTGTCAGGCTCAGCACAACACGCTCGCCGGCCATTACATCGCTGGAATAATCGCCCTCGTAGACATATACTGAGTCAAGGAACAGCGTCAGGCTCTTGCCCAGCGACAAAATCTCTTCTTTGGCATTAGCCACGCGGTCTTCGGCCAGCATGCCGCCTTTCCGGGCGTAGAGCACCAGTAGCGTGTCGCCGCTGATAATCAGGGGAGAGCCAGGGGTTATCTGGCGCAGGGAGTCCACGCGGGCCTTACGCTCGGCAATGCGCAGGGAGTCGTCATAGCCGTTGCGCTGCAACTGCTCCTGCATCATGATGCCTTGCAGTTTCAGTTCCTGAACCTGGTTTCTCAACTCCTGGATGACCGAGTCGTTGATGGCTTTCAATGAGTCTATTTCCGATATGCCCCGCCCCCGGGCTGCCATAGCAGAAAACAGGAAGACGACAGCCATCAGTAGCCGTCCCATCGTCTTTAACTTCATAATTATGAATTGTTAATTATGAATTATGAATTCTCTTCCGAATCCAGCATCGCCATGACGGGCAACTGCCGCTCGAAGGCCGAGTGGAACGAGATGAGTGTCTGCGAACTGCTGAGACCCAGTGGCTGTAGTTTGTCGTGGATGATGTCGAGCAGGTGGTGGTTGTTCTTCGCATAGATCTTGATAAACATGTCGAAGTTGCCGGTGGTATAGTGACATTCCGTCACCTCGGGCAGGTCTTTCAACTCCTCTACCACCCTGTCGAAGTCCTCCGGGTTTTTCAGGTTCAGTCCGATATAGGCGCAGGTCTCGTAGCCCACCTTTTCGGGGTCGATGATAAACTGCGACCCTTTCAGCACGCCCATGTTAGTCAGTTTCTGAATACGCTGGTGAATGGCGGCACCACTCACCTCACAAATACGCGCCACCTCAAGGAACGGGATTCGCGCGTCGGCTGAGATAAGTTTCAGTATCTGCTTGTCCAGCCTGTCTAATTTCTGATTTGCCATATTTTTTATGTTTAATTCTTAATTTTCACTTCCACTGCCGAGTAGTTCACCTTCAGCGCGAACGACTGCTGAAGGGCCTGTTTTATCTTTGCAATCATGCCGAAGGGCACGTCGCGGTCGGCCCTGATAGAGACGGTCATGCGCGGCTGGTCGTCGGTTGCCATGCGTGCCCGTTCCTCTTCTATATATGCTTTGATGTCGGCCATCGTGGCCAGACGGTTGTTCAGTTGAATATAGAAACTGTCGGCCGGCATACCCGGCACGCGACCCACGTAGATATTACTCACGGATGCCTTATGGCTGAGTTTCTGTAGTTCAGTGCCCTGTGGCACATCGTAGCGCACCTGCAGGTCTACGTCTCTCATGTGGGTCACTATCATGAAGAAGAAGAGCACGGTGAATATCAAGTCGGGCAGGGCCGCGGTGTTAAGCCCCGGCATCTCATGTTTACGTCTATGAAATACTCCCCTTTTCAATGCTTGTTGTTTTTGTTTCTCATTGCCCATTTCTCATTTCTCATTCCTCATTTCTCATTTGCAGTTTTTCGCTTATTCTCTGCGGGTAGACCATGGCTACGGCATCACGCTGCTCGGCGTTACACTCTGCCAGCGGATGTCCGAACTGCTGGCGTGCCAGTTGGTTGCGCAGGTTGTTGTAGCCCTTCACCACGGCGTTCTGCATCTGGAAATAGGCATCGTACGAGGCCAGACTGTCCACCTCGACGATAATCACGTGGCGGTCGCTCACGCGGCAGCGCCCCATCAGGTGTACCTCGCGCTCGCTCATCTCAGGCAGGGTAGGGTCGTTGGTGCTGTTGGCCACAAACGTCTCCACCCGCTCTGTCAGGTCTTTTACTGTTATGGGCTCGTCGTTGCAGGTCAGCCGCCCGTTGCTGTCCAGCCTCAGGCAGAGCGCATTACGCTGTTTCACGATGAGGTCCTCCTGCTCTGTCTGGTTCTCTGGCGGCGGCAACTGTCGCGGCAGTCCCCAGTCGCTGTCCATCGACGAGGTCACGAGGAAGAATATCAACAGCATAAACGATATATCGGCTGTCGATGTGGTATCCAGTCCTGGCATCTCCCTCTTTCTTCGTGCAAACATTCTTTACCCGTTTTTCGTTCTGTACTGGTGGATGACCGACCAGGCCATCACCATGATCATCAGTGCCATGAGCACATATATCGTATAAAGTAGCGCGTCAATCATTCTTAACTCTTATCTCTTATCTATTATCTCTTATCTCTTAACTATCCCAGCGGTAGCAAATTCTTCACTCTTCACTCTTCACTCTTCCCTCTTCACTCTTCACTTTTCATTTTTCACTCTTCACTTTAGAGAAGATGTCCATCAGCATGATGGCCCCCTCTTCCATCTGAGTGGTCAGCCGGTCGATGCGCGAGTTCACGAAGTTATAGAACACCTGCAGGATGAGGGCCACGATGATACCGAAGATGGTGGTTATCAGTGCTACCTTCATGCCCTCGGCCACGATGGCCGGGCCGATGTCGCCTGCCTGCTGTATCTGGTCGAAAGCCATCACCATGCCTATCACCGTGCCGAGGAATCCCAGCGACGGCGCCACGGCGATGCACAGTTTGATCCATGAGCAACCGCGCTCCAGCCGTGCCGTCTGCACCGAACCGTAACTGATGATGCTGCGCTCAATGTCCTCCGTCTTTTCGTTGATGTGCATCAGACCCTGGTAGCAGATGCTCGCCACGGGGCCGCGGGTCTCGCGGCAGATGCTCTTCGCACCTTCCACGTCGCCTGCCTCCACCTTCTTCTCAATGTCGGAAAGCAGCCGCTTGACGTTGATCTCCGACAGCGTCAGGTAGATAATGCGCTCAATACACAGGGCCAGGCCTATCACCAGCGCCAAAGCCACCAGCGACATAAACTTCGGGTTGCCCTCAATGAACTTAGTCTTCAGTTGCTGGTGCCACCCGCTGCTTTCTGCCATCTCCTGCAGGGCGGTCATGTCTTCCTCGCCAATCATCTCTTCCAGCGAGAGGTCGGCGGCAGCGCTGTCAATGGTCACCGTCTCTGCGGCAGCGCTGTCAATAGTCACCGCCTCTGTGGCAGCGCTGTTGATGGTCACCGCCTCTGTCTTTTCCGATATGGCATCCTGTGCTATGCCTGTCTGCCCTGCCAGCAGTAATCCCGTCAGGGCGAGGGCTATGGTTAGTTTTTTCATCTCTCTTGTATTACAATTTGACCGCAAAGGTAACAATTAATTTTCAATATCGTTGCTTTTGCGGTCAAAATTAAGAGAAATTAGAACAATTGCCGCCCTAAGGTCTGCTCAGCCATCTAAAACGAACCTGAATACGTCGCGAACTCGGTCTGTTTGTACTCTTTTTGTATTCCGGCCGAATACAACTTGTATTCGGGCAGTCGATATTTCCGGTGCATACAGTCTAAATAGTGCGCAGCCGCTCCCCTCCCTTCCGCTCGACCGCTTGCGGGCGCTTGCTACCAGCGGGACGCAAGAAGGGGAGGGGTTGGGGTGGGGTCTGTATCTTACTGTCACTGAAGAGGTTAGTCACCCCACCCCTGCCGGCTTCGCCCCACCGTCGCTTTGCTCCCCAATTGCTCCCTCCTCGCAATTGCCTACAAGGGAGGGGAGTGCCATGCGGCGTCATGCACCGGAAATATCGACTGCCCCAAAAGAAGCAATGGAGCCTCCGTTGCAAAGCGCAAAAACGGTCATTTTTCAACCATGCTGATTATCATGCAGTTAGAAAAACGCAAAAAATTGACCGAATATTTGCGGGAATTACGTTTTATTATTACCTTTGCACTAATATTATTACTATAAAACAAAACGACATATATAAAAACGACAATATCTATGAAAAAGATTTTCACTTTAATAGCCTTGGCCTTCGCCTTGACCAGTGCAAAGGCCAGTGTAAAAATTGACGAAACGAACTTCCCCGACGAGTGGTTCAGGTGGTCTATACAAGGTATCGACCAAAATGGTGATGAAATTCTTAGCGACGAGGAACTCGCCGACGTTGATCTTTTGCGTCTCAACGATGTGGTGAACTTCAAGGGCATCGAGTATTTCTACCACGTCCGGACTTTGATGATCGACGGTGGCAATTCCGAAGAGGACGAAAGAGGAAAAGTCACCTCATTCGACTTCAGCAAGTTCACGAAACTGGAGGTGGTTGAATTTAGTTATTATCAATACATTCCCTCACTCGATTTCAGCCAGAACACCAAGCTGAAGCATTTGTACATCCTCGGTATGAAGAGTCTGACCGAAGTCAAGGTGCCGTCGAGCCTTGAGGTTATATCTCTCAGGGAACTTCCCAAACTTACTGCCATCGACCTTTCGCCCTGTAAGAGCAACTTACAACAAGTGTTTTTAGAGACTGGGGGTCAAGAAGAGGGATGGTACGGAGGCCTGAAGCAACTCGACCTGACGGACTATAAGAAGTTGGGGGTCCTTTATGCCAATGGTGGCCCCGACTGCCATTATCCGATGGAGCAGCTTATCTTAAAGGGCTGCGATGCGATGGGTGTTCTCGGGCTCGACTGGGTGGACCTTGACGAGTTGTCGCTTGTGGACCTGCCGACGATTTTTGATGTGAATATCACCAACTGCGCGATGAAGGTGCTGAAGGTCGAGAACTGCGGCGAACTCGTCACGCTCACTTTCCAGGACAACGACATCGCCCACATGAACGTCAAGAAATGTGCGAAACTCGGTCGCATCCACGCCAACAACAACAGACTACAGGAACTGATCGTCGACGAGAGCCCCAACCTCTGGTGGATTCAGGCTCAGGACAACCAACTGACGTGGCTCGACCTGAGCAGCGTGGTGAAAGACCCCGTCGCCGGTCCTATTGAAGATGTCACTTTGGAGGTCGATGACCAGCACCCCAGCAAGGTCGCCTACAAACTCTCCGCCACGGAGGTCGGCCTGCTGGTGCATGAGCGCTTCGAGGTGGAGCGCGTGCTCAACCTGAAGGCTAACGGCAAGAGCGTCAAACCCGCCTGGTCAACCATCGACGGCAAGAAATACTTCGTCTTCTCCAACGATGGCGCGAACGCCGACGCCCTCGTCGGCGAGAACACCACCTACGAGTACGAGACCAAGTGGCCCTACGACTACTGGCCTGGCAACTCGAAGGACAACAACTTGCCCGTCTCGCTGAACGTGACGAAGGTGGAGAAACTCCCCTCGTGGATCAAACTTTCTTCGACGGAGACTTTGAAGACTATGATTGACGGCACCCTGACACCTCCTGAGGTGCTGCGCTCCGACAATTATGATGGCAAACTGACGTGGACGTCCAGCAATCCCGATGCCGTGAAGGTGGATCCCGAGACGGGCGCACTCACCATCGTTGGCGAAGGCACGGCCATCATCACCGTTACCGGTGCCGCGACCGACTACCGTCTTGCTCCCACCAGCATCAGTTATACCGTCATCATCTACAAGAGAGGTGACATCAACGGCGACGGTGCTGTGGATGTGAGCGACTATATCGGCATTGCCAACTTTATATTGGGCAACAAGCCTGAGGACTTCATTGAGACGGCTGCCGATGTAAACAATGACGGCAACATAGACGTAAGCGACTATATCGGTGTGGCGAACATCATCCTGACGGGTTCCGTCTATGGCAAGTAAAGTTCATAATGCATAATGCATAATGCATAATTCATAATTTAGACTCATGAATAGATTAAGTATATTTTTCACGTCGGCACTGATGCTATTTACCACCCTAGGCAGTGCCCAGAAATACGTGGGCGGCGACATTTCCATGCTGCCGAAATATGAAGAGGCGGGGGTTGTATACAGGGATAAGAACGGGAAAGCGGTGAGTGATGTCATCGCGTTCTTCAAGCAAGAGGGTATGAACGCGATGCGTGTGAGACTCTTTGTGGATCCTTCAAAAGACAGTGACAAGGCAGTGTGTCAAGACCTCGACTTTGTCAAGGCATTGGGTAAGCGTATCAAGGATGCGGGATTGGGATTCATGCTCGACTTCCACTACAGTGACACGTGGGCAGACCCCGGCAACCAATGGACGCCCGATGCCTGGAAGTCGCTCAACGACGCGCAGTTGCAGCAGAAAATCTATGAGTACACCCGCGACTGCCTGCAGCAGTTGAACGCGGCAGGGGCATCTCCCGATTTCATCCAAACGGGCAATGAGATATCGTATGGCATGCTATGGGGCACCAAGGCGGCAGCGAATGACGACAAGACGAACCGCTGCTATACTAACAGCAGTGCGGCGAACTGGGCGCGTTTCATCAACCTTTTGAAACAGGCGGGCAAGGCTTGTCGCGAGACCTGTCCCGGTGCCAAGATCGTCATCCACAGTGAGCGTGTTCCCAAGCCCGGTGTGCTTACGGATTTCTTCGACCGTATGAGGAATGCCTCTCTGGACTACGACATCATCGGCCTGAGTTACTATCCTGATCACCACGGGAACCTGGCGACGCTGGAGACTGCCTTGAAGACACTGGAGAACAAGGGGTATGGAAAGGACATCATGATTGTAGAGACGGGATATGGCTACAAATGGTCCATAGGAAGCGAATACAACTATACGGGCACATATCCTCTCTCTGAGGAGGGTCAGCGGAAATTCACGGCCGACCTTATCGAGAAACTGAATGGGCATACAGGTGTGACGGGCCTGTTCTGGTGGTGGCCTGAGGACAACGGCATGAAGCAGGTGACCAGTGGCTGGTGGAATGCTGCCCTTTACGACCATAACACTGGTAAGCCGTATGCCGCACTCTATGAATTGAAGAACTTCCGTAATGACGACACAGGGGTTGACAATTTACAATTGACAATTGACAATTCACAGTGGTACACCTTGGGGGGTAATGTCCTTTGTCCTTCTTCCAGTAACCTTCGTCCTTCGACGAAGGGTATCTACATTCATGGTGGACGCAAGGTGATGGTGAAGTAGGGGGGCATCTCCCTTGTGGGGTGAGATGGTGGCTTTGCCCAGTTGTGGAAAAGTTGCAACATGCGCAAAAAAGGCGATTACGCTTTCATGATGCGTCGCCACTTGAAATAGCCGAAGACGGCGATGATGACATAGAGGGCATAGAGCGATGCCTTGAAGGGGATGTCCTTATGCCAATAAAGGATGGCTGTGACGACATCGACGGCAATCCATACGAACCATTGCTCCAGGTACTTATGTGCCAGTGCCCAGATACCTATGAGACTGAGTGCCGTGGTAAACGAGTCGGCCAGGGGCACGGTGCTGTTGGTAAACGTGACGAGCAGCCAATAGATGAGAGCCCATACCACAGCCATGATAAGGCTCCAGCGCCATAAGATGCGACGGGGAATATGACGGATAGGAATACCCCCTTCTCTTGCATCCCTTCTCCTTCCTCCTTCATCCCTTCTCTTTCCTCCTGCATACGACACCCACCGCCAATAGCCGTACACGGTCATGGAGAGATAATAGAACTCCATGCCGCAGTCGGCATAGAGGCCTTTCTGATAGTAGAGCACGATGCCAAGGGCCTGCATCACGAAGCCTACCACCCACATCCACACGCTGGCCCTATACTCCAAGAGTATATAGGCCAGTCCGAGGACGGTGGTCACGATGTCGAGCCAGTTTAGTTCATAGTGCATAGTTCATAGTTATTAGAATTTAAGCGTCACATTGCCCATCATGGTAAATCCGGCCATGGGTATGAATCCTATCTGGTAGTAGCGGTTGTCGTTGGTGTGGCCGCCGCTCTCGTAGATAGCCGAGTACACCCATCCGCTGGCAGCATAGTGCCGGTTGAAGATATTATTGAAGTTCAGGCCTACCACCGCCTCCTTCAGGAATTTCCTGGGTCTGAAGGTGTAGTTCATGTTGATGTTCGACACACTGTAGGCAGGCAGCGAGCGGTCTTCACACTCAGTGTTGTCCAGATACTGCTTGCTGACGTTCCCCGTGTGCCATACGGCCTGGAAGCCCTTGTGACGGATGGTGATGAAGGCGTTGCTGATCATCGATGGCGAGAAGGCCAGCGTAGAACTGGAGTAGTGGATGGTCTGCGAGCCGTTGTCCCAGTCCTCCACCACCTCGTCGAAGTCGCGTATGCGGTTGCGGCTCAACGACATGTTGTAGTCGAGCGAGAGCCAGGGCGTGACATCGACCCCGGCCTGCAGTTCCAGTCCCAGGCGGTAGGAGTCCTTGATGTTGGTCGTGAGGTTCTCGCCGATGTCGCTGACGGCACCGGTCTGCACAAACTGGTCGGTATAGTCCATGTAGTAGACGTTGGCCACGAAGCGCAGACGGTCGGCACTATAGGTATAGCCCAGTTCATAGTCTGTCAGCGTCTCAGGCTGGGGTGCCGGGTATGAGCCGTTGTCGGTGAAGTTGTTGCGTTCCGGCTCACGGTTGCTGATGGCAACCGATGCGTAGGCGTGATGGCTGTCCTTATGCCAACTGATGCCTGCCTTGGGGTTTACGAAGTTGTACTGTTTGTTGATGTCGAGGCGTTGGTTGTAGTATCCCGACTCATCATCATAGAACTTGTCGTTGATGCCGTCGGTCTTGTAGTTGACCGAGCGGTACTGCACGTCGCCAAAGACATCCCACTCGTCACTGAGGTGGTAGGCAGCCTTGCCATAGTAACTGTAGTCGGTCTTGCGGGCATCCGAGTCATAGTAGGTATGATAGCCCTCGGCCAGGTAGAGGGCACGCACGGCGTCGTCGGCCGCATAGGTGATGCGCCCGAAGTGGTTGCCCCTGAACTGCTGTACCGAGGCACCCACGACCACATCCCACTGCGCGTCCCTGTAGTTGGCACTCCAGAGGCCTCCGTAGGTATGCTGTGTCAGTCCTTTCTTGCGTACGAAGTCGGTCCGCTTGATGTTCTTGCCGTCGGCATCGGTGGCTGTCAGTCCGTATTTCGACAGTTTGTTGTTCGGGCGGAACTCCTCGTAGTAGCCGTAGCCGTAGGTGTAGTGCAGCGAGGCTGTGGTGCTCCAGTTGTCGTTGATATTCCATGCCGCCGACAGGATGTTATGGTTCTGCCAGAAGTTGTCTGTGGTGCGGTCCCAATAGGTGCCGTCGGCCATCTGGTAGCGCTGCGTCTTGTATGAGCCGTCGTCGTTTCTGTCGAAGGCATCCCAGTCGGCCTGTGTCATGGTCTCGTAGAGGGTGTTATACTTGCCCAGTCCGGCGCGGTACATATCCTCGTAGGTACGTATGCCTGTAGCAGCGCCGTAGGTGCCGTCCATCAGCGAGAGTTCGTTGTTGCCCGCCGTCACCCCGTTCCAGGCCTGTCCTGTCCGTTCGAAGTTTCCAATGTTCTTGTATCTCACGGTGAAATCGTCGGAATGGATATAGGTCAGTCCGCCATAGTAACTGCCGCTGCGACCGTTGGTGCCGTGTACAAAGCCATCGGTATGCGTCTCATGGTAGGCACCGTCGACGATCCAGTGGTTCCAGAGCATGCCTGTGGAGAAGTTGCCCCCGAGGTTCCACGTGTTGTACGAGCCAAGACTGGCGGTCACCTCGACAGCGGGTGAGGGCAGCGGTGTGGCCGACGAGAGAGCCACCGTGCCGCCGAAGGCACCGTCGCCATTGGTCGACGTACCCACGCCGCGCTGTATCTGCACCGAGCCGAGCAGCGAGCCGTAGGAGTTCATGTTTGCCCAGAAGACACACTGGTCCTCGGGCGAGTTAAGGGGCACGCCGTCGAGCGTCACGTTGATGCGCGAGTCGCCGGCACCACGTATGCGCATGTAGGTCGTGCCGGTGCCCAGTCCGTTCTCGCTCCAGGCTATCACGCCCGGTGTCTGGGCGAAGAGCATCGGCAGTTCCTTGCCTGTTTTCGAGAAGGTGTTGAGTTGCTGTTTCTTGATGTTTGATGTGGCGTAAGGTGCATTCTTCTGTACACGCACGCCTTTTACCACGACCTCCTGCAGTTTCTCCATTCGCAGCGAGTCGGTCTCTTGGGCAGCAACTGTCATGCAGCATCCGCCAAGTAAGCACAAAACAATTTTTTTCATCATTTCTTTTACCTTATTCAAGTTTCGTATTCGCTCAACTTCAGTAGTTAAAAGGAGTTAGAAGTAGTTATCGGCCTTCGGCCCTAGGATATACTCCATTCATCCCTACGCCGGCATTATCCGTATCAGGTTAGAGGGTATCATCTCAGCCCGAACCATCGGGCACCCCTTGAATTCACGCTGTGAGCAGCATCGCTCTGCTCTTTTTCGGGTGCAAAATTACAAAATATGGAGCATAAAAACAAAGAAACTGGTTCGTTTTTTGCTAAAAGGAATGAAAAATATGTCCTGCGCGGCTGAAACCGACCTATTTACGCGGCGAACTTGGTCGGTTTAATCACTTTTGGAACGCTACGCGTCTAATCAAAAACAAATAAAAACAAATAAAAACATTTTTCTATCTTTGCACCCCGGTACTTCCGAAACTCGTGCTAAGAAAGGCGGTTTTTTATTTGTTTTTTTTGTTTTTATTTGTTTTTTGAAAGACCGCTTGCGGTTAGAAAACAGACCGAGTTCGCCGCGTAATCATGTCTGTTTGCCGCATGACTGAGTAGACCATTTTCAGTCAGTCTTTGTATTCCGGCTGAATACAACTTGTATTCAGGCTGTATACAAAATGTATTCCGGCTGTATACAAACTGTATTCGGCCGGAATACAAGTTGTATACAGCCGGAACACAATCTGTATACAGATTTGATACCTCTTGAATAGGCGCAGCCGCAGCAGGGCCGGCGGCTCTTATTCGGTCCTGTCGACGGCAGGGCTGCCGGCTCTTATTCGGTCCTGTCGACGGCAGGGCTGCCGGCTCTTATTCGTTCCTGTCGACGGCAGGGCCGGCGGCGGCAGCGGTGTTGATTTGTCGCTGGTCCTTCGACAGATATTGTTTCGAGGCATCGATGGCTATAAGCACGCCGTCGCTGATGCCCGTGACTGGCTTTTCCGGACGGAAGGTGAGCACCTTATTGTCATACTCGCCGAGCCAGGTGAGCGTGCCAGTGTCGGCGTTCATCCACCACACCTTTTTCCTGTCGCCGGCAATCTTCCTGAGGTCAACCTTCATACTGCGGCTGGTGTAGTTGTAGACCAGCAGATAGTCGTTGCCGCGCGTGGCCGCCAGCCGTTCGTACTTGGTGCCGTTGTCAAGGACGATGCTCTGGTCGGGTATGCGCTCGAAGTAGGGGAAGGAGAGCATGAGGTGCTTCAGGTGTTTCATCTGGTGGAAGCCGGGTGCGTGGAGGGCTTCCGTCCAAGGCTTGTCGCAATGGTAGGACGGTATGTAGCCCTCGCGGTAGAACTGCATGATGGCGTTATGGCCGTAGGTATGTCCGCAACTGCCTGCAAAGACGCTCCAGTAGGCATAGCGTCTGACGTCGCATGCCTGCCATAGCGGTTCGCTGGCATCGTGGAGCCCCATGGGTATGTCTTCATAGATGGGTTCATCGTCGAGCACGGGCTTGATGGGCTTATAGGCCCATGTGGAATCAACATACATCCAGTTGTCCTCCTCGGTATTGTCGGGTATGGGATAGTCCTTGTTGCCCATGCGCTGCCCGTAGCGCCGGTGTCCGCTCTGGAAGGTGTGGAAGTCAATCCATGAGGCTTTGCTCCACCACTTGGCCGAGGTATAGCGTCCGCGCGGGTGATAGGTCATGAGGTGGTTTTTGTCTGCCGCCTTGATGGTGGTGGCGAGCGTCTCCCACACCTCGGGCTTGATGTCACCCTGAATGTCTCCGCCGATGATCCAGATGATATTCGGCCTGTCCTTATAGCGATTGGCAAGGAAGGTGCCGTAGGTCTTAGCCTGGTCTGCGTTCATCTTTCCGTCCTTGACAAGTCCGCCCCAGATAGGCACCATACCGATATAGATGCCGTTCTTGGCAGCGATGTCGACGATATAGTCCAGGTGGTCCCAGTAGGTGTAGGGCTGGGCGGTCAGCAACTTTCCCTGTCGGTCGTGCGAGGGCATACCATAGATATTGTATGACGGCACGTCGTTGAGCACCTGCACCTGTGCCATGTTAAAGCCCGCCTCATGGCAGTTCTTGAGGTAGAAGTCCACCTCGTCGCGGTTGAGGTGCTCGGGCATGAGCCATGCCGTTTCTCCGAGCCAGAAGAAAGGCTTTCCGTTTTCAAACTGCAGGAAGCGCTGGTTGTCTGAGACCTTGAGTTTGCCGTTAGCCCAGGGTTTCACCTCTTGGGCGGTGACGACGGCAGAGAGCAGAAGTGCTGCAACGAGTGTAAAGAGTTTCTGTTTCATTTTGGGAGATTGGGGGATTAGTCGTTTGGAGGATTGGGGGATTAGTCGTTTGGGGAGTTGTATTCAACAGATATTTCGTGATGCGATGGAATCTCGATACGGCGACTGCCCAGGATAAGGGTGCCGCAGCCTCCATGGCTCCTGACGGTGACCGTATGGCGGTCTGCCTCGACATGTATCAAGCCAAAAGGTGTCGGCACGTCGCCTCGCATCCATTCAAGGCCGGCCAGTTGCGGTCGTACCTCATACGCCTCATAGCCGGGCTTCGTAGGACGGACGCCCAGGTAGTAGCGTCCTAAGAGATAGAGGGGCGATGCTCCCCAGGCATGACAGAGGCTCTTGCCGTAGGGCCGGCCATACATGGCGAGGTGCTGTGTGCCTGTTTCGGCGGGCACATATTTCTCCCAGAAGGTGGTTGCGCCCTCGCGCAACATCCCCCCCCAGTAGGAACGCATCTCGTTGAGCACCAGCCTGTGGTGGCCTGCGCGGCAGAGCGTCTCCAGTTCATAGAAGCGCATGTAAGGCGTGGTGATGGCGTCGATGTCGGGATTTGTCATCACGCTGTTCATAATCTGCTCCGTCTGCTGTCCGTCGGCCAGTCCGTAGAGGATGGCAAACATATTGGGGAACTTGGTAATCTGGGGGTTGATATGGTCGTCGCCCGTCCTTCCTCCTTCCTCCTTTCCCCTTTCCAGTGCATGGACATAGGCATGCGTCTCGCTGCTCCAGAACAGGTCGTTGGTCTTTTTCCGCACTTCCCCGGCCTTGCAGCGATAGAGGTCGGCGGGCTGGCCAAGGAGGTCGGCACAGCGGGCCATGGTCTCGAGGGCTTTCATGAACAGTATCTGCTCGAAACAGAGCACGCCGCGCTTGTGCATGGGGAAGTCGGTCCAGTCTACGAAGAGCCAGTCGTCGGGCAGCCCCTCTGCCAGGCCTTCGCCATTGGTGCGGCTCAGTACGTAGTCCATGAGCGACACCATGCGTGGCCACATCTCGCGGATGAAGTCAAGGTCGGCAGTGTAGTCATAATAGTCGGCAACAGACTTGAACCAATAGAAGGTGTAGTCCATGATGGTGTTGACATGTGCGGTGACGGGGTCTTTGCCCCTCAACTGCCTGATGGTGCGTTTCACGCAGTCAGTGTCGAAGTGCAGGTAGTAGTTCATCAGGTACGACTGTATGGCATCGCCGCTCCATGTCCATCGGTCGCGCTTGATGCCGTCCATGAAAAACTCGCGTGTGGTGAGTTCGAGGGTATAGGCGCTGACCTCCCATATCTTGTTCAGCAAAGGGTCTGAGCAGCGGAAGGAGCCGCTCCTGTCCGCATCGAAGGGAGCATATTCGTAATCCATCAGCACCGCGTCGTAACTGCTATCCCCCACCCTCTCTATCAATACATAGCGGAAGGCTTTGGAGTCTGCCATCATATCGCAACAGACAGGACTATGGAGTACATCAAGCGTCTCGCAATGCTCTTTGTCGAGGGCCTCCTCGCGGCTCTCGCCATAGTAGATGCGGACGGTGCCTTTCAGTCCTTTCAGTTTCAGATAGCCAAAGGTCTCACGGCCGAAGTCATAGAGGGCATCCGAAGGAGAGGCGGCAGAAGGTGCGGCCATTCCTCCGGTCGAAGAAAGTGCGACGGGGCATTGCTCTCTGCGCTCCAAATGATAGGCGGAGGGCGGGGTGTCGATGCTGTAAAAATGCCAGGAGGCGGCAGGCACATAGATGCCGGAGCCATGTGCCATGCCGTTCTCGTCAACCCATATCTTGTCTTCGTAGGTGACGAGCCACGTGGCATCGGTCTTCACCGTCGGCCCGTCGATGAAAAGAGCCGGCGGCGTGGCTTGGTTCCATACCTTAATACTGAGGCGATGACGACCCTTGGGTATCGTCATCGTGGGTGATGAGTGCACCCCCTGTTGCGCCGGCATAGTAAAGCAGGGCCTCTGTAGTTGGCCGTCGACGGCAAGGTTATAGCGTCCTTCGGCAGCAATGGCAACATCTTCATCGTCGGTGAGTTCCACAGTAGTAGAGAACTCCACCGTAGGCCAGTGAGAGTCCTGCTTCCAGAAGGGCGGGAACATGGCTCCCCGCTCTGTCCGGCGGTTGTTGAAGATATTGCCCAGCCACACCTCGAAGTCGCCGGGATACCATATCCAAGTGGCTCTTTTCATTGCTCCTTCCTCATTTCTCATTCCTCATTCCTCATTTTTCATTCCTCATTCCCATAGCGTTCCCTGGAAATCTGTTCCAAGGTCTTGCCCCGCGTATTCGGAGCGCCCACCGTGCCGATAACAAGCGACACCAGCAGCAAGCCCAGCATCACACAGGCAGCAATAGTAAAGCCCTCGCCATGCTCGCCGTAGATATAGACAAAGCCCAACCCCCAGGCAGCGGAGAGGCCACGGACGATGAAGAACATCACGCCCTGGGCGGCGGCACGATACCTGGCCGGGAACAGTTCTGATGCCCACAGCGCATAGAACGACTGCACGGAGATGCCGCCCTGCAGTCCCCACAGCAGCGTGAACACCAACAGCCCTGCCAGGCTGTTGATGCCTACAGTAAGCACCAGCACCCATGCCAGGACAGCAAACATAACACCGGTAAAGTATAGCCACCGCTGGTTCACCTTATCGACTATCAGCGAGAAGACAAACGTGGTGGCGATGATGATGAGCCACTGTCCCACGCTGAGCATATTGGCATACTCGTTAGAGAGCCCGCCCGCCGTCTCGTAGATATGCTGCTGGAAGAATCCCATGACGCTCGACACTAGGTTCCACGACAGGTACATGCCAGCGAGGAAGAGCAGCGTCTTGAGCATTAAGCGAGAAGTGGGAAGGGAGACGGGAGAAGGGAGAAGGGAGAAGTGAGAAGTGTTATTAGCCTGCCACTCCTTCGACTCGTCGAGTTGACGCTGCAAGAGCCAGGCAATGACAGCCACGACAAACAGGGAGGCGAAGACGATGCGCGAACTGAACACGTTGAGGGCTGCACCCTGGCCTACAACGCCAAACCATGCTGCCACGCTCTCGACGACGGGAAACAGCATGCCCTCAGAGCCTGTGCCACCCGTTGGCGGTGCCAACAGGGTGCCCAGGATAAGGATGATGGTGGGGCCTATACCCCACGCCATCTGCGAAATGGCAATGTTTCGTCCACGGTTGCACACCTCACTGCTCTCAGAGATATAAGTCCATGAAGCGGGCACGCCGACACCCACGGAGATGCCTGTCACAAGGAATCCGGCCAACAGCATTGGAAAACTGGTGGAGAGCAGTATCAGCAGCACGCCCACCATATATATCAGCATGTTGTAGGTGTAGATAGCCTTACGGCCGTACCTGTCGGCCAGGAAGCCGCCGACGATAGCCCCGACGGCAGCCCCCAGGCAGTTGGCCGAGAGGGCGTTGAGCCATCCCAGATTCCCTTCGCTCAGTGAGAGATAGTCTTTCCACAGGGTGAGCCCCGACGCACCGGCCACGATGGCTCCTGCGTCGAGATAATTAGTGAGCGACACCGCTATGGTGCTCTTCAGACTTCCTTTGTTCTTATTCATCGTTGAATTGTTTGATTGAGTCTACTTTAAAAAGTCCCTGCTACTGCCTGCGAACAAGCCGCATGGCACTCCCCTCCCATGTAGGGGAGGGGTAGGCTTTTTCAAGTAGACTCAGTTTTTATTTAACAATCGCCTTGGCAACGCCCTTGAAGCCGTTGTCGCCCTCGACCTTCAGCACCACCATGCCGTTGGCACCCTTCGGCAGACGGATGGCCGTGGTCTTGCCGGTGAACAGATGCTGACCGAGGATGCGCCCGCCGGCATCGCAGAGGGCTGCACGGTAGTGGCCCAAAGCCTCTGGGCCGCTAACGGTGACAAAGAGGATGCCGTTCTGGGCCTGGAAGAGACGCACGCTGCCGCCTTCCGACTCCTGGCTGACGAGGCGGATGGCAGTGCCTGTATCTCCGTCGTACTCGTAGGCACCGAGGTCGGGTGCGTCACCAACATACTCTATGCCGTTGATGTCGATGCCACGGTAGGTGGTGGCCTCCACCTTCGTGCCCTTGTCAATCAGCAGGTCTTCCGATGTCACGGTAGAGCCGTCGTACATCTTGTGAGAAGCCTCGCCCTTGATGTGTGCGAAGGAGATCTCCGGCAGGTTGCCGTCCTCGTCGCGCGGTGCTATCAGTTCCTCATCATCGATGCTGACGAAAAAGTCGGGATGAGCCTTCTGAAACTCGCTGGTGGTGATGGTCATGCCGCTCAGGGTCTCGTCAACCTCAAACCGACCATATTCACCATACTTGCCGTTCTCGCCGTCCTTGGGCAGGCCGGTGTTCTTATCGCGCTTGTCGGTGGCATCGTTGTCGTTGATGGCGATACAGTTGGTAAGGCGCACCTCGTGGCCGCTGGCAATGTCCTCATAGATGCGGTAACTGTATGCTTTCTCGCCGCAGAGGCTCTTCAGCGTCATGCCCGTACAGTTGTTCATGATGATGTCGCCGGCGTTATGGTTCTGGTCGAAGCCCTTGGCCTTGTTGTGGATGGCCAGGCAGCGGTTCAGCACCACGTTCATGGCACCCTGGTTCGAGCCGCACTTATAGCCGTTGCCATTGCCGTCGGGGGCGATGGTCTGCAGGTCGAGGAATCCGTTCTTATAAGAGATGCAGTTCTCGATGACGATGGTCATATTGTCGCCGAAGCCGCCTTCCTTCTTGTAGAACACGTCCCAGCCGTCGTCGCTGTTGGCCCATGCGCGGCAGCCGTAGAAGTAGTTGTTGTCGCCAACCGATAGTTTGGGTGCAAAACCGTCGGCATCGCCCTCGCCCTCGTCGCAATTGAGGTAGGAGTCGCAGTTGATGACCTTGTTGTTGGCGGCGAGGTTCTTCATCTGCAGGCCAGTGTCGCCGTTGCGGTAGAAGTTACACAGTTCGATGATGTTGTCGTGGCCGTCCTGCGTGCGGCTGGCAATGTCGGATGCCGAGCCGCCGGTGGGCTTGTTACGCTCTATGAGCAGTCCGTTGTCCGAGGCGTTGGTGATGTCAATGTTCTTGAAGTGCCAGTAGGAACTGGTCAGGCGCACGCCCTGGTAGGGGTTGTTGGAGTGGGCGTGGTAGGGCATGCCCGAGAAGTCGAGCACGGCCTGGCCGTCCTTGCCGAAGAGTTCAATCATCTTGTCGGGCTCGCCGTTGGTGTCGTCGATGTTGATGCGCTTGTCGTAGACATACGTGCCGGCCATCATCCAGATGCGGTCGCCGGGCTGTGCCATGTCAACGGCTTTCTGCAGGTCGAAGAAGGGATGCTCCTGCGAGCCGTCGGCGGTGGCGTCGTCGCCGTCGGGCGAGCACCAGATCTCCTCGCCTAAGATATTGTCGGGTGTCTCAGGGATGTCCTCGGTGACAAACTGCTTCTCCTCGCCGTAGACAGTACCCTTGGCGGTGATGGCGTAAGCGCGGACATAGTAGGTGGTGGCCTCTTCCAGGGCTACGCTGGTGGAGAACTTATAAGACGGTTTGCTCATGGCCACGCGCGTACCATTATTATAATTAAGGCCGGACTCCATACCGTAGACGATGCCTACCTCCTGCAGGTCCATGCCGCCGTCGTCGGTCACCACACCGCCTAAGCGATACTTCTTGCCGCTCTTGGTCACGTCGCTGGTCTGTACCACGGCAGGCGTAGCCTCAGCGGTGGTGAAACTCTTCACGTCGCCGAAGGCATAGCCGGCGTTCGACAGCACGTAGGCACGGTAGCACACCGTCTGCTCGGCCTTCAGGCCAGTGATGAGCAGCGAGAACTCGGTCAGCCCGTTCACGTCTTCCACCTCCACGATGTTGTCGGCCAGTGTGGGGATGGCCGACTCAACGGCAGCACCGCTGGGCACGCTCCTCCAGATGATGCCGGCCTCGGTGATGGGCTGGTCGCCGGCATCGATAATCTGTCCGCTGACCTCTGCCGTGTTCTTCGTGATGTTAATGGCACTGCCGGTAGCCACCGTGGCGGGTGTGCCGAAGGCCTGTGCATAGACGGTGAGGTCGTCGATGTCGGCATCCTTGCCGCCGTCGTTGGCCAGTTTGATGCGGTTCACGTTGAGGCCGTTCACCTCCACGGTGCGCACTTTGTCGTTGCTGGTTATCGTGGCAGCAGTCCATGTGTCGCCGCCATCGGTCGAGGTATAGGCCGTCACCTCCTGACGCGTCTGAATCCATGTCACCCGCTTCACGCCGCTGTTCAGTATGGGGGTGATGACGTAGGAGCCGTTCTTAGGCATACGCAGGTTGGCGGTGGAGCCGTTGGTATAACTGCTGTTGGTAGAGACACCGGCTTTCGTGTAGATCCAGGTGCCCTGGCCTGCAACGTAATACTCGGCATCCACGGCCGACGAGTTGGCCGGATACTGCGACTGGTCCTCGAAGTCCTGAACGAAGTAGCGGCCCTCCTCGTCGATGGTCTGGCCGTTATCCTTGACCAGGGTCTTGAAACGCTTGATGGGGCCGTAGGTCTGGGTGTCGCCATACTTGGCGTAGGCACGGTAGTAGACGGTGGCACCCTCGCGTAGTCCGGTCACGCTGACGCTGAAGTCGTTGGCCACAGCAGGGGCAGCAACCACATTGTCGCTGAGTGTGGGCTCCTTGCTGGTGCTGCTCCACACGAAGCCCACCTCGGCAATGGCTTCTTCCTGCTTGGTGATGCTTCCGCTCAGGGTGGCGGTGGTTTCGGTAATATCCGTGGCATCGCCGGTGGCAACCGTCACGGTGGTCTCGTAGGTCTGTGCATAGACGGCGAGGTTGTCGATGTCGGCATCCTTCGAGGCATCGTTGGCAATCTTGATGCGATTCACCGTCTCGCTGTCCACGGTCACCGTCACCTTCTTGCCGCTGACGGTCTGCGTGGCCTCTGCCCAGGTGGCACCGCCGTCGGCAGAGGTGTACACCTTCACCGAGGCACGGCCGATGTCGAAGGTCACGCGGCTGATGCCGTTGCTAACCACCGGCGTGATGACATACGAGCCGTTCTTGGTCATGCGCAGGTTATGCTCCGACCCGTCGGGGATATAACTGGCATTGGTGGCCTGGAAGGCCCCGAGATACAGCCACTCGCCCTGTGACTCGACGTTGAAGGCCGTCTCAGTGTCGGGCTTCGTCTCCGGATAAGTGGTCAGGTCTTCAAAGGTCTGCACGAAATAGCAGCCGTCGCCGCCGATGGCGTAGGCTGCCACATTGCCGCACACCATGCAAAACAGCAGGAGTGCTTTCTTCAGAATGATTTTTTTCATTGTTTACAGTTGTATTATAAGTAGTTGTTTGAAAATGTTGGTTATTCATGCACATAGAGGTTCCAGCCCAGATAGGTGTTGATGGCCTCGTCGAGGATATCCACCACATCGGTGCGGCACATGGCCACATGGTGCTCAAAGCCGTTCTTACAGATATACTTCATCAGCGGCTGCAGGTTCTCCACCTGTGTCACGGCGATACATCCGTCCATGCCGTAGGGGTCGTTGGTAATCTGACCCTTGCCCAAGTAGGCTTTGATGCAGCCCTTGGGGTCGTCGGTAGAGATACGGAAGAAGGTGAAGGGGCCTTCCGACACCTTGGCATAGACGGCACCGAAGGTGTTAATCTTGCCGAGCGTACGTCCGAGCACGCCGAGCGGTCCGAGTTTCAGGTCATCATTACCCACAAACGACTTGGGGAAGTTGCCACAATGTGTGCAGACGCACTTGATGCGATCCTCGGCGAAGTTGTTGTTCCAGTCGAGCAGGGCGGGTGCGCTCTGCGAGGCCAGAGCGAGGGCATACATAGACACGGCACCGGCGAGGTCGGTCTCGCAGGCGGCAGGTATCAGTTTGTCGCTGAGCATCGACATGGTGACGCAGGGAGCGCAGCCATAGTTCTGCTCCAGGGAGTCCCAGCACTGGATAGCCACGGCCTGCACGTCGTTGGCCTCGATCCAGTTCTCTACGGCCACGCCGAACTTTGCCTGAAGAGAGAGTTTCTCGCGATAGGCCTCCGGCACCTTGGCATAGCAGGCGACGCGCTCGCACATCGCCTTGAACTTCGGGTCGTCGTCGTGAATCTTTTCTGCTGCATAAAGAATCTCAGAGAGGTCGGCAGGCACCACGGTGATACCGCTGCGCTGAAGTAGTTTCTCGCTGGCGCGGCAAGTGTTGAAGCCCAGTGGCCGTGTGCCTATCTGTCCGAGGCGGCAGTGGCGCAGGCCGTTGACCACCCTGCATACGGCAGCAAACCTGCGGAGGTCTTGTGCCAGCAGCGGACTATATATAGAATAGGTGTGGAGGGTGGTGTCGGTGAAGGGTATGCCATACTGGTAGAGGTTGTTGCAGACGGAGATTTTCCCGCAGAAGGCATCGCGGCGCGAGTCGAGGTCTACCTTGTCGTTCTCGTCGTCGCAGGCCTGCACCATCACGGGCACGTTAAGGTCGGCATCGCTGATGGCATTGATGATACCTATCTCAAAGCCGAAGTTTGGCAGCGACACGATGATGCCGTCAATCTCGTCGCGATGCTCACGAAACTGTCTCGACACCTTCAGCCCGTCCTCACGGGTCTCAATGCTTGAAGAGCCTGTCGGCGTGGCATCCTCAGGCAGGATGATATACTCAAAGCCTTCGTCTTCGAGGGTCTTCAACAACTGCTTGCGCACGTCGCGGGCAAGTTCTGAATTAAAATAGGCGCGTGTTCCTATAATCACGCCAAAGCACTGTTTTCCGTTTTTCATATTGTTTTTGAGTTTATTAGTTTTCGAGTTATTGAGTTTTAGTTTATGAGTTTTTCCACTGCCTTGCGCCATCCGGCATAGAGGGCATCGTGGCTGTCGGGCTGCGGGGCAATGACCTGAGTGACCTTGCGCAGGCCTGTCACCTCGCTGAAACTCTGCCAGAGGCGACGGGCAAAGCCGTTCATGATGACAGCACCCAGCGCCGACGCATCCTCTACCTCAGTGCATACAACGGGTGTCTGCAGCAGGTCTGCCTGAAACTGCATGAGAAACAGGTTCTTCGTGGGGCCGCCGTCGGCACATATCTCATTCAGCCGGCCACCCGTAGCACGTACCATCACATCTACCAAGTCCTTAATCTGATAGGCGACAGACTCCAAGGCGGCCCTTAGGAAATGGGCCTTCGTCGTGGCAAAGGTAAGTCCGAAGACGGCTCCCTTGACATCACTCTGCCACCAGGGGGCGCCCAGTCCGCTGAAGGCCGGCACGATATACACGCCGCCGGTGCTCTCCACGCTCGTTGCCAGGGCCTCCATCTCCGACGGCTTTCCAATGAGTTTCAACTGGTCGCATATCCATTTCAGCGTAGCCCCCGTGCTGTAGATATTGCCTTCGAAGCCATACCATGTCTTGCCCAAGGCAGAGAAGCCTACACTGGTAACCAGTCCTTCGGGAGCCGCCATAGGCTCCTCGCCGATATTCACCATGACGCTCGACCCGGTGCCGTAGGTCACCTTGCCCGAGCCTTTCCCGAAACACATCTGTCCTACCAGGGCCCCATGCGAATCGCCCAGCACACCGGCAATGGGTATGGGCTCGGCAAACAAGCCCTCCACGGTGGTCTCGCCGTAGACGGCATCGCAAGGGCGCATCTCGGGCATCATAGAACGGGGTATATTGAAAAGCGCCAGCAGGTCGTCGTCCCACTGCATGGTATGGATATTGAAGAGCATGGTGCGCGAGGCGTTGGTGGTTTCGGTGGCATGCACCTTGCCGCCTGTCAGTTTCCAGATGAGCCAGGTGTCGATGGTACCCATCAGCAGGTCGCCATCCTGGGCTGCTGCCCTGGCACCCTCGATATTGTCAAGCAGCCATTTCACGCCACTGGCAGAGAAGTTGGGGTCGATGAGCAGTCCGCTCTTCTGCATCACCATGTCTACCGTCCGGGCATCGCTGCGCAACCGGCGGCACAACCCCGCCCCGCGGGTGTCCTGCCATACCACCGCATGGGCAATGGGACGGCCGGTGGTCTTGCTCCATACCACGGCGGTCTCACGCTGGTTGGTGAGACAGAGGGAGGAAGAGGGGCTGGGGTTGAGGTTTCTGATGGCCTCCACCATATTATTATATATTTCTTCAGCATCGTGCTCTACCCAACCTGTCTGAGGGTAATACTGCTTGTGGTCTACATGAGTACGGGCCAGCATACGGCAATGCTCGTCGAACAGGAAGGCCTTGGTCGACGAGGTACTTTGGTCTATGGCAATGATAGTATTCATAGCGGTAGCAAAGTCTTCACTCGTCACTCTTCACTCTTCCCGCTTCACTCTTCACTCTTCACTTATAAACCTAGCCACTGTTTTCGCCACACCTTCTGCATCAAGGCCATAATGATGGAAAATCTCGGCATTGGTGCCATGAACAACATTCTCATCGGGGATGCCGATGATACGTACAGGCACCGGAGTCTCCGACAGCGTCTCACAGACGATGGCGCCCAGGCCACCGAAGCGCGAGTGCTCCTCTACGGTGACGATACGGCCGGTATCGCGGGCAGCCTTACGGACAGCCTCCTCGTCGAAGGGTTTTATCCACGACATATCCAGCACACGGGCGGCGATGCCCTGCTGCTTCAACAGCAGGCCAGCCTGCCAGGCATGGTAGACGGTCTCGCCAGTAGCCACGATAGTAACGTCGGTGCCATCCATCACAGTGATGGCCTTGCCGACCTCGAAGTTGAAGTCGTCGTTCTCGTAGACGTCGGGCACTGCGGCACGTCCTACGCGGACGTAGCAGGGCTTGTCGAAGTCGACGAGGAATCTGACGAGTTTCCGCGTGACACGCCAGTCGGAAGGCAGACAGACGGTCATGCCCGGGAAGGTGCGCAGCACGGCAATGTCGTGCAGCGAGTGGTGGGTGGCACCCAGGGCACCGTAGGCCACACCGCCAGAGACACCAAGGATGGTAACGGGGTTCTCGGAATAGGCTAGGTCAACCTTCACCTGTTCCAGGGAACGAGCCACATAGAAGCATGCCGGCCCGCAGCAAAAAACCTTCTTGCCAGAGTGTGCCAGGCCTGCCGAGATACCTACAGCATCTTGTTCGGCAATGCCACACTCCACAAACTGCTCGGGCAGCGCACTGGCATAGTCGCCGAGCGTCACAGAGCCGCGTGCATCGGTGGTCACGGCTATAATATCTTTATCCTCGCGTGCCAGTTCCAGCAACGTGTCGGTAAACTGTTTTCTACATGCAATCATATTTCATCAATTTTGATTTTTGATTTAAAATCATTCCAAATCCTTAATTCTTAATTCAATCTCCTTGACAGCAGCCTTGCACTGCTCTTCGTTGAGCACGCCATGATGCCACTTGGCAACACCCTCCATGAACGATACGCCCTTGCCCTTGGTCGTCTCAGAGACCAAGAGGTGTGGTTTGCCATTGGTATAGTCTATCGCATCGAAGGTCTTCACGATGTCGTCCATCTTGTCGCCGTTCATCTGTATCACATCCCATCCGAAGGCACTCCATCGCTCGCTGATGCTGTCGATGGGCATCACATCCTCCGTGTTGCCGCTTATCTGCAAGTGGTTACGGTCGATAATGGCAACGAGGTTGTCTAAATGATAGCGGTTGGCGGCCATGGCAGCCTCGTAGATAGACCCTTCACCCTGTTCGCCGTCGCCCATCAGCACGTATGTCTTCCACGCCTTCTTATCCATGCGTGCTGCTATGGCCATGCCGACACCGATACTGAGTCCATGGCCCAGGGCTCCGCTGTTGACCTCTATGCCAGGCACCTCGATGGTGGGATGTCCGCTGAGTATGGAGCCATACTGTCCTAACGTGTCGAGCACCTCCGGCTTCAGGAATCCCTTGGCCTCCAAGGTGACATAAAGAGCCTCCACACAGTGGCCCTTCGACAACACGAAGCGGTCTCTCCCGGGGGCTTTCGGGTTGTGCGGGTCAAGGCCCTTCATGACGTGGAAATAGAGTGCCGTCATAACGTTGAGGCACGACAAGTCGCCGCCTATATGTCCTGCTTTCGCGTGGTAGACCACCTCAACCAGGCGTTTGCGGTTCTTTTCCGCAATGAGTGTTAATGCTTGATTTGTCATAGTTACAATTTTCAACCTTCAATCTACATCAGTTTGCCCTTTTCTGCAAGAGTGTCGTAATTATTGTTCAGATTGCGCCAGTCCACCTTGCCCTGCGTGGGGATGGCATTGATATATTTCTCGATATTGGTGTAGCCGTCGCCGTTGAGGTCGCCGTTGGCATCGCCGGCATCATGGGGGTTCAGGCCGTTGGCCACCTCCCATTCGTCGGGCATGCCGTCATTGTCGCTGTCCTTATAGGGCTGCCAGTCGCGGTATGCGGGATAGCCGCCCATCTGTCGCGGGTCGGTGATGATGCCCTGCTTGTACGAGTCGTTCTGCAGACGGCGGTATTTGAAAAGGCCCTGCTCGTTCTGCGACTTCTTGTGCAAGCCCCACATGTCGCCGTAGGGCGTGGGAACGGAGTTGAGAGTTGAGAGTTGAGAGTTGAGAGATTTTTCCTTTGTAGAAGACACCCCTGAACCTTTAACTCTAAACTGCTTCTCATAGTCTTTCACGTAATAGGCCACGCCCGTGCGCACCTCCTCACAGATGCGCTGGTCCACGATGTCGCGGCAGGGCACGGTGGCACCGACATTCGACAGCACCCAGTCGAAGGCACGGTCGGCACCCATGATGCTGACAGGAGCCATCTCGAAAGGCTCGTTAGAGCGCATCAGCGCCAGTTCCGTGGCATCCATCTCGCCGTCCTTGTCGGCCGTCTGTATGCCGCCGTTCCAATTATCCTTGGTAATCTCCGGAAAACCTTCCATCACATTGCCCGTGGCATAGATACGTCCGAACTGCTTGAAGGGGAACAGCCCCTGACTGCGGCTCTCGCTCTTGACGATGCGATGGCCCACAGGTGAGTCCTTGGGTGTGAGCGGTCCGGGCTTGTAGTAGTTGTTGATGAAGTTCGACATGGTGCTGTATTCACCGCCGTCGGCAGTACGGTGCACCCAGTTATACACCACGTTGTTGATGAAATTGAACACGCCGCCCCAGCCGATGCTCGGGTTACGGCCCGTATTGTCGGCCCAGAGGTTGCGCATAAAGGTGGTGTTCTCGCCGCCGATGGTGGAGCCGAACGAGTGGTTCCAGGTGTCGAGGGCCTTTGCCGAGATGGTGTTCTGGATGGTGACGTTGACCGTGGGCGACTTACGTTTGTCCTTGCCGTCGTGCAGGTCGAACATGTGGCGGTAGAACGAGATGTTCTCGTCAAGGCCCCACTCGCACGAGCAGTGGTCAATCATGATGTTGCCCACAGGGTTGCCGCCGAACGAGTCCTCGCGATGCCACACCAGCGTTTCGCCGCGGCGGAAGCGCATGTGACGCACAATGACGTCGTGCGTATCGACCTGAAACGACTCGCCGGCAATGATGACACCGTCGCCCGGTGCTGTCTGGCCGGCAATGGTGATATAGGGCGCCCGCACGTTGACAGGCGACTTCAGGCGGATGATGCCGCTCACGTTGAAGACCACGATGCGGGCACCGCCCTGCTCGCAGGCCCACCGGAACGAGCCCGGGCCGTCGTCGGCCAGTGTTGTCACCGTGAGCACCTTGCCGCCACGGCCGCCAAAGGTGTACATGCCGCCGCCCTCGGCACCGGGGAAGGCCGGTATCTTGGCCTGGCGCAGGTCGTAGGGGCGCGAGGCCCAGGGCACGTAGGGCCGTCCGGCCTTGGCCTCTTCCACCACGATGGGGAAGGCCGCCTGCCATGCGGAGTCACTGTGTGTCCTCCATTGTGTCTCCAGCGAGTCGATGAGGTGCTTGGCCTCGTCGGTCAGTTGCGGATACTGTGCCCATACTGGTGTCATGAGTAATGAGTAATGGGCAATGAGCAATGCTGCTGCGCAAAGCAGACGGGTAGGAATAGCAGTTTCTTTCTTCATTTGTTTGTTTTAGTATGATTCAAATAATGGTGCAAAATTAAGCAATAATCCCCGAAAAGCCAAACTTTTCGGGGATTATTATGCTAACGGGCCATGATTTTCCGGCTTTTACATGTTTTTGTGTTGACTATCAGACCAATGCGTGACCGATAGTTGGTCATGGCGCAACCGATATTTGGTCATACAGTGACCGATGCCTGGTCATGCCGTGACCAAGGCTTGGTCATGCAGTGACCGATGCTTGGTCACGTGATGACCAAGGCTTGGTCACGTGATGACCAAAATACGGTCATCATTTTGGTCATGTGATGACCAAAATACGGTCATCATTTTGGTCATGCGATGACCAGAATCGGGTCGCTGTTTTGGTCACGCTAAGAAGGGTACAAACGACCTTTCCCTCCGTCTATACAATAAAATAACTGTTTTTTGCAAAAGACTGGACTTATGAAGTATAAATGGCTCTTTTCTGCCGTGGCTGTGTTGTGGGCAATGGCCGCTCAGACAAAAGATGTCTATGTTTCTACATCGTTCCACGAGCCTGCCACCGAAGGCTTGCGTTTTATCTATAGTGAGGACGGCCTGCGCTGGGACTCCATAGAGGGCGTGTTCCTGCGGCCCGAGGTGGGAAAGCAGAAGGTGATGAGAGACCCCTCCATCGTGCGCGGCCCTGACGGCACCTTCCATCTGGTGTGGACATCATCATGGCGCGGCGACCAGGGCTTCGGCTATTCGTCGTCGAAAGACCTCATCCACTGGACGCCACAGCGCTTCATAGCCACGGGCATGGACACCACGACGGTAAACACTTGGGCGCCGGAACTCTTCTACGATGACGTGAAGCGGCAGTTCCTCGTCGTATGGGCATCATGCGTGCCCGGCCGCTTCCCTGACTATCAGGAAGAGCATAAGAACAACCACCGCCTGTATTATCTCACAACGAAGGACTTCAAGACCTTCTCCAAGCCGCGCCTTTTCTACGACCCGGGGTTCTCGGCCATCGATGCCACGATTGTTGCCACCCTCCCCACGGCCGCCTCAAAAACTAACCGCTCCTCCCCCTCGGGGGAGGTCGGGAGGGGGGCTTATGTCCTCGTCCTGAAGGACAACTCGCGCCCCATGCGCAATATCAAGGTGGCCTTCGCACAGTCGCCCTACGGCCCGTGGAGCACGGCCTCGGAACCCTTTACGGAGTCGTTTACCGAAGGCCCCTCAACGGCGAAGGTCGGCGACTGGTGGTATATCTACTACGACTCCTACCGGCATAAGATATACGGTGCCCACCGCACCAAGGACTTCAAGACCTTCCAGGATCAGACTGGGGCGGTATCCTTTCCCGTAGGCCATAAGCACGGCACGGTGTTCATGGCCCCCGAGGAACTGGTGCAGGGGCTCATCAAATACAACCGCGACGTGGTGCACTATAGCGGCAAGACCATTGCCCGCCCCGAGCGCCACGACGGCGGGCTGAAGCCCGTGGTAGGCATCCACACCATCCAGACCATGCGAGGCGGCACTGCAGTAGGGCACGCTTCCCAGCGTGCCGCCACCACCGATGCCGCCACGCAAGGAAGCATGGCCCACTACTGGACATACAACCACCAGCCCATGATGACCTACTGGAACGGCAAGTTCTACATACATTACCTCACCGACCCGCGCCATGAGCATGAGGCCCCGGGCAAGACCATGCTCCAGACCTCTGCCGACGGCTATACCTGGACGGCTCCCTCAGAACTATTTCCTGAATACCCCGTACCCGAAGGCTGGACGAAGGAAGGCAAAGACCTGCCACCCGCCCACAACCTCAAGGCGGTGATGCACCAGCGCGTAGGGTGGTACATAGCCCCCCCGAGGGGGTCTGTCCTCCTCGCCACTGGCAGTTACGGCATCTGCCTCACCATGAAAGACGACCCCAACGACGGCAACGGCATTGGCCGCGTGGTGCGCCGCGTCTTCGAGGACGGCACCCTCGGCCCCATCTATTTTGTTTATTACAACCACGGCTTCTCAGAGCGAAATACTATTTATCCGTATTATAAGAAAAGCAAGGACAGGGCCTTCGTAAAGGCTGTCGATGCCATGCTGGCCGACCCCATGCAGCGCATGCAATGGGTAGAAGAGGCCGACCGGGGCGACACGCTCATCCCTCTGGACAAGCCCTATAAAGCCTTCTGCGGCTATACCCTGCCCGACGGACGGAAGGTGGCGCTGTGGAAGCATGCCGTGACGAGCCTCTCGGCCGATGGCGGCAACACCTGGCGACAAGGGCCCATCATCGGCCAGCCGGGGAAGATTGGCTGCGACCGCGCCCCCGGCTTCGTCAACAGCAATGCAAAGATATGGGGACAGCGGCTCTCCGACGGCACCTACGCCACCGTCTATAACCCCTCGGAATACCGCTGGCCGCTGGCCATCAGCCTCAGCGCCGACGGCCTGGACTACACCACCCTCGCGCTCGTCAACGGCGAGGTGACACCCCTGCGCCACGGCGGTCAGTACAAGAGTTACGGCCCGCAGTATGTCAGAGGAATAGAGATGAATGAAGAATTAAGAATGAAGAATGAAGAATTTCCAAAGGATATCTGGGTCACCTGTTCTAATAATAAGGAGGACATCTGGGTCTCTCGCATCCCCGTGCCCGTGCGCCTCAACGCCACCACCCATGCCGGCGGCTCGTTCGCACAGTACACCACACTGGCAGAGATGACCGACTGGAACCTCTACTCTCCCCTCCTCGCTCCTGTGGCCCTCGACGGCCAGTGGCTCACGCTCAGCGACAGCGACCCCTACGACTACGCGAAGGTGGAGCGTCTCGTCCCCAACACGAAAGAGTTAAAAGTGGAGTTCGACCTGCGCTTCGACCAGGCCGACCACGGCGAACTGGACATCGAGTTCGTTGATGATGCCGGCACCGTCTGCTCGCGCATCGTAGCCGACAGCACAGGTGCCATCCGCATTAAGGGCGGTGCACGCTACGGCACGCTGCTGAAGAAATACGAGCCGGGCATCACCTACCATGTCACCGCCACACTCTCATGCGAACTGCACAGGGCGGTGTACACCATCGCCGGCACAGAGCCCCAACCCCCTCGCTCGGCTTCGCCGTCTGCCTCGTCCAAGAACTTAGGGGGCTCATGCACCCGCCAGTTCGACACCCCCGTGGAGAGCATCTCGCGCCTCGTCTTCCGCACCGGCCCTCTCTTTAAAGAGCCAAGCATCGACACCCCCGCCGACCAGGACTTCGACCTGCCCCTTGCCGATGCCTGCGTCCGTGTGGCCAGGTTTTCCCTGGCCAACGTAAGTTCAGGTCTATCCTCTCACCTTTCACCTCTCACCCCTCACCTCCTCTCTTACGACTCCTTCTCCCACTACGCCGACCGCTTCAACGCCACGGACCATGAGGCCATCGCCACCACCATCCCCAACGCCCAGGCCGCAGAATGGATGCGCCAGAACGTGCCCCTCTTCGACTGCCCCGACGAGCAGATGCGCGAGATGTACTACTTCCGCTGGTGGACGCTGCGCAAGCATATCAAGCGCACACCCGCTGGCTACGGCATGACCGAGTTCCTCGTAGACCGCTCCTACGCTGACCGCTACAACCTCATTGCCTGTGCCATAGGCCACCACATGATGGAGAGCCGCTGGCTGCGCGACACCACCTACCTGCACCAGATTCTGCGCACCTGGTATTTCGGCAACGACGGACAGGCCATGACGAAGATGAACCGCTTCTCGTCGTGGAACCCCTACGCCGTGCAGCAACTCTTCTGCGTAGAGGGCGACGCCACCTTCCTACTCTCACTGAAGCCCCGGCTGGAAGAAGAGTACGCCCGCTGGGAGCGCACCAACCGCTTGCCCAGCGGACTCTACTGGCAGGGCGATGTGCAGGACGGCATGGAGGAGAGCATCAGCGGCGGCCGCAAGAAGCAGTACGCCCGACCCACCATCAACAGTTATATGTATGGCAACGCCGAGGCCCTCGCCTGGATGAACACCCTGACCGGCGAAACTGAAAAGGCCCGCCTCTACAAGATGAAGGCCGACACGCTGCGCCATCTCGTCTGTGAGCATCTCTGGAACCCCGACCACCAGTTCTTCGAGACCCGGCGCGGCGATGTAGGCGACACGCTGGCACAGGTGCGCGAAGCCATCGGCTACATCCCTTGGTATTTCAACCTGCCATCCAGCAACTACGACATGGCATGGGAACAATTGACAGACGAGCAGGGCTTCTCCGCCCCTTACGGCCTGACCACCGCCGAGCGCCGCCACCCGCTGTTCCGCTCCCACGGCGTGGGCAAGTGCGAGTGGGACGGTGCCATCTGGCCCTTTGCCACCAGCCAGACGCTCACGGCACTGGCCAACTTTTTGAATGAAGAATTAAGAATGAAGAATGAAGAATTTGCTACCGCTCCGCAGTACAATACGTCTGTAAGCAATGGTGCGGTAGCAGATTCTTCATTCTTCATTGTTGATTCTTCATTTTTTAAGCAGATGCAACTCTACACCGAGAGCCAGCACCACCGCGGCCTTCCCTATATCGGCGAGTATCTCGACGAGAAGACCGGCGCCTGGCTCATGGGCGACCGCGAACGCTCCCGCTACTATAACCACTCCACCTACAACGACCTCATCATCACCGGCATCTGCGGCCTCCGTCCACAACTGGACGGCAGCATCGTCATCAACCCCCTCCTGCCCAAGGACATCTGGCCTTGGTTCTGTCTCGACGGCATCCGCTATCGAGGCCACACCCTCACCATCGTCTGGGACAGCGACGGCCAGCGCTATCACCAGGGCCGGGGACTCACGCTCATGATAGACGGCCGACCCGTAGTTAATCGCAAAGACATCGGATTATTAACATATAAACCCTCAATTCAATGAATCGAATCCACACAGGCTTATTTTTTATTTTCTTTTCATTCATATTTAGCGTAAGCGCAAAAGCCCAGACCTTCGAGACACAGTATGCCCGCCCCGTGCACGACGTGATGCAGGATGTGGGCAAGCGCTTCGGCGTGAAACTGAAGTTCGACAAAAATGTTGACACGGTGGGAGTGATGCTTACCTACGCCGACTTCCGCATACGTCCTTACTCCTTGGAGCAGACACTCGACAATATCTGCAAGCACTACGACTGGAACTGGTGGAAGCAGCACGACACGCTCTACAAGATCAAACTCTATGAATACCCCCGCCGCCACGACGACGAGGGGCGGCAGATGCTCGACTGGCTCTCCACGAAGTACAGCAACAAGGAGCAGTGGGAGCAACGCCGCGCCATATTAATAAAAGAGGTGCGCGAGCGTCTGCAGATAGACCGTTTCCTCGACTCCTGTGTAGTAGGGAACGCTTCCCAGCGTTCCAGCAACAGTGCCATCCTCTCGAAGGTCAGAAAGCACGACGGCTACACCACCCAGAACATCTGCCTCGAACTGACACCGGGCCAGCATGTGTTCGGCACCATCTATTCTCCCCTCCTTCGGAGGGGTCGGGGGAGGCTTCACCCCCTCATCATCTGCCCCGACGGACACTGGCCCTCGCGCTATCGTGACGATGAGCAGCAACGACTGGCCACCCTGGCACGCATGGGAGCCGTCTGCGTGGACTTCGACCTCTACGGCTACGGACAGTCGGCTGCCGAGGTGGGCAACCACAACACCGCCCGCGCCCATATCTTCCAGGCTGCCTGCGGACTGAAACTCCTTGACTGGATGCTGAAGAACAGGAAAGACATCGACACCACCCGCATAGCAGCCAATGGAGGCAGCGGCGGCGGCACCCATACCGTGCTGCTCACCCTCCTCGACCCACGCATCACGGCCTCGGCACCCGTCGTCCACGTGGCCAGCCATTTCGACGGCGGCTGCCCCTGCGAGAGCGGCATGCCCGTGCAACTGGCAGGCGGCGGCACCTGTGAGGCCGAACTGACCGCCATCATCGCCCCGAAGCCACTGCTCCTTGTCAGCGACGGCGGCGACTGGACGCACACCAACCCAGAGTTGGAATATCCTTTCATCCAGCGCATCTTCGGCTTCTACGATGCAGAACAGAACGTCCGCAACATCCACCTGCCCGACGAGCGTCACGACTTCGGCACCAACAAGCGCCAGGCCGTCTACGACTTCTTTGCCGACATCTTCGGCCTCGACCGCTCGATGATCGACGAGAGCAAGGTGACCATCCTGCCTGCAGAATCATTACAAACCATACTGCCTTAGCCCATGAAGAAACTGCTGATATTATCATTTGTCATTTTTCATCTATCACTTAGCGCAGCGCAAGAGCACCGCCTGTGGTACAACCGCCCGGCACAGACGTGGACGCAGGCACTGCCCATAGGCAACGGCACCATGGGCGGCATGGTCTTTGGCACACCCGCCGTGGAGCGCATCCAACTGAACGAGGAGACGATATGGGCCGGACAGCCCAACCAGGTGCTGAACCCACAAGCCAAGGCTGCCCTGCCACAAGTGAGGCAACTCATCTTCGAGGGCCGCTACAAGGAGGCGGAACAACTGGCCAACGAGAAGGTGATGCCCGTGGGTGCCGGCCAGAACATGGGCATGCCCTACCAGCCCTTCGGCGACCTCCTGATGGCCATGCCCGGCCATAGCAACTACAGCAACTATGAACGGCTGCTCGATATAGACCATGCGAGAACCATTGTGCGCTATGACGTGGACGGCGTGCACTATGAGCGCGAGGTCATAGCCCCGCTGGGCAGCAAGGTCATAGCCATCCACCTGACGGCCTCAGAGCCGGGGAAGATTTCGTTCACGGCATCATTCTCCACCCCGCATAGCGATGTGCTGACAGGCAGTTCACAGAGCACGGCCTACCTGCACGGCGTGTCGGCCAAGCATGAAGGTCTGAAGGGCAAGGTGCGCTTCATGGGACTGATGGCGGCACAGGCCATAACTTCCCAGCATGCCAGTAGCCCTACCGTCAGCACTGCCGACGGTCAACTGTCGGTGGTCGGAGCCGACGAGGCCACGCTCTATGTTGCCATCGGCACCAACGTCGTCAGTTATAAAGACATCGGCGGCGACGAGGTGGTGCAAGCCCGTCAACGGCTGCAAGAGGCCATGGCAATGGGCTACGACAGTCTGAGAAGCCGTCATGAGCAACTCTACCACCAGTACTACGACCGCGTGACCCTCGACCTGGGGCCCGACCTTTTTCCACAAGTTCCTACCGACAAGCGCATCGCCGCCTTTTCTAATCTCTCACCCCTCACCTCTCACCTCTCACCTCAACAAGACAACCACCTCATAGCCTCTTATTTCCAGTTCGGCCGCTACCTGCTCATCTGCTCCTCGCAGCCCGACAACATCAACCCTGCCAACCTGCAGGGCATATGGAACGAGAAGATGCTGCCCTCGTGGGACTCGAAATACACCACCAACATCAACCTGGAGATGAACTACTGGCCGGCGGAGGTCACCAACCTCACACAGATGAACGAACCGCTGTTCCGCCTCATCCGCGAGGTCTGCGAACAGGGCAGGAAGACCGCCCGCGACATGTATGGTGCCGACGGCTGGGTGCTGCACCATAACACCGACCAGTGGCGCGTCACCGGCCCTATCGACCGGGCCGCCACCGGCCTGTGGCCCATGGGCTCTGCCTGGCTGTGCCGCCATCTGTGGGAGCACTGGCTCTATACGTGCGACGATGATTTCCTGCGTCAATACTATCCCATCATGCTCGATGCCGCCCGCTTCTACTCACAGATACTGGTGGAAGACCCTAACCACCGCTCACCCACTACAGGCCAGCCCTACCTGGTCATCTGTCCGGGGGAGTCGCCCGAGCACGGCGGCAAGGGACGTGTCACACCCCTCGATGCCGGCGTGACGATGGATAACCAGATACTGACAGAACTGTTCACCAATGTGCTTGCAGCGGCAAAAAGCCTCACCCCTAGGAACAAAACTAACCACTCCCCTCTCCTTGGGAGAGGGGTCGGGGGTGAGGCTTTTTTAGACACCCTCCGCACCCAACTTGCCCAACTGCCTCCGATGCAGACGGGCCGCTGGGGACAGTTGCAGGAGTGGCTCGACGACCTGGACGACCCGAAGGATGACCACCGCCATTTCTCACACCTCTACGGACTGTTCCCTTCAAACCAGATATCGCCCTTCCGCACTCCCGGCCTCTGGCAGGCTGCCCGTAGGTCGCTGGAGGCACGCGGCGACGTGTCGACGGGCTGGAGCATGGGCTGGAAGGTGTGCTCATGGGCACGCCTCCTCGACGGTGACCACGCCCTGAAACTCATTGGCGACCAACTGACACTGACTGCCGACACCTTCCTGATCTTCGGCACACAGAAACAGCGCGGCGGCACCTATCCTAACATGTTCGACGCTCACCCGCCCTTCCAGATCGACGGCAACTTCGGGTGCACGGCGGGCATTGCGGAGATGCTGCTGCAGAGCCACGACGGCTTCATCTTCCTGCTGCCGGCACTGCCGAAGGCATGGCCCGACGGCTCGGTGACAGGACTCAAGGCACGCGGCGGCTTCGAGGTGGACATGGAATGGAGAGAGGGGCGCCTCACCCAGGCCACCGTCCGTTCGCAGCATGGCGGCATCTGCCGCATCCGTTCCTACACACCGCTGAAGGGCAAAGGACTGAAGGAAGTGGGCAGTAAGAGAAAAACTTCCCGCCCTGCCAGCCCCATGCTTCCCGACTCATATCTCTACGACCTGACGACACAGAAGGCCACACAGTACATCGTCAAAACAAAATAGCGGGCGGTAGTTGAGAGCATCCCACTCCCGCTTTATCATCCTGCTCCAGTTCCTGACCTTCT
>JAFSYY010000054.1 GCA_017455845.1 Prevotella sp. | reverse complement strand
TAATATATATATAATAATAATTTTATAACTCTTCACTCTTCATTTTCACTCTTCACCAGGGCGAAGCCAGATACCCTTCCCTATAAAACTGTAATACTGTCATCTGTAAGGAGGATGAGCAGGGGATAAGACTATTGTCTTTAACCACTTTAACTACATTAACTACTTTAACTACTAAAAGTTGAGCACTTGCGAAACTTGAATAAGATATTTGTCAAGAGACTTGGTAACACAACAATGGCGTTTCGACTGACGAAACGCCATTGTTGTAGTGACTATATATGTGTGTGGGAGGAAGCATACGAAGAAAAATGATGAAAAATAATTGGTGTAGATTAAACTTTCATTCACGATAAGCGTCAAGGAAAGTAAAAAAGCAAATAAACACATCAAGATGAAACGAATTCTACTTACGATGGCCGTCGTATTATCGGCCCTCTCCATGCAAGCCCAGCGTACTATCACAGGCAAGGTGATAGACGAAACGCAAGAGGCGGTGATTCAGGCAACGGTGGCGTTGCTGAAATCTGACAGTACCTCGGTGACCAATGCCATTACCAACATGAACGGCCAGTTTACGCTGACCGCTCCCAGTGACGGAAAGTATCTGGTGCGTGTCACATACGTGGGTTATAAACCTCTGGTGAAGAGCATTACCATGGCAGGCAAGCCCGTTGACCTGGGCACGATGTCAATGACTGTGGATGCTGTTTTGCTGAAAGGTGCCGAGGTGGTGAAGAATGTGGCTCGCGTCTATTCGAAGGGCGACACCGTAATATATAACGCTGGCGCGTATAAGACACCTGAAGGCTCGGTTGTTGAGGAACTGGTGAAGCGTCTGCCTGGTGCACAGGTCGGCGACGACGGCACCATCACCATCAACGGCAAGCAGGTGAAGAAGATCAAGGTCGATGGTAAGGAATTCATGACCGGCGACACACAGACGGCCATGAAGAACCTGCCTACGAGTATTGTGGAACGTATCAAGACGTATGACGAGAAGAGCGACCTGAGCCGTATCACCGGTATAGATGATGGCAACGAGACCACTGTGCTCGACTTCGGTCTGAAGGCTGGCATGAACAAAGGTATGTTTGCCAACGTGGATGCCGGTGTTGGTACTAAAGAGCGCTATTCGGGCCGTGCCATGGGTGCTGTGATGAAGGACAACCTGAGGGTCTTCAGCATGCTCAACGCCAACAACGTCAATGACATGGGCTTTGGCGGCGGCGGCTTCGGCGGTCGTTTCGGCGGTGGCGGTCGTAGTGGCCTGCAGGCTTCGAAGATGGCTATGGTCAACGTGAACTACGAGAAGAAGGACAAGTTGCTGCTCGACGGTTCTATCAGATGGAACCACAGCGACGGCGACACCTGGTCGCGCAAATCAACGGAGAACTTCATGAATGCCGCAGCAGCCTTTTCAGAGTCGGCCAACCAGAACTATTCACGTTCGAATAGTTGGAGTGCGCAAGGCCGTATAGAATGGACACCCGACACGATGTGGAACATCAACCTGCGTCCCACGTGGAGTTATAACACCAACGACGGGCAGTCATCGTCAATATCGGGAACCTTCAGCGACAATCCATACGATTTTGTGTCGTCATCGAATATCTATGATATGGTGAACAATATGCTTGGCGATTCGCTGGTGGTGAACAGGCGCACCAGTGGCAGTATGAACTACAGCGACTCCAAGCGCATAGGAACAACTCTGCAGGTTAACCGCAAACTGAGTAATACGGGTAGAAACATTACATTGAGGGCGACGGCTAACTATAGCGACGGAGATTCGCAGCAGTTCTCACAGAACTTGCTCAGGCTCTATAAGGCCCTCACAGGCGATTCTACCCAGACAAACCGCTATAATGTGACACCACAGAAGAGTTACAACTACAGCCTACAGGCCACCTACAGCGAGCCTATCGCAAAGGCCACCTTCCTGCAGTTCAGTTATCAGTTTCAGTACAGTTACAACAAAAGCGAGCGTGATACATACGATTTCTGGAAAGCCGGTGATCCTACCAGACAATATGACATGACCGACCTCTATCCCGAGTATCGCGACTGGAATTCCATCTTCACGCGTCTGGGCGGCCATAGTTACACCGAATTTCTTGATCGTGACCTGAGCCGGTATTCTGAATATAGAAACTATACGCATACGGCCGAGGTGATGCTGCGCTTCATCCGGCAGAAGTACGACTTCAACGTTGGCGTACAGATTGTGCCGCAGTTGTCGAAGTTCCACCAGGACTACCTGGGCAACAACATTGACACCACGCGCACCGTGGTGAACTGGAGTCCTACGGCTCGTTTCCGCTATCGTCTCTCCGACCGTGGCAACCTGCGCTTCGATTATCGAGGCAACAGCAGTCAGCCGTCAATGACCGACCTGCTTGAGATTAAGGACGACACAGACCCGCTGAATATCCGTACTGGTAACTCAGGCTTGAAACCTTCGTTCACTCAGAGGTTCAACCTGCGCTACAACGATTTCTTTGAGAATCACTCGCAGTTTATCAATGCCAACTTGAATTTCTCGACCACGAGCAACAGCATTGCACAGCGCACAGAGTATATTGCTGAAACCGGCGGTATCAAGTCACAGCCCGTCAACATTAACGGGCAGTGGAGCCTGGGCGGTAGCATTATGTATAATGTGGCCATTGACAGCCTGGGGGCTTTCAATGTCAATACTGAGACTGGTGTGAACTATGCCAACAATGTGGGCTATTTCTACGACAGCACCAGCAAACTCACCACGAAGTCTACCACCAAGGCAACGACCCTGCGTGAGCGACTGGGTTTTAGTTATCGCAACGACTGGTTTGAGGTGGAACTTAACGGAAGTGTGAACTACAACCATAATTCAAATGCTCTCCAGACAAGTTCAAACTTGAATACCTGGAGTTTCAATTATGGCTTCAACACCACGATCAATGCTCCATGGGGCACACAGTTCACTACGAATCTAGGCATGGCCAGCCGTCGTGGCTTCAGCGATGATGCCGCCAATACCGACGAACTGATATGGAATGCCCAGATTGCACAGAGTTTCCTGAAGGGGAAACCCCTCTCCATACGCCTTGAATTCTACGACCTGCTTCACCAGCAGTCTAACTTCACACGTACTGTCAATGCCATGATGCGACAGGACACCGAGTACAATGCCATCACCAGTTACGTGATGCTGCGCGTGAACTACCGTCTGAACCTCTTTGGCACCAAGGAGTCACGCCGGGGCATGGGTATGGGACCTGGCAGTTTTGACGGTGGCGGACGTGGCAACAGAGGCGGCAACAGAGGCGGCTTCGGAGGAGGTCGTGGCGGCGGTGGCTTTGGCGGCCCAGGCAGATTCTAACTATTATATCTGAGGACAAGACAATGGACGAGAAACAGAGAATAGAGCAGTTGCGACAGGAACTGCATGAGCATAACTACCGCTACTATGTGCTGAACCAGCCTACGATAGGCGATCAGGAGTTTGACTTCATGATGCATGAGTTGCAGGATTTGGAGGCTCGTCACCCTGAACTCTACGATGCCAACTCCCCTACACAGCGCGTGGGCAGCGACATCCAGTCGGAGTTCCGGCAGGTGGCCCACCGCTATCCTATGCTCTCGCTGGCCAATACATATAGTGAGCAGGATGTGCGCGACTGGTACGAGAGTGTGAGGAAAGGTCTGGCCGGACAGGATTTCAAGGTGTGCTGCGAGATGAAGTACGACGGCTTGAGCATCTCGCTCACATACGTTGACGGCCGGCTTACGCAGGCTGTCACCCGGGGCGATGGCGTGCAGGGCGACGATGTGACGCAGAACGTGCGCACCATACGAGCCATACCACTCGTGCTGACAGGGCAGGGCTATCCACGTGAGTTCGAGATACGTGGCGAGATACTCATGCCGTGGGCATCGTTTGAACGGCTTAATGCAGAGCGTGAGGCTGCCGAGGAACCGCTGTTTGCCAACCCACGTAATGCGGCCAGCGGCACGCTGAAGAGTCTCGATGCCAGGGTGGTGGCTAACAGGCAGTTGGATGCCTATCTCTATTATCTCCTGGGTGAAGAACTGCCAGCCAATGGCCACTATGAGAACCTGGAGGCGGCACGCTCCTGGGGCTTTAAGGTCTCAGAGGACATGAAGTTGGCACATAGCGTAGAAGAGGTGCTCGATTATATCAACTTTTGGGATCAGGAACGTAAGAACCTGCCTGTTGCTACTGATGGTATAGTGCTGAAGGTTAATTCCTTGCAACAGCAACGTTCTCTTGGCTATACGGCAAAGAGTCCTCGATGGGCTATTGCCTATAAGTTCAAGGCTGAGCGTGAATGTACCCGTTTGCTCGAGGTTACCTATCAGGTGGGACGAACAGGTGCCGTCACGCCTGTAGCCAACATGGAGCCGGTGCTGTTGGCCGGAACCACGGTGCGCCGCGCAACACTTAACAACGAGGACTTTATCCGCAGTTTCGACCTGCATATAGGCGACATGGTCTATGTGGAAAAAGGCGGAGAGATTATTCCCAAGATTGTGGGAGTCAATCTGGATGAGCGTCCTATCATTGCTCAGCCGGTGATGTTTATCAAACGCTGTCCTGAATGTGGCACGCCGCTGGTGCGCTATGAGGGTGAGGCTGCCTGGTATTGTCCTAACGATGCCGGCTGTCCGCCACAGATCAAGGGGCGCATAGAGCACTTCATTGCCCGCAAGGCCATGAACATCGACTCTTTAGGACCGGAGACCGTGGACGAGTATTACCGTCGTGGACTTATCAAGAACGTAGCCGACCTCTACGACATTGATGTGCAGCAGATCAACGGCGACGGCTCGCGCAACAAGTCGGCACAGCGTATCGTCAACGGCATACAAAAGTCAAAGGAGGTTCCTTTCGAACGTGTGGTCTTTGCCTTGGGCATCCGTTTTGTGGGCGAGACATCGGCAAGGCTCTTAGCCCGTCATTTCAAGACGATGGATGCGATGATGACGGCAACGCTCGATGACTTGCAGGAGGTAGAAGGCATAGGCGAGGTGATGGCGAAGAGCATCATCGGCTTTTTCCACAACGAAACCAACAGACAGATTGTAGAGCGGCTGCGAGGCTACGGCCTGCAGTTTTCACTCTCTCAGGAACAGACTGCGGCACAGAGCGACCGTCTTGCCGGCCAGAGCATTGTTATCAGCGGTGTCTTTGCTCACCATAGCCGCGACGAATACAAACTCATCATTGAGCAGAACGGCGGTAAGAATGTCGGGAGCATCAGCAGCAAGACCTCGTTTATCCTTGCCGGAGACAACATGGGGCCGTCGAAACTGGAGAAAGCCCAAAAGTTAGGCATTAAGATTATGAGCGAGGACGAATTCCTAGAAATGATTCACTCTACTTGAAAAAAAAGTGCGGTAAGACTACTGGCCGAGTTGCATCCACAACTCGGCCAGTAGTCTTGCCGCACGATACGTATAGTATTAGAACTTCTTTCCGAATACGATATTAATGAAGGTCTTGAACAATATCTTCATGTCAAAGAACCATGAGCGGTGCTCCAGATAATAGAGGTCCAGTTCCAGTCGGCGCAACATCTTCTCTATGGTGTCGGTATAGCCGTTGTAGAGCGTGGCATAGGAGGTGACACCCGGGCGTATCTGGTAGAGGTAGACATAGCGAGGGTCGCGTTCCATGATCTGGTCGATATAGAACTTGCGTTCCGGGCGGGGGCCTATAAACGCCATGTCACCCTTGAACACATTCCATAACTGTGGCAGTTCGTCAAGATGGTGCTCGCGCAGGAACTTCCCGATTTCGGTCATGCGTGTATCCATCTCATGCTGATAGAGTGCTGGCCCGTCTTTCTCGGCATCAATCTTCATGGATCGGAACTTATAAATGTTAAACGGGCGCCCGAAGCGGCCTATACGTTCCTGCTTGAAGATAGCCGGTCCGTTGTCCTCCCGTTTTACCAGTATATAGCAAATCAAGAACAGCGGCGAAAAGATGATGAGGCATAATGTTGCAATAAGGAAATCACCAATACGCTTGATGTTTCGTTCTAATTCGTTCATGCCGTCAAGTACGTATCCATTCTCGAGTTTTGTCATATTATTAGTGTTTACAATGTGGTCTTTTAGTTATAACGACTATTTGTAAACATTATTATAATTTGACTAAATTTTTTATAACTCCTTATTCCTCAACTCATCCTCAAGTTCTCTTATTGTGTCAATACAGTGAGATGTCTACGTTTTTCTTTTTAATGTTCTTACAATATTGGAAAGTGGCATCATGTTTGGCTGATATGCGGATGTTTTCCAGGTTAATGCCGTTGATAGGCATCTCTGGCAGTCCGTTGAACTCCATGGCAAAGCCAGCATGATAACACACAATGTTGCGGATGTCGATATTGCGGAAAATAGGTGTCTCTTCGTTAACAGGCAATTTCTTCACTTCCTTTTTGTTGTCACCTTCGGCCAGCACTTCTGATACCGACTTGCCACCATAATACATGTTAAAGGTAATGGCGTATGTTGTAATATCTGACATGGAGATACCGTCAATGAAGATATTCTCTACCACACCGCCGCGTCCACGCGTAGACTTGAAACGCAGGCCTACGTCGGTGCCCACAAACTGGCAGTCCCTGACGCTGATGTTCTTGACACCGCCGCTCATCTCGCTTCCAACAACGAAGCCGCCATGGCCGGCGAATACTGTGCAACCGTCAACAACAACATTCTCGCATGGTTTCCCACGCAGGCGTCCGTCTTTGTCCTTGCCGCTCTTGATACAGATACCGTCGTCGCCGGCATCAAAGCGTGAGTTGACTATCAGCGCATTCTTGCACGACTCAAGGTCGAGGGCGTCGCCATTCTGTGCGAAGGCGGGATTGCGCACCAGTACATTGTCAATAATGATATTCTCGCACATCAGAGGATGAAGGTTCCAGGCCGGTGAGTTTTGGAAGATAACCCCATGCAGCAAGACGTTCTTGCATGATACGAGGCTGATCATAACCGGTCGCAGGAAACGCTTCACCGCCTGCCATTCCTCTTCTGTCTGTGCATTGGGCACGTTCATGTTGGCACCCTGCTCGCCCATGGCGTAGCCTTCTGAGGGAACCCAGTAGTCTTTCTTCATTTCCATGCTTCCTGGTGTTTCCATCAGTCGTTTCCAATGGCTCTCTGTCACCTTTGACTTCTTTACAGGGCGCCAATACTGGCCATTGCCGTCAATCACTCCCTCACCGGTGATAGATATATTGGTGGCTCCGTTAGCGCTGATGGGCGACTGGCAGCGACGGGTGTCCAGACCCTCGAACGAGGTGTTGATGAGCGGATAGAGATTTTCATCGGCGGCAAAGAGTATCACGGCACCTTTTTGCAGGTTCAGGTCTATATTCGACTTCAGCACGATAGGACCTGTAAGCCATACGCCCTGTGGCACCACCAGATGTCCGCCCCCTTGTTTGCTCAGTGCATCGATGGCCTTGGCAAAAGCGTCGGTGCAAAGTGTGCTGCCCGTGCCGTCGGCTCCGAAGTCGGTGAGTGCCACTAATCGCTGCGGAATAACCGGAGCCGTCATCTCTGCCATAGGGAAAGGCAGGTTTTGTGTGTACGTTCTGTAAGGATTCTCTGCCGACGCACAGAGTACGGCGGCCATAGCCAGTAATGTCAGATAAAATTTCTTCATTTTAGTTATTAGTTTTGTAACAGGGCGCAAAGTTACGAAAAAAAGTTGAATTGCCAAAGAAAACAAGATAAAAATCCCCGGAATGGCAGCCATTCCGGGGATTTATAATATGTGTGTGTATCAGTGATTCTTACAGGATGGTCTTTACGGCTTCGAGCATGCCCTTCTGCTGGATGAGGTCGAGGTACTGCTTGACGAGCGTGTTCAGGCCAGTCACCTTGTTGAGGTCTTCCTGCCAGATGAACTCGGCACCGAGCACACCGTCGGCCACCTTCTGCGTGTCGCCGGTAGCCCAAAGATCCTTCAGTAAGTCCATGATCTTCTGGTCGTCGTTAGGCGTAATATCCACACCGTCGGCACGTTGGCCTCCCTTGTAGTAGGTGATGATGGCAGCCAGACCGAAGACCAGACCCTTGGGCAGTTCGCCCTTGCGCTCCAGGTAGGTCTTCACGCCGGGCAGGTCGCGAGCCTGGAACTTCGGGAATGAGTTGAGCATGATGCTGGTCACCTGATGGTCTACAAACGGATTGTCGAAACGCTCGAGCACGTCGCCGGCAAACTTCTCCAGTTCCTCCATCGGCAGGTCGAGGGTTTGCATCAACTCTTCAAACTGTACCTTGTGGATATACTTGCCTATTACCTCATGGTTGCAGGCATCACGTACGATGTTCACACCACTGAGGAAGGCCACGGGCGAGAGTACGGTGTGCGGGCCGTTGAGCAGGGTGACCTTACGCTTATGGTAGGGTTCTTCTGAGGGTACGAACAGCACGTGCAGGCCAGCCTTGTCGGCGGGGAACTCCTGAGCCACCTCCTTCGGAGCCTCGATGACCCAGAGGTGGAAGTTCTCTGCCTGTACGACGAGGTTGTCGCGATAGCCCACCTTTTCCTGAATCTCGGCAATCTCCTTGCGGGGGAAGCCTGGCACGATACGGTCAACGAGGGTGGCGTAGACACCGCAGGCGTTTTCGAACCACTGGCGGAAACCTTCCGGCAACTGCCACAGGTCGATGTATTTGCGGATGCAGTCCTTCAGCACGTGGCCGTTGAGGAAGATAAGTTCGCAGGGGAAGATGATGAGACCCTTGGTGGGGTCGCCGTTGAAGGTCTGATAGCGGCGGTAGAGCAACTGCACCAGTTTGCCGGGATAACTCGATGCGGGCTTGTCATCCAGTTTGCAGGCAGGATCGAAGGCGATGCCGGCCTCTGTGGTGTTGGAGATGACGAAGCGAATCTCTGGCTGGTCGGCCAGTGCCATGAAGGCATCGTTCTGAGAATAGGGATTCAGTGCGCGGCTGATAACATCGATACGCTCGAGCGTATTCACGGGTTTGCCGTTCTCACGACCCTGCAGGTTCACATGGTACAGGCAGTCCTGACCATTCAACCAGTCAACCATACCGCGGTCTATGGGCTGTACGACGACGACGGAGCCGTTGAAGTTGGTCTTCTGGTCCATGTTCCAGATAATCCAATCAACGAATGCGCGGAGGAAATTACCCTCACCAAACTGAATAACCTTTTCAGGCATGACGCTCTTAGGAGCGAAGTGTTTGTTTAATGGTTTCAACATTGCTTTGTTTGTTTTAGACGTTTGTTTTTAAAACTGCGTGCAAAATTACGAATATTATTTCAAACTACCAAATAAATTTAAAATTTATTCGAGGTGCGAGGTACGAGGTACGCTTACCTGAAATAGGGATTCATCATGCACTCGTCGGCAATCAGCGTCTTGGGGCCGTGTCCGGGGTAGGCAACAGTGTCGGCGGGCAGCGAGGCCACTTTCGTCTGTAGGCTTCGGATAAGGTCAGCCCATGAACCGCCGGGCAGGTCGGTGCGCCCAACGCTCATACGGAAAAGGGTGTCGCCTGTGAATACGGTACATTCTTCCTGGCAATAGAAGACAACGCCTCCAGGGGAATGTCCAGGGGTGTGGATCACCTTCAACTGATGTGTGCCGAAGCCAACGGTATCGCCATCAGCCAAATGTCTGCCAACGGGTGGGGACGGATGGTCGTAATCCATACCCATTCCCATCATCTCGCATTGCAGGGCTACATCGGCTATGAAGTTGGCATCGTCGGCATGGATTTCTGGCTTCAGTCCATATTCCGCAAAGATGGTGTCATTGCCGAAGTTATGGTCGAAATGTCCGTGTGTGCATAGCAGGTGCACGGGCTGCAGTTGATGGTTGTGCAAATAGTTGACAATGGCTTTGCGCTCAGCGTCGAAATAGGCACCACAGTCGATGACGACGCACTCACGGGTGTCATCGCTCACCACATAGCAGTTCTCCTGCAGCGGATTTACTTCGAAAATCTTAACATTTATCATACGGGTACATATATTATATGTTTCTGCTTAAACCATTCCTCCTGGAAATAGTCGGTCAGTTCGGCTGTTTCCACGATACGACGGAAGGGCTGTGTCTCTCCCTGTACGTCGCCGCCCTTCAGACAGATGATGCCGTTGGGATGGGCGTTGTGCTGCTCTTTTGAGATGTTCTTGCGCACAATCTTATAGAGGTCGGGTAGGGGCATCACGGCACGGCTGACCACAAAGTCGTATTTGCCTTTCTCGTCTTCACCGCGCAGATGCTCCGGCTGGCAGTTGTTCAGGCCGATGGCATGGCATACCTCCTGCGCCACACGTATTTTCTTGCCGGTGCCGTCGATGAGTTTGAACTGACATTCAGGGAAGAGAATGGCCAGCGGGATGCCGGGGAAGCCGCCGCCGGTGCCGAAGTCAAGAATGTGCGTGCCGGCCCTGAAGTTGATAAACTTTGCTATGGCCAGTGAGTGCAGCACATGATGTTCATAGAGGTTGTCGATATCCTTGCGTGAGATGACATTGATTTTCTCGTTCCATTCGTGATAGAGTGAGTAGAGGGCTGCAAACTGCTCATGCTGCTCATCAGTCATCTCAGGAAAATATTTCTCAATCTGTTTCATAGGCGTAATTAATCAGTCTGCCGATAAGATATAGTCAACAATCCATTGCCCAACCTCTCTGGTGCCATATTTCTGGCCGCTTTCCACTTGTATCTCTGGTGTGCGCACGTTGGCATCGAGCGAGGCTGTCACGGCTTTGCGTATTAAGGAACCTTCCTGCTTCAGCCCGAAGTGCTCAAGGAGCATAGCGGCAGAAAGAATCTGTGCCAGAGGATTGGCCAGGTTCTGACCTGCGGCCTGCGGCCATGAGCCATGCACGGGTTCGAATAGCGGTGTGTGCTCACCCAGCGACGAAGATGGCTGTAGGCCCATGGAGCCAGTGATGCAACTTGTCTCGTCGGTCAGGATGTCGCCAAAGGTATTCTCAGTCACGATGACGTCGAAGAATGTCGGTTCGGTGAGCACGCGCATCGAGGCGTTGTCGATAAACATATAATCGGTGGTCACCTCGGGATATTGCGGCTCCATCTCCTTGGCTATCTGTCGCCACAGCCTGCTGCTGGCCAGCACATTGGCCTTGTCGACCACTGTGAGGTGTTTCTTGCGGGTCATAGCCATTTCGAAGGCCACCTTCAGTATTCTCTCTATCTCCGGTCGGGTATATATATTGGTATCGTAGGCTTTATCGTTGTCCTGATATTTTTCGCCGAAATACATGCCGCCGGTGAGTTCGCGGATTACCACGAAATCGGCACCGCTCAGCAGGTTTTCCTTCAGCGGCGACTTATGGAGCAGGCAGTCGAAGGTAGCCACGGGGCGGATGTTGGCAAAAAGCCCCAGTTTCTTGCGCATAGCCAGCAGGCCTGTCTCAGGACGTATCTTCGCCGTAGGGTCATTATCGAACTTCAGCGACCCAACGGCAGCAAAGAGCACGGCATCGGCCTGCATACACACCTCATGGGTGCTGTCGGGATAAGGGTCGCCTACTTCCTCTATGGCATGAGCACCGCAGAGAGCGGGATAATATTCAAACTCGTGGTCACATTTCGCTGCGATAGCATTGAGCACAGCCACTCCTTGTTTCATAATCTCTGGACCTATTCCGTCGCCTTCGAGAATAGCAATTTTCAGTTTCATATTTCTTCTGATTTTTCGTTTTCGTAAATGTTTAGCATCTTAAATGTCGCCTTGATGGCCGCTTCCGTCTGGTCGGCATCAAGTCCCCGGGGGCGTAGAATCTTGCCGTTGTCGTTCCAGGTGATGACGGTCTGTACCAACGCATCTGTGCGCCCGCCCGGAGGTATGGTTACGGCATAGTTCTGTAGGATGGGGAATGTGCGGTTGAGGTATTTCTTGTAGATGTGGCGCAGCGACTTCACGAAGGCATCGTACTGGCCGTCGCCTGTAGCACTGGCCTCATACTCCTGTCCGTTAATCTGCACCTTCACGTTGGCCCCTGGCTTAAGTCCATAGACCGTCTGCACCGCATAACTCACAAGCCTCACCTTGTCCTCTGGCGCGTCGTGCTTCAGCACATCGCTCACGATGTATGGCAAGTCTTCTTGTGTGACAATTTCCTTTTTGTCGCCCAGTTCTGTGATGCGCTGCGTAACGCGCCGCGTCTGCTCGGGAGTGAGTTCCAGTCCCAGTTCTTCCAGGTTTTTGGCAATGTTGGCCTTGCCGCTGTTTTTGCCCAGGGCATACTCCCGCCTGCGTCCGAATCGCTCGGGCACCAGGGCGTTGCAATACAGGTTGTCCTTCTTGTCGCCGTCGGCATGTACGCCTGCCACCTGAGTAAACACGTTGTCGCCAATGATAGGCTGGTTAGGTGCCACGCCGATGCCGCTATAACTCTCCACAAGCCTTGAGATGTCGTTCAACTTTTCCTCGCGTATGTTGGTGCTGGCATTGAACTGGTCCTTCAGTATGACCTGCACACTTGACAGCGGTGCATTGCCACAACGCTCTCCCAGTCCGTTGACCGTTACGTGCAACCCCTTGGCGCCACTCAGCACGGCTGCCAGCGAATTGCTCACGGCCAGGTCGTAATCGTTGTGGGCATGGAAGTCAAAGTGAGTGTCTGCATAGCGTTTGATCATCTTGCGGAAATACTCGATACATTGCAGCGGGTTCATAATACCCAGCGTGTCGGGCAGCATGAAGCGGCGGATGCCACAGTCGCAGAGTGCATCCATCAGTTGATAGACGTATGCCGGCGAATCTTTCATGCCGTTGCTCCAATCCTCCAGGTAGAGGTTAATGGTTATTCCCTTGGAGCGTGCATATCTTACCTCTTGGCGTATTTCGCTGATATGCTCGTCGGGCGATTTCTTCAACTGGTTAGTGCAATGCTTGAGCGATCCTTTTGCCAGCAGGTTCACCGTTTTGCATCCGCATGCTGCTGCCCAGTCGATGCTCTTCCCGCCATCAATGAATCCCAACACTTCCACCCTTTCCAGCTTGTCGATTCTCTCGGCAAAGCGGCAAATCATGCTCACGGCTTCTTTCTCGCCTTCCGACACGCGTGCCGATGCCACCTCTATGCGGTCAACGTTCAGGTCGTTGAGCAGCATGCGTGCAATGATGAGTTTCTCATGGGGCAAGAATGACACGCCGCTGGTCTGTTCGCCATCGCGCAGGGTGGAGTCCAGAATCTCCACAAAAGGCTGTCTGCGCTGGTAACTGCTTATTTGTTCGCTTGTTCCCATAATTCCGTCTTGTGTTGGTTTTGAACCAGGAAGTCGATATCGTCCAGTCCTTGCATCAGGCAGTGTTTCTTATATCCGTTGATGTCGAAATGCTCATAATGGCCCGTTGCCATGTTGGTAACCTTCTGGTTGGGCAGGTCCACCTCTACTTCGGTCCTGGGATTGTTTGCGATGCTCTCGAAGAGTTCTGACAGGAATGTCTCGCTCACCACCACAGGCAACACGAAGTTGTTCAGTTCGTTGTTCTTGTGTATATCGGCAAAAAACGAACTGATAACCACACGGAAGCCATAGCCCGCTATGGCCCATGCTGCGTGCTCTCTTGACGAGCCTGAACCGAAATTCTTTCCAGCCACCAGTATGCAGCCGGAATAAGTGGGATTATTCAGCACGAAATCCTTGTTTGGAGTGCCGTCGGCGTTGTATCGCCAGTCACGAAACAAGTTGTCGCCGAAGAATTGCTCTTCGCGGGTGGTAGCCTTCAGGAATCGTGCAGGTATGATTTGGTCTGTGTCCACATTCTCCAGCGGAAGTGGAACGCAGGTGCTGGTTATAATGTTGAATTTCTGTTTCATTGTTTTTATGAATAATATGTCTTATGGGACTTATTTACTATATGAATTCCCTTGGGTCGGTAATGACTCCCGTAACAGCGGCGGCTGCGGCAGTAAGTGGTGATGCCAGGATGGTGCGTGCTCCGGGGCCTTGACGACCTTCGAAGTTGCGGTTGGATGTTGACACCGCCAATTTTCCAGCCGGTACTTTGTCATCGTTCATTGCCAGACAAGCCGAGCATCCGGGCTGTCGGATATCAAAGCCTGCTGCCTCAAGAACCTTGTCAAGGCCCTCGTCGCGAATCTGACGGTCTACGGCCCATGAGCCAGGCACCAGCCACGCCACCACGTCGGGCGATTTGGTGCGGCCTTCCACGATGGATGCAAAGGCACGGAAATCCTCTATGCGCCCATTGGTGCAGGCACCGAGGAACACGTAATCCACCTTGGTTCCCAACAACTTCTGTCCGGGCTTGAATCCCATATACTGAAGAGATTTGAGGTTTGAGGTTTGATGTTCGAGATTTGCTGGTATCTTCTCTGTGATGCCGATGCCCATTCCTGGATTGGTGCCGTAGGTGATGCGCGGTTCGATGTCTTTGGCATCGAAGGTCAGTTCCTTGTCGAATACTGCATCGGGGCCACTCTTCAGCGTCTTCCAGTAGGCTATGGCCTTGTCCCATGCCTCACCCTTGGGTGCAAACTCGCGGCCCCTTATATAATTAAAGGTGGTATCGTCGGGGGCTATGAAACCACCGCGAGCCCCCATCTCTATCGAGAGGTTGCAGAGTGTGAGACGGCCTTCCATAGACAGATTCCTAACCACCTCGCCAGCATACTCCACGAAGTAGCCCGTGGCTCCAGAGGTTGTCAGTTGTGCCATTAAATAGAGTGCCACGTCTTTTGCGGTAACACAAGGTCCCAGTTGACCGTTGATGTTGATGCGCATGGACTTGGGTTTCTGTTGGAGGATGCATTGCGAAGCCATCACCATCTCCACCTCGCTGGTGCCGATGCCAAAGGCTACGGATCCCATGGCGCCATGTGTTGACGTGTGAGAATCGCCACACACAATCGTCATCCCTGGCAGGCTCAGGCCTTTCTCCGGGCCTACTACGTGGATGATGCCATTGTCCTTCGACATCATCCCGTAGTGGGTCAAGCCAAACTCTGCGGCATTCTTTGCCAGCGTGTCAACCTGCTTCTTCGACACTGGGTCCTCGATGGGGTTGTCCTGATCGTGGGTCGGCGTGTTATGGTCGGGCATGCAGTAGATTTGCTGCGGACGGAAGCACTTTAGTCCGCGGGCCCTCATGCCGTCGAAGGCCTGGGGCGATGTCACCTCATGGCAATAGAGCCGGTCAATGTAAAGTTGTGCAGGTCCGTCCTCCACTTGTTGCACCACGTGCTTATCCCATATCTTATCGAATAGTGTGTTCATTCTTCCTCCTTCTTGAATTTGTTGATACAATCGATATAAGCCTCGACGCTGGCTGTTACGATGTCGGTATTGGCACCAAAGCCATAATAGAGGATGCCATTATACTCTACCTGCATGTGAACCTTACCAACATCGTCGCTACCCTTGGAGATAGCCTGTATGGTGAATTCCTTCAGCGTCATCTGCTTCATGATAATCTTCTTCAATGCCTTGATGGCCGCATCAACGGGGCCGTTTCCACTGGCAGCAGCCTCGAACTTCTGACCGCTGATGTCAAGACCGATAGAGGCAACGCTCTTGACACCCTTGCCCGTAGTAACCTGCAGGAAATCGAGCCTGACGGCGTGTGTGTCGGCTGTATCGGCACCGGCAAGCATCAGTGCGTCGGCATCGGTGACCTCCCTCTTTTGGTCGGCCAGGATCAGGAACTTCTCGTAAACCTTATCCAATTTCTCTTCCGAGAGTTCTACGCCGTTTACGTGCAGGCGATGCTTCAGTGCGGCACGTCCGCTGCGAGCCGTCAGCACGATGCTGTTGTCATCGATACCCACATCCTTCGGATCCATTATTTCGTAGGTGTGTACATTCTTCAGCACGCCGTCCTGGTGAATGCCGCTTGAATGGGCAAAGGCGTTACGTCCCACAACCGCTTTGTTTGGCTGTATGGGCATGTTCATCAAACTCGACACCATGCGCGAAGTAGGATATATCTTGGTGGTATTGATGTTGGTGTCGATATCCAGTTGTTTGTGGCATTTCAGTATCATGGCGATTTCTTCTAGCGAGGTGTTGCCAGCCCGTTCGCCTATGCCGTTGATGGTAACCTCTACTTGTCGGGCTCCGGCAATCACGCCGTTGAGGGTGTTGGCAGTAGCCAATCCCAGGTCGTTGTGGCAATGGGTAGAGATGATGGCGCGGTCTATATTGTCGACATGCTCCTTCAGGTACTTGATTTTGTCGAAATACTCCTGTGGCAGGCAGTAACCCGTAGTGTCGGGTATGTTTACCACTGTTGCACCGGCCTTGATAACCGCCTCTACTACCTGTGCCAGATAGTCATTATCCGTACGTCCGGCATCCTCGCAGTAAAACTCCACGTCGTCGACGAAGCGCTTGGCATATTTCGTGGCCGCCACGGCACGTTCCAGAATCTCCTCGCGTGTGGAATTGAATTTGTACTTGATGTGCTCGTCGCTGGTGCCTATACCAGTATGAATACGCTTGTGCTTAGCATATCGCAGTGCATCGAAGGCCACGTCAATGTCGCGTTCTACGGCTCTGGTCAACGCGCAGACCACAGGCCATGTAACGGCTTTTGAAATCTCAATCACGCTGTTGAAGTCGCCTGGACTGGAGATAGGGAATCCTGCTTCGATAACGTCCACGCCCAACTGTTCAAGTGCCTTGGCAACCTGGATCTTCTCTACGGTGTTCAACTGGCATCCGGGCACCTGTTCGCCGTCGCGGAGCGTTGTGTCGAAAATAAATAATCTGTCACTCATCTTTGTTTGTTTTTTAAATGTTGGTTTTTATGTCTATTATGTCTATTTTTTTTGAGTCTAATAAAAAAAGCCTTTCACACTCGGAAGTGAGAAAGGCTTTCTATATTTTTCAACTAATAATCATGAATTGTCAATATACTTACACCCTATCACTTCCGACTGTACTTTTGCAGTCGAATAATAATAAGGCCGTTAAGTAGATTCAGATTCTTCATTCTTTCGATTATTCATTAATCCGACTGCAAAAGTAATCATTTCTTTTGAAACAAACAAAAAAAATGTGATTTTTTTATCATTTCTTAATTCTTTATACTTTTTTTGGTCAGTTCGCCTAAAATGATTAACTTTGCAGTCCATAAACATAGTATATGAAAGAAGTTGTAATAAAAGATGCGGCGCTGAGCGATGCCGCTATGGAAGGAATGGATGCTTTCTTGCAGGTGTTTATTGATGCACTGAGAGAGGCGATAGGCGGTGAGCCGACAGCCGAGACGATGCAGCAGTTGAATGCCGACCAGATGACGCTGCTCTGCTGGGACACGCTGCATCAGGAGGTGATGGACGGCGGCTTTATCCAGTTGATACACAATGGGTATGGGCCATTTATCTTCAAGAATCCCTTTGCCAAGGCTCTTAACAAGATGTGGCACATGCGCGACCTCTCGAAGATGCTCTACGAAGTGCATACCCTGTGGCTTGAAAACCGAGAGGCTCTGGAGGCAGAATGTAGCGATGAGGAGTTCATGGCTCTGTTTGAACAGCATCCTCAGTTCGACGACTATGACGATATGTTTGTGGAGAACGAAGAACGGTGGACGGAGCAGATAGCCCGTTATGTTGATGCTAATATTGATAAATTTGCCACTATACAATGAATAAGCAACAAGAGGAACTCCGAAAGAAGAGTCCTGTACAGATAAAAAACCGCAAGGCGGCCTTCGAGTATTTCTTCATCGAGGAGTTCACTGCCGGCATCGTGCTCACGGGCACGGAAATCAAGTCGATCAGGGCGGGCAAGGCCAGCCTGGTTGACACCTATTGCACCATCATCCATAGTGAGTTGTGGGTCAAGGGCATGTCTGTCAGCCCCTATTTCTATGGCTCATACAACAACCATGAGCAGAAGCGTGACCGCAAACTGCTGCTCACACGTCGCGAGATCAACCGATTGGAAAGTGCCACGAAGCAGACGGGCTATACCATTGTGCCCACGCTGGTATGGATCGACGAGAACGGTCGCGCTAAGGTGGATATTGTACTCTGTAAAGGTAAGAAAGCCTTCGACAAGCGTCAGTCGCTGAAGGAAAAGGAAGACCGCAGGGAAATGGACAGGGCTATGAAAGTTTACAAATGATTTACAACGAAATAACTAAACGCATACTGATACTTGACGGGGCTATGGGCACCGTCATCCAGGAGTACGGACTTGACGAACAGGACTTTCGAAAAGGATGCTTTGCGGATATCTCAGGCGTGTTGAAGGGTAATAACGATGTGCTGAACCTGACACGCCCTGACGTTATCTCAGATATTCACAGAAGATACCTGAGCGCAGGTGCAGACATCATTACTACCAATACGTTCAATGCACAGCGTATCTCACAGAGTGACTATGGGTTACAAGATTCCATTAGAGCAATTAATTTGGCTGGAGCGAGGCTGGCACGCCAGTGTGCCGATAAGTTTTCCTCGCCCGAGAAGCCACGCTTTGTGGCAGGTTCAGTAGGCCCGACGAATAAGACCTGCTCCATGTCGCCAGATGTGAATGACCCTGCCCGTCGTGAACTGACCTACGATGAACTGGTGAGTGCCTACTCGGAACAGATGGAAGCACTGGTAGAGGGTGGGGTGGATGCGCTGCTCATAGAGACCATCTTCGATACGCTTAATGCCAAGGCTGCCATCGATGCGGCTATCAGTACACGCGGTAGCCGCGACATCCCTATCATGCTCAGTGTTACCATCAGCGATGCCGCTGGTCGTACACTCAGTGGACAGACATTGGATGCATTCTTGGCAAGTGTGTCATCATATCCCATCTTCAGCGTGGGACTGAACTGCTCGTTTGGTGCCCGACAGATGAAGCCTTATCTGAAGGAACTGAGCCGCAGGGCACCCTATTATATCAGTGCCTATCCCAATGCTGGCCTGCCCAATTCTCTCGGACTGTATGATGAGACACCAGAGTCGATGGCTCCACAGATAGCCGAATTCATCGACGAAGGACTGGTAAATATCGTGGGAGGCTGTTGTGGCACCACACCCGATTTTATCGAGAAATATGTGCCACTGGCGGTTGGCAAGACACCTCATCAACCGGCTCCAAAATCGGAGAATCTATGGCTGAGTGGGTTGGAACTGCTGGAAGTGTCCTCTCGCCTCTCTCCTCGTACCTCCCACCCCTCACCTCTCAATCCTCAACCCTCCTTCACTAATGTTGGTGAGCGGTGCAACGTGGCCGGTTCCAGAAAGTTCTTGCGTCTCATCAAGGAGAAGAACTATGAGGAAGCATTGTTGATAGCCCGCCAGCAGGTAGAGAACGGGGCAATGGTAATTGATATCAACATGGACGACGGACTGCTGGATGCTGGTGCCGAGATGACGCATTTCCTCAATCTCATCGCCTCAGAGCCCGATATTGCCCGTGTGCCAGTGATGATCGACTCCAGCAAATGGGATGTCATCATGGCCGGCCTGAAATGCGTGCAGGGCAAGTGTATCGTCAACTCTATCTCGCTGAAGGAGGGCGAGGAGGTATTCCTTTCCCACGCTCAAGATGTCAAACGCATGGGGGCAGCAGTAGTAGTGATGTGCTTCGATGAACAGGGACAGGCTACATCCTACGAAAGGCGCATAGAGATAGCAGAGAGAGCCTATCGGCTGCTGACGGAGCAGGTGGGCTTTGCACCGCAGGACATCATTTTCGACCCCAATATCCTGGCTATTGCCACAGGTATGGAAGAGCACGATGCCTACGCCCTTGACTTTATCCGTGCCACGCGATGGATTCGCGAAAATCTGCCGGGGGCGCATGTGAGTGGTGGCGTGAGCAACCTCTCCTTCTCATTCAGAGGTAATAACTATCTGCGCGAGGCGATGCATGCCGTGTTCCTTTATCACGCCATTAAGGCAGGTATGGACTTCGGTATCGTAAACCCTTCGTCCAAAGTGGCTTACGAGGATATACAAAAAGAGCAACTTAAACTTCTTGAAGACGTGATTTTGAATCGTTGTCCGCAATCGGCAGAGCAGTTGATGACTATCGAAGGCACCGCGCAGTTGTCGGCAGCGGTCAGCGAGACGAGCACACTCAGCCTGGAGGAACGGTTGCAGGAAGCATTGATCAAAGGAAATGGCGACCATTTGGAAGCCGACCTGCACGAGGCTCTTGAAAAATATCCGCGTGCGGTAGATATTATTGAAGGTCCGCTGATGGCAGGTATGAACGAGGTTGGGCGGCGCTTTGGCGAAGGCAAGATGTTTTTGCCGCAGGTGGTGAAGACAGCACGCACCATGAAGCAGGCAGTAACCATGCTACAGCCCTATATCGATGCCGACGGAGCCGACAATGCCAGTCAATCCAGGAAAGCAGGAAAGGTGCTTCTGGCCACAGTCAAGGGCGACGTGCACGACATTGGCAAAAACATAGTTGGTGTCATCATGGCGTGCAATGGCTATGAGGTTATTGATTTAGGTGTGATGGTGCCTGCAGAACAGATCGTGAAGCGGGCTAAAGATGAGAAGGTTGATATGATTGGGCTGTCTGGACTGATTACACCCAGTCTTGAGGAGATGGTCAATGTGGCTACGGAACTTCATAAGGCAGGCTTGGATATTCCCATCATGATAGGCGGTGCCACTACCAGTGAACTGCATGTGGCATTGAAGATTGCTCCTGTCTATGGAGGTCCTGTCGTATGGATGAAGGATGCTTCGCAGAATCCACTCGTTGCCCAGCGACTGATGACGGACGCTGAAGGCTTCTCTAACACCTTGAATAAGGAGTATGCAAATCTGCGCGAACATTATCAGCAAGAACAACAGCAACTGCTCTCGCTCGACGAAGCACGAAGGAGGGGCGCTTCGCTAGTGAGAAGTGAAGGCGCTTCGCTAGTGAATAGTGAAAAGTGAATAGTGAATAATTTGCTTCCGCAATGATGATAAGGAATATAATATTTGATCTTGGAGGCGTGGTTATCACGCTGGATCAGTCGCAATCGGTGCGCCGCTTCGAGGCATTGGGACTGAAGGATGCCGAACAACGCCTGAATGCTTATACGCAGGAAGGCATCTTCGGCGATTTGGAAGGCGGCAAGATAGATGCAGAGACCTTCCGCTTGGAGTTGAATAAACTGACGGGACGTAATGCCACCCATGAGGAGTGTGCCTTTGCCTGGCAGGGTTATGCCAAGGAAGTGCCTGGACGTAACCTGGACGCGCTGATCCGTTTGCGTCAAGAGGGCTACCGGCTTATCCTTCTGTCGAACACCAATCCCTATATGATGGAGTGGGTGATGTCTGATGCTTTCGACGGCCGTGGGCATAGCGTGGACTATTATTTCGATGCGATGTACCTGAGTTATGAGATGAAGGTGATGAAACCCTCGCAAGAGATATTCCACCGTTTGCTGATGAATGAACACGTGTCGCCATTAGAGTGCCTGTTTGTTGATGACGGTCCTCGCAATGTGGCTGCGGCCAGTCAGATGGGGATGCGCACTTATTGTCCTGAGAACGGGGCTGACTGGACGACGAAGATCTATGATTTCCTTAAAAACGACCAATAGTTTAACGAATTATACGAATCTTTCTATGCAGAATAGGACTTTACGAAGCATCAAGGATGCAACGGCAGTGGGTGTGATACTATTCACTATTCTCTTTTCACTATTCACCAGCCCCGCAGGGGCGCAGCCAAAACGCGAATTTCGTGGCGCATGGATACAATGCGTCAATGGTCAGTTTCTGGGCATGTCTACCCAGCAGATGCAGCAGACACTGATTTATCAACTCGACGAGTTGCAGAAGGATGGTGTCAACGCCATCATCTTTCAGGTTCGACCTGAGTGCGATGCCCTCTATGCCAGCAGCATTGAGCCTTGGAGCCGATTCCTCACCGGACAGCAGGGTAGGGCACCGTCGCCCTACTGGGATCCCTTACAATGGATGGTTGTGCAGTGTCATCAGCGTGGCATGGAGTTGCATGCTTGGATAAACCCATATCGGGCCAAGACCAAGACCACCAATGCCCTGGCTGTCAACCATGTGGCCATACAGCATCCTGAGCGTTGCTTCGACTATGATGAGATGATGATTCTCAATCCGGGCATTCCTGAGAATCGCGACTATATCTGCAACGTGGCAAAGGATATTGTCTCGCGCTATGATATCGACGGCATCCACATGGATGACTATTTCTATCCTTACCCTGTCGCCGGACAGACCATACCCGATGACCAGCAGTATCGGCTGTATTCCAATGGCATCAAGGACCGTGGCGACTGGCGGCGCTATAATGTGAACCTCTTCATCAAGCAGTTCTACGAGACCGTGCATAAGGAGAAACCCTGGGTCAAGGTGGGCATATCGCCTTTTGGCATCTACCGCAACAAACGCAGTGCGGCCATCGGCAGTAATACCAGCGGACTGCAGAACTACGATGATCTTTATGCCGATGTACTATTGTGGATTAACAACGGCTGGCTGGACTACTGCGTACCTCAGATTTACTGGGAGATAGGCAACCGTGCAGCCGACTACGACACGCTCATTCGCTGGTGGAACCAACATGCCGGAAGCAGGCCTCTATTCATTGGCGAGGATATAGAGCGCACAGTGAAGAATGTGGACCCGCAGAATCCCCGTCAGAACCAGCAGCCCGCCAAGCATCGCCTGCATCAGCAGATGAATCATGTGCAGGGCACTGTGCTCTGGTATGCCAAGGCCGCCGTCGACAATACCGGCAACTACGGCTCCATGCTACGCAACAACTACTGGCGCTTTCCCGCCTTACAGCCCCTGATGCCTTTCATCGACAAAAAAACGCCCAGAAAGCCGCGCAAGGTAAAGGCTTTCTGGGCCAGCGACGGCTATATCCTGTTCTGGAGTACACCAAAAGGAAAGAAATGGTATGACGTGCCCGTGCAGTATGTGGTCTACAGGTTTAAGAAGGGTGAGAAAATAAATATAGATGACCCCTCGAAGATTGTGGCTATCACCACACAGACGTTCTATAAAATGCCATATAAGGACGGCAGCAAGAAATATACTTACGTTATCACAACCCTCGATCGCCTGCAAAACGAAAGCCGAGCGGTCAAGAAAACAGTTAAACTGTAAATGAAAATGTTCAAGTGTCTTGAAAATATAAAATCGAAAAATATGATGAGAAAACTATTGACAATGTTCATGCTGGCAACGGCACTCACCGTGACGGCACAGACTGCACGCGATGACATCAAGGCCAACCCCTGGCTCGCGGGGTCCAACTACGTGGATTACGACCGTCAGTTGCCCGACTTCCACTATACGTCGGCTCCTGAGGGCTATGTGCCCTTCTACTTCACCCACTATGGCCGTCACGGTTCACGGTGGCTCATTGGCAAGGATGACTACGAACGTGTGTTGCGGCCGCTGCGCAAGGCCCGCCAGCAGGACAAACTGACACGCGAGGGACAGGAGACGCTGCGCCTGCTGGAGCAGTTCAACAAGACCACCTACAAGCGGCTGGGTGACCTGACCACCGTGGGTGAACGCCAGCACCACGGCATAGGGCGGCGTATCACAGAGCATTTCCCGGAGATCTTCCTGACAAAGGGCCTGCCCGTCGATGCCCGCAGCACCACGGTGAACCGCTGCATCCTGTCGATGGTAGCCGAGTGTGAGGAACTCATGGCTGCCAACCCCACGGCACGCATCCACAACGACGTGAGTGAAAGTCTTCAATACTATCTTAACCAGCCATGGGAAGGCAAGGTGAAAGAACAGGGCGACAAGCGCGACCGTGGCTTGCAGCACCAGTTCGCTGAACGCAACACCCACCCGGAGCGGCTTATGAAGGTGCTGTTCAACGACCAGCAGTGGGCGGCCGACAGCATTAACCAGGGATCGTTGATGCGTCATCTGTTTGAGGTGGTCATCAACATGCAGAGCCATGATGACGGCCCTGATATGCTGCACCTTTTCACCAACGACGAAATCTTCGACCAGTGGCGCATCTCCAATGCGGGCTGGTATGTGCGCTATGCCAACGCACCGCAGACGGGCAATGTGATGGCCTTCAGCCAGTATAACCTGCTGAAGAACATCATCGAGACAGCCGACACCTGCGTCGCCTTGGGAAAAACACAGGCCACCATGCGCTTCGGCCATGAGGTGTGCGTCATGCCGTTGGCCTGCCTCATGGAACTCGACTCCTGCGGCATCAGCGTGGACAACTTCGATGAATTGCACATGCACTGGCAGAACTACAAGATTTTCCCCATGGCCTGCAACATCCAATTGATATTCTACAAACCCGTCAGCGGCGAGGGTGACATACTGGTGAAGGCCTTGCTCAACGAGCGTGAGGCCACGCTGCCCGTCGCCGCTACTGCCACACCTTATTATTATAAGTGGGACGACCTGCGTGCCTACTGGTCAGAGAAACTTGAGAGATTTGCTGAATAGCGGGCTTCGCCCTAAATAATAAAAACGAATAACATTTTAATGAAGAAATGAAGAGAATATCAGTGTCGATAATACCGAGAGGTTTATTATTTATTATTTTTTCTTTATTCTTTAGTTCCGCAGGAGCGCAGGAAAGGCCGAAACTGGTAGTGGGCATCGTCGTTGACCAGATGCGCTGGGACTACCTGTGGCGTTACTACGACAAATGGGACGAGAGTGGCATGAAGCGCCTCTTGGACGAGGGCTACTCATGTAACAACTGCCTCATCAACTATGTGCCTACCGTGACCTCTATCGGTCATACGTCGGCATATACCGGCACCACGCCAGCCTTCCACGGCATCTGTGGCAACAACTTCTATTTGGACGGGCGTGCGGTGGGATGTGTCAACGACACCACCGTGCAGACCGTTGGCTCCGACACCCAGAAAGGACAGTCGTCGCCACACCGGCTGCTGGCCACCACCATTGGCGACCAATTGCGCCTGCATACCGATTTCCGCTCAAAGGTCATTGGCGTGAGTTTCAAGGATCGTGCCGCCATCCTGCCCGCTGGACGCAGTGCCAATGCCGCCTATTGGCTGGATAATAAGCGGGGGTGCTTCGTCACTAGTACCTACTATATGCAGGAACTGCCCGACTATGCCAAAGAGGTGAACGCGCAGATGGCGAAAAACAAGGAACTGAAGAAGGTGGGCTCTGACGTTGCCCTCTATCCGATCTGCGGACACCTGACCACCGACATGGCCATCGCGGCCATGAAGGGCGAGAACCTGGGACGAGGCGAGGCCACCGACATGCTCTGCGTCAGTTATTCGCAGACCGATGCCATCGGCCACAAATGGTCCACACGTGGCGAGCATACCGACGGTGCCTATATGGGGCTCGACGAAGACCTGAAGCGGTTGCTGGCAGCACTCGACGAACAGGTGGGACACGGCAACTACCTGCTCTTCCTCACGGCCGACCATGGTGCTGCCCATAACTGGAAATATATGCAAGACCATAGACTGGGCGGCGGCAAATGGCTCTATGCCGACCTCATCAAGCAGGGTGAGGCCTACGTGACAGAGATGCTGGGCAACAGCAAGCCCGTTATCAACGATATCCTGGACTTCCGCGTCTATCTCAATCATCAGGCTATCATCGACCAAGACCTCGACGTGGATGCCGTCAAGGGTTGTCTGGTGGACTTCTTCAGTCAGGCACCTCACGTCGTCTTTGCCGTAGATTACAAATATCTGCGCACGTCGAGTCTGCCGGAGCGACTGCTAAACATGGCCGCCATGGGCTACCATCCGCGCCGTTCGGGTGACATCCTCATTATTACCGAGCCCAACTACTACATGTTTGGTCAGTGGTCATCGCCCGTGGGCACCACCCACGGCTCGTGGAACCCCTACGATGCCCATATCCCCTTGCTCTTCTACGGCTGGCACGTGCAGCATGGCGAGACCAGTCGCGAGGTGCATATCACCGACATTGCCCCCACCGTCTGCCAGATGCTGCATATTCAGCAGCCCAACGCCTGCACGGGAGAAGCGATACTTGAGTTAAGAGATAAATAATATTAGAGTATGACAAGATTATTTCTATTATCATTTTTAATGCTTTTCAGCATGACAATGAGCGCACAGAGCGCAGACAAACTCTATGAGGAAGGCAAAAAACTCTATGATGCCGAACAGTATGACAAGGCCGTGCCTAAACTGCAGGCCGCTGCCGACAAAGGCCATAAGAAGGCGCAATACCGTTTGGGGCGCTGCTACGACAAAGGCTATGGCGTGAAGGAGGACAACAAGAAGGCCTTCGAGTTCTATCAGAAGTCAGCCAAGCAGGAGTATGCCAAGGCTATGTATCACTTGGGGCGCTGCTATCTGAAAGGCAAAGGCGTGGCCGCCAATGAGGATGAGGCCAGAAAATGGCTGAAACGCGCCGTCAACAATGAAAAGCACGGCGACGATATTCTCAAGGATCTGCGTAAGACCAAGGCCGACGGCGAGGAGGCCGCCCGCATCCTCACTATCTTAGGCAAGTAATTATGGATAATTCATAATTCACAATTCATAATTCATAATTATTGCGAATTAACAACTTTTTGCATAAAAACTATGAATTATGAATTATGAACTATGAACTTTTTCGTACCTTTGCATCCAAATCGTAAATCGAAAATGTGTAAATCGTAAATTACCAAGATGTTTGAGAATTTATCAGAAAGACTTGAACGGTCGTTCAAGATACTCAAAGGTGAAGGCAAAATCACCGAGATTAATGTTGCTGAGACATTGAAAGACGTGCGTCGGGCTCTGCTCGATGCCGATGTGAACTACAAGGTGGCCAAGCAGTTTACGGATTCCGTGAAGCAGAAGGCTATGGGCATGAACGTACTCACGGCCATTAAACCGAGCCAGTTGATGGTGAAGATTGTGCACGATGAACTGACGGAACTGATGGGCGGCAAGGCCGTGGAACTGAAATTGGAAAACCGCCCCGCCATCATACTGATGTCGGGTCTGCAAGGCTCTGGTAAGACTACGTTCAGCGGCAAACTGGCCAACATGCTGAAGACACATCATCACAAGAAGCCGTTGCTGGTGGCCTGCGACGTCTACCGTCCTGCCGCCATCGAACAGTTGAAGGTGGTAGGTCAGACCGTTGGTGTGGATGTCTACTCCGAGGATGGCAACAAAAATGTTGTGGAGATTGCAGAGAACGCCATCCGCAAGGCCAAACAGGAGTCTTACACCGTGGTCATCATCGATACTGCCGGACGCCTGGCTGTTGATGAGGAGATGATGGATGAGATCTCGCGCCTGAAGCAGGCTGTCAATCCCGACGAGACACTCTTCGTCGTCGACTCAATGACGGGTCAGGATGCCGTGAACACCGCCAAGGAGTTCAACGACCGCCTTGACTTCGACGGCGTCGTGCTCACCAAACTCGACGGCGACACCCGTGGCGGTGCTGCCCTCTCTATACGCACCGTGGTTACCAAGCCTATTAAGTTTGTGGGTACGGGCGAGAAAATGGAAGCCATTGATGTGTTCCACCCTGCACGCATGGCCGACCGCATCCTTGGCATGGGCGACGTGGTGTCACTCGTGGAGCGTGCCCAGCAGCAGTTTGATGAGAAACAGGCTCGTGAACTGGAGAAGAAAATTCGAAAGAACAAGTTCGACTTTTAAGACTTCATGGGCCAGATCCAGCAAATCAAGAAGATGGGTAATATCAAGGAACTGGCAGGCATGATTCCGGGGATGGGCAAGGCACTGAAGGATGTCGACATCGACGATAACGCCTTCAAGTCGATAGAGGCCATTATTCAGTCTATGACACCCAAGGAACGACAGAACCCCGACATCATCAATCAGAGCCGTCGCTTGCGTATTGCCAAGGGCTCCGGCACCAAGATTGAGGATGTCAACCGTCTGATGAAACAGTTTGACCAGACAAAGAAGATGATGAAAATGGTGAGCGGCATGGATCGTGGACGAATGGCACAGATGGCAGCCCAGATGAAAAAAATGAAGAAATAGAATATGCAACTCATTGACGGAAAAGCAACGGCAGCGGCTATCAAGGCCGAGATTGCCGAAGAAGTAAAGAGAATAGTAGCGGGCGGCGGCAGGCAGCCCCATCTGGCAGCAGTGCTCGTGGGGCACGACGGAGGCTCGGAGACCTATGTAAAGAATAAGGTACTCGCGTGCGAGGCCTGCGGCTTCAAGTCCACCCTCATACGTTATGAGGACAATGTCACGGAGGAAGAACTCCTTCACTGTGTGGCGCAATTGAATCGTGATGACAGCATCGACGGCTTCATCGTGCAACTGCCTCTGCCCAAGCATATCGACGAACAGAAAATCATCGAGGCAATCGACTATCGCAAGGATGTCGACGGCTTCCATCCCATCAACGTGGGACGTATGGCCATCGGCCTGCCATGCTTTATCTCAGCCACACCTCTGGGCATTATCACCCTGCTGCAGCGCTACGGCATAGAGACAAGCGGAAAAAAATGCGTTATTCTTGGTCGCTCGAATATCGTGGGTAAGCCTATGGCCCAACTCATGATGCAAAAGCAGTATGGCGATGCCACCGTCACCGTATGCCATTCGCGCTCCAAGACCTTGAAAGACGAGTGCCGTGCCGCCGACATCATCATTGCTGCCATCGGCAGACCGGAGTTCGTCACGGCCGACATGGTGAAGGAGGGGGCCGTTATCATCGACGTAGGCACTACCCGTGTGCCCGATGCCTCGCGCAAGAGCGGCTATCGTCTCTGCGGTGATGTGAAGTTCGATGAGGTGGCCCCCAAGTGCTCTTTCATTACACCCGTACCGGGTGGAGTAGGGCCCATGACCATCTGCTCGCTGATGAAGAACACCCTGCTTGCCGCACAGACAAGAAACGGGAAATAACTCAAAATTGTGTGTAATTGTGTACTTTTGTTGATCAAGAGGTCAACAAAAGTATTTTTTTATACCCTATTATGTAAATAGTATGGTCTTGAGGTTATCTTTTTTTGCAAAAAAAGTATTGAGGTTAGCATTTTCTACGTCTGAAGGGTATTACAATAAAAGACGTGATGGAAAGACAAGAAAGGCTACGGGCAGACGAGCATGGCTCGGGAATGATCCAAAGGCTGTTCATGCAGCACTACGCCAAGATGCTGAGGGTGGCACGCACCATTCTCTATGACGAGCAGGAAAGCAAAGATGTGGTCAGCGACATCTTTGCGGGCCTGCTTCATCGGCAGATTGCGCTGATGCCTGACACTGCAGAATACTACTTGCTGACGAGTGTCCGCAACCAGTGCTTCAAGCGCATCCGACATGAAGGGGTGAGACTGCTAATGGAAGAGGACTTGACGACAGAGCAAGTTCTTGGCAGCAACACTGAGGATGAACGTCTGATAGACATTGATGAGTTTGTTGCCAGTAATCTGTCCGCACAGGAGCAGCGCATCTTCCGCCTGCGTTTCAATGACGGATGCAGTTACGAGGAGATTGCTGCCGCCGAGGGCATCAGCCGCGTCGCTGTTTGGAAACATCTTTCGCACGCCTTGAACTTAGTCAGAAACCATTTTAACAAGTAAGGACTATGCAGACCCCAGACAAAAAGATCTTCCGCGACATGCAGGAGCACCCCGAGAAGTATTCCGACCAGGAATTAGAGGCCATGATGGATGACCTCGACCAAATGCCAGACGTTGATATGGCTTGGCAGCAATTCTGCGAAAATGAAGAATTAAGAGTGAAGAGTGAAGAGTTTGCTACCGTACACCCGACGGCGCAGCATAATTCTCAATTCTCAATTTTCAATTCTCAATTCAGAAAAATCGCCGCCATGCTTGTCGGCATCCTCATGCTTTCAGGCATCGCCTTTGCGGCCATTTACAGCCTCACCCCCAGCCCCTCTCCAAAGGGCGAGGGGAGTAGTTACATTCAGACGTCAGACACTATCCGCCAATCTTCTCTCCCGTTGGAGGGGACGGGGAAGTCTACACCCGTCGTCTATGACAACACGCCGTTGGAGAGGATGCTGCCGGAGATTGGCGTCCACTACGGCGTTGAGGTCGTGTTTGAGAACGACGATGTGCGCGGCCTGCGGTTCCGATTCGTGTGGCATCCAGAGCGCGGCATCGAGCAGGTGGTCGGCGACCTGAACCAGTTCGAGCGCCTGACCGTCAGGCTGAAGGATCATCAAATCACTGTGGAGTAAGGGACTATGAGACGCATCGTGACCATCCTGCTTGTCGTGCTGCTGACTGTCGGCACGCAAGCGCAGCAAATCGTAAATAGGAATCGCCCTGCGCTTGGCTCGTCCAAGAAATCCGTAAATCGTAAATTCCATGACGTGTCGCTCTCGGAGGCGCTCAGCCAGATGGCCGTGGAGCAGACCGACTACGACATCATGTTCCTCTACGACGAACTGGAGGACTTCCGCATCACCACGACCGTCAGCCGCCAGCCGCTGCCCGACGCCATCCGCCAGATGGCCGGCTTCTATCCCGTCCGCGTGACCGTCGACGACAGCGACGCCGAGGCGAAGAAGATTTTCGTGGAGTGTACCCACAAGACTGACCGGCACCTGACGGGGACCATCGTCGACGAACAGGGCCAGCCCGTTGGCTACGCCAATGTTTACCTGCTTCATCCATCAGATTCCTCTCTCGTTGGTGGAGGCGTGAGCAACGAGGCTGGCTACTTCGCCGTTCCCTACGACACCGAGCGTGTCCTCGCCCGCATCTCCTGCGTCGGCTACAAGACCGTCTGTCTGCCTTGTGACAAGGACGATTTGGGAACGATACGGTTGCAGCCTGACAACTATACGCTGAACGGCGTGGTCGTTCAGGGCGAGCGTCCGAAGGTGGTGCTGCAGGGCAACTCGCTGATGATGAACGTGGAGGGAACAGTAATGGAACGTTTAGGTACGGCAGAGGATGTACTTACCCGCGTGCCGATGATTGCCAAGCGGGGTGAGGGTTATGAAATCTTGGGCAAGGGCGCGCCGCTCATCTATTTGAACAACCGAAAACTGACCGACCTGAACGAACTGAGGAATGTCCAGTCGGACATGATTCGCAGTGTCGAGGTCATCCAGAATCCAGGTGCTCGCTATGATGCTTCGGTCAATGCCGTCATCATCATCCGCACCAAACGGGCAGCAGGCGAGGGCCTGGGCGTGGAACTGTCATCATGGTCGCGTTGTGGGCGTGGCTATGCTAATAACGAGCGCGTGAACCTGACCTACCGCACGGGCGGACTGGAACTTTTTGCAAACCTCTTTGGGGCCTATAACAGAAGGAAAAGCACCGGTGAGTTCGAGCAGACCATCTTTGCCGACACGCTGTGGACTGTCACCAACCGGCAGCAGAATAATGTTCGCAATCCTTTCTTAGAAGGGCGATTCGGCATCAACTACCAGGTCAATGATAACCACTCCTTCGGCGGCTTCTATCAGAATACCTACGACTACGTGAAGACCCGCAGCGAGTATGATGACGACTTGCTGGCCGACGGAAAGCCATACGACCGCCTGCAAAACCGTAGCGTCCGGCGTGACAAGAACGCGCCCACGCATCAGGTCAATCTCTACTACGCAGGCAAAGTGGGGAAACTCAGCATCGACTTCAACGCCGACTATACCTCTCGCAAGCAACAGAGCCGCAATAAGCAGCAGGAACTCAGCGCTGAGTACGACGACCGCAATGTAAACACCGAGAGCCAGACATGCAGTAAACTGTTTGCAGAGAAACTTTTCGTCGCTCTCCCCCTCGGGGGAGACAGAGGGGGGCCTGGTCAGATAGAGGTCGGCGAGGAATATACCAACACGCGTTGGCGCAGCAGTTTCGACAATCAGGAGGGTTACATCGCCAACAGCAACAACGAACAGCATGAAAGCAACATCGCCCCATTCATAGAACTGCGCCAGCGTCTGGGACGCTTCCAGTTATCGGCAGGCCTGCGCTATGAACACGTGGAGTCGGAATACTTCGTCAGCGGACAGCGGCGCGATGAGCAATGCCGTACCTACGACGACCTGTTCCCGTCGGCTGCCATATCCATCCAACTCCCCTCCCCATTTCGGAGGGAGACAGAGGGGGACCGGGGGCAGGGGGTGAGTCTCTCCCTCAGTTATGCCAAGCGCACCTCACGCCCGGCCTACTGGCTGTTGAGCAGCGATGTCACCTACGAGAATCGCCTGAACCGACAGACGGGTAATCCCTATCTGAGGCCCGTCAAGTACCACAACCTGAATATGATGGTGATGTGGAAGTGGCTCTATCTGATGACAAACTACTCGCATTGCGTCGACCCCATCATCTCCGAGGCGCAAAGCATGGAGGACGACTCAAAGGTGAACCTCGTCACCAGCAAGAACTACGACCATGCCGACTGGCTCACCGTCACCCTTGGCGCACAGAAGAACGTCAAATTAAGCGACAAGATAACATGGACGCCACAATACAACGTGTCGCTGATGAAGCCATGGTTCAAGTCATTGTTCAATAGTCAGGAGAAGAGTTTCAGCCATCCGATGCTGTCTCTGCAATTAGGCAACATCGTCTCGCTGCCCCATGACTGGCTTTTTCAAGCCGACTTCAATATACACACTCACGGCAACACTGGCTCAAATCTATGGGTTGACTGCACCAATGCAATGCTCTCGCTCAGCGTCACCAAGGACTTCTTCAAACGTCGGCTTAATGTCAAACTGACTGGCAACGACCTCTTTAACGGCGGCATCACCCACGCCATGGTCTACAGCAACCGCATGATGTTCCGCAAGATGGAGGACAACGACTCACGCTGCATCCAACTCTCCCTGCGCTACCGCTTCAACGTCACCCCCTCGAAGTATAAGGGTACAGGTGCCGGTAATGCCGAGAAAAACCGGCTTTGAATCGTGAACTAATCCAGGTGAAACAGTTCCGGAAGGGGAATGGTGACAGGCGAATTATCGGGATTGACCTCCATGATGTCTGCCATCATATCCCACCAACGCTGGGTGATAGGGTCAACGTTCTCCGTGTCCTGCGAGTTACCCTCCTTAGTACACTCCTGGTATGCAAAGAGGATATTGGTATCACGGTCCCAATAGATACTGTAGTTCTGCACACCCTGTTCCTTGATCATCTGTTTCAGTTCAGGCCAGATGGCAGCGTGGCGTTTCTCATACTCTTCCTCGAAGCCTGGCTTCAGGAACATCTTAAATGCAAATCTCTTTGTCATAATCTTTTAATCTTTTAATTATCAATAATCAATTTTCAATCTTCAATTTTCAATCTTCAATTATCAACCTTCAACCTTCAACCTTCAACCTCCAAGAAGTATCCTAGTTTATAAAGTTTGAAGAGTTGCAGGCTGGGATGAGAGCCGCAGAGGTTTCTGCGCTCCAGACTACCGAAGAGCCTGTGCCAGAGGCGTATGCACCAGCGTACAGCACAGATATGTTTGCCATCGACGAAGGTAATCAGTTGCGAGTAGCCGCGCAGGTCACTGCGAAACTGATGCAGCGTTCGCAGTCCCTCTTCCGTCTTGCCGACGAAGTGGGCATTGTCTTCGAAATCGAAAAAGCCGGCAGGATTATCAACATGGCTGATAGAGATGCCTGCCTTCCTCAGTTGTTTGCCAAAGAACACATCCTCATAGCCGTAGTGACGGAAACGCTCATCGAAAGGAAGTGCCAGCATCAGATGCCGTCGAATCATGAAGTTGCAGGTGTGGAAATGGAGAAAGGGCCGCTTCCTACGTTCCTCGGCTGTATGTAAATGTTCACAATGTTTCTCATAGAGGTAGCGCAGCGATGAGGGTTCTCCGATTCCTACGACATAGCCGCCGTATGCCACATCGCCGACATCAGCCTCCAGCCATTTCCTGATAAAGTTATCTGAGGGAATAGCCATGTCGCCATCCATAAACAGCACCCACTCATACTGTGCCTCATGAGCAAGAAAGTTGCGAATGGCTGCCCGTCCCACATTCTCTTCTCTTCTGATAAAACGCACGTTTGTCAGTGAGGATATCTCAGAATTATGAATGACTTGTTCATTGTCCGACCCATCGTCAGCCACGATAATCTCAAAGAGCAGATCATGAATAGCCTCTGCCTGCTGGCTCAGTGCTGCCACCTGTTGGCGGCAGTCACTGTTGTAAACGGGTATCAGTATTGACAACTCATGTTTCATGGGCACAAAATTACAAAAAAAAACATAAAAAGTGGTAGTGGAAGCAAATTTTTCACTAATCATTATTCATTATTCACTTTTTTTTTAGTACCTTTGCAGCCGCTTTCACGAGATGGAAGCATGAAATTCAAACCAATTTATTAATTAAAAATTAAAAATTAAAAAATGGCAACAAAAATCAGATTGCAGCGCGGCGGCCGTAAGGGCTATGCCTTCTACAGCATCGTTATCGCCGACGCTCGTGCACCACGTGATGGTCGTTTCACTGAGAAGATTGGCTCTTACAATCCCAACACCAATCCCGCCACGGTAGACTTGAATTTCGACCGTGCATTGTACTGGGTAGAGGTTGGCGCACAGCCCACCGACACTGTCCGTAACATCCTCAGCCGTGAGGGCGTTTACCTGATGAAGCATTTGAAGGGTGGCGTAAAGAAGGGGGCTTTCGACGAGGCTACCGCCCAGCGTAAGTTCGATGCATGGAAGGCTGACAAGCAGAGAGGCCTCGACAAGGTGGCAGCCGAAGTGGCAAAGTCAAAGAAGGATGCTGCTGAGAAGGCTCTTGCAGAGGAAAAGAAGGTTAACGAGGCTATTGCCAAGAAGGTGGCCGAGAAGAAGGCTGCTGCCGTAGCAGAGGCCGAGGTGGAGGCTCCCGCAGAGGCTCCCGCAGAAGAGGCACCCGCAGAGGCTTAGTCGTCCTTCGTCCATTTAACGACAACACTATTAGAATAAAACGACCTCGGGGAACGCCCCGAGGTCGTTTTAATTTTCTAATTATCTAATTCAAATCAAATGCCAAGTTTCTTGCGGATATTCTTTGGAATGGCATTCTTGTTGATAAGGAAGTCCATAGTGTTGGCGGCAATAAAGGTCTTTGTCATATACCAGACACCCTTATAGTCACCTGTCTCGCCCCAGGAGTTCTTCACCATATAGTATTCCTTGCCGTTCTGATCCTTAGCCACACCGTAGATCAGCATGCCGTGGTCGTCGGTCAGTTCCCAGTTGTCGAAACGCTCCTGACGCATCTCCTGTGTAGCAACCACCTCAGGCACATTCACGCCTAAGGAGTCTATGACAGAGCGTTTCTTCACGGCGGTCATCTTCAGCCATTTGGCCATGTCGCTGCCGGCAAGACTCTGTGTCTGCTTAGCATCGACGGCGTAGGCCAGACCCTGACGGGTAAAACCGTCTTCAGAGACATCACCACCCCATGCCACGGTATAGCCCTGTTCAATGGCGTTGTCGATGACCTGCATCATCTCGTCCATAGGCAGGTTGTATGAGAGCGGGAAGCGCCAGTTGTCCTGTACCTCCACGGCAAAGCCTGTGTAGAAGGGATGATGTGTATAACTGGTGATGCTGACATAGTCGTCAAGGTTGATACCTAGACTCTGTACAAACGATTTCGGCGTGTATTCCTTGCCCTCATACTTGAACGTCTCAGGGCACTGTCCGAGATATGCGTCGAGGATGCCCTGCAGCCCCACCTTCCACTGGTTAGAGATTTTCTTGGCCGAACTCTTGGCAATGGCGGCCACGTAGGGCTCAAGCAGCGAGAAGAACTCGTTGAAGTTGTTCAGCGAGTCACCATAGAGTGAGCCAGGAAACGGCATGGCATCCTCCGGGCAGATGCCGTGGGTCTTCAGCGTGGCCAGCACGTCCTCGGCAGATCCGCCCTGGGCAAACTGGCAGTCGCCGTGGTAGCGCACCACTTGTATGGCACGTTCCATATATGTCTTGTTGGCCACGAAACTCTCGCACAGGTCGTACGTCTTGCCTGTCGCTTTCAGAATCTCAGCCTCAAAGAACGACAATGTGCTGTAGTCCCAGCAGGTGCCGCTGCGGTTTTGGTCCTTCATTGAGGTGATAGGGTTCTCCTTGATGGTGGTAAACACCGGTTTGTTCGGATTGACAGAGTCTTTCTTCTCCTCTGCCTGTGCGCCCACGGCCATCGTGGCCAGAAGGGCGAGGGTCATGATTTTCTTCATAATTCTATTCTAATAATTAATAATAATTTGCAAAGTTACGAATGTTCTTCCAATGTCTGTCTCTTGCGTACTACAGACTGTTGATTATCTCAGTACTCAGTCCAGTGTATTTCGCTATCAGTTCCAAGGGCATGTTGTCGGCCTTCATGCGGCGGGCGTTGTCGCGTCTATTATCCTCTATGCCCTGCGCCTTTCCCTGTGCCATTCCCCGTGCCATTCCCTGTGCCATTCCCTGTGCCATTCCCTGTGCCATTCCCTGTGCCATTCCTCGTTCCATGCCCTGCTTATAGCCATGACGGATGGCACCGCGCTCGTTGTACACGGCATCCCAGTAGTATTCGTAGGCTCTCAGGTCCTCTTCGTTGTATGCCGACTTCTCCAGTATTTTCAGTGCCTTGCTGGTGTCGGGATTCTCCAACAGTTCATGAGGAACCGTCTCCGTGTCACGGTCTATCTCGGTGAGGAAGCGGAGCCACAGCACCATCATCTTGCGTTCGGCGATGTTCTGCGGCTTAAACTTGGGCAGTTCCACGAACACGAAGCGCAGACCCTCGATGATGCGGTCGGTATGTTCCACGTTTACGATGGCATAGTCGTGGTAGAACTCGTCGGGCCCGGCATCGAAGCCTACGTCGTTGATGAGGTTCAGGGCGTAGACGGGCTGCAGCAGACTGTAGTCCTCGCTCCCCTTCAGTTGCTTAATCACTGCCTTCGAGGCATTGAGGATGACGCGCTGCTGGAACTCGTTGTTCCAGTTCATCTGCATCTCCACAATGAAGTGGCGGCCGCCGGTCTCACGGCAGCGCACATCGACGATGCTATTCTTTTTACCAGGATTCTCAGGCACCAGTTCTGGCGTGAGATACTCCACATGCTCTATCTGCTTCCCTTCGTCTAAGGGCAGCAGTGCATTCAGAAGACTCATCACCAGGTCTTCGTGCTCACCGAATATCTTCTTGAAGGTCAGGTCGGCCTTCGGGTTGAGGTATTTTCCTTTTGTCTCGTCCATAGTTTTTCTGCGCTTTATCTGTTTTTTCTATGCATAGGGGCCTGCCTCTTTCCGCATGATTTTGTTCAAATTGTTTAAGACGGTGCAAAGTTATGAAAAAAAGTCAGAAATTAAGCATGAAAGAGTTGGAAAATTTGCTCAGGAAGCAAAAAAACTGAGTGGATTTTTGTATTCAGGCCGAATACAAGTTGTATTCAGGCTGTATACAAAAAGTATTCTGGCCGAATACAAACTGTATTCAGGCTGAATACAACTTGTATACAGCAGGAATACGACTAGTATACAGTTTTGATACTTCATTTTTTTTAAAAATATCGTGTGTTTAGGACGGAAAAAATTTGGGATTCTCGAATATATTGTCTAACTTTGCAGCAAACTAAATACAAGATAGTATGGGATTTTGGAAAACGTTTTTCGGAGGGGAAGAGGAAAAGCCCGAAGAAGAGAAGAAAAACGCCGAAGCGAAGAACTTCGACTTGTTGAAATACGACGGTGTGAAAGCCATGCGCATCGGACAGTTTGACTATGCGGAGCGCTGCTTTAGCGAGGCACTGAAGATCCAGGATGACCTGGAGGTGCACGACTATCTGTCGCAGACGCTGATACGGCTGGGCCGCTTGGATGAGGCATTGGCAGAACTGAAGTTGATGGCCGATGCACAGCCCGACAATGTGGGCGTGCTGCTCCAGGCGGCTCATGTGGCTTATATGCAGGAAGACTACGACGAGATGCAGAGCCTGTGTGAACAGGCACTGGCCTTGGATGGCGATAATGCGATGGCTCATTATCTGATGGCGCAGGCCGTGCTGGGCAAGGATGATCTGGTCAATGGCGTTGCACGTCTGACGAAGGCCATTACCTTGAACGAGCAACTGGGCGATGCCCGTCTGCTGCGTGCCAGGACACTGCTGAAGATGGGCGACATAAACGGTGCCCAGGAGGATGTGGACTGGCTGCTGGCGCATACCGACGAGCATGAAGACGTGCTGCTGATGGCGGCTCGTGTGGCTCATGCCAAGGGTCTGGACGATGAGGCTATTAATATATATAATAAGGTGACAGACCTGAACCCCTTCCAACTGGATGCTTACCGCGAGCGCGGGAAGATCAGATTTGACCGCGGCGACAAGCAAGGAGCAGAGGAGGATATGCAGAAGGTGCTGGAACTGAACCCCAGCGAGATGGCCGATGTGAGTGGCGACTATTCAGCCGAAGGTGTGGAGCAGGCAGTGAAACGTGCCTATTCCAACATGAATCCGCTCGGATTGTAAGAAAAATCAGAAAATTTCTTTCAAAATATTTGCAGGAACGGAGAAAAAACGTTAATTTTGCACCCGATAAACAAAAAAGTTAAACAAATGTTGAATCATAGTGCTTACTTTTACGGCTATTACTTTTACTTTACAAGCAATTGTGAAGCGGTTGGTCGTAAGTAAATTGAAGATTGAAAATTGAAGATTGAAAATTGAGATAAGGCTCCGCTTCACTGAAAGGTGAAAGTGGGGCTTTTTTAGTTGAGAGTTGAGAATTAAGAGTTAAGATATAAAAATGAAGAGAATAGCCATACAGGGAGAAATAGGGTCGTTCCACGACATTGCTGCCCATCAGTATTTTGAGGGCGAACAACTGCAACTCATCTGCTGCAGCACCTTTGAACAGGTGTATGAGAGCATGAGCAAGGACCCAACCATCATTGGGATGGCGGCCATCGAGAATACTATTGCCGGTTCGCTGCTGCATAACTACGAGTTGTTGCGTGATAGTGGCACGACAGTGGTTGGTGAGCATAAACTGCATATCACGCACTGCATCTGCTGTTTGCCAGAGGATGACTGGAGCACGATAACCGAGGTACACTCGCACCCTGTGGCTCTGATGCAGACACGTCACTATCTGGAGCATCATTCCAACCTGCGTATCGTGGAAGCCGATGATACCGCCGGCTCTGCCAAGATGATTGCCGAAGGGCAGCATAAGGGATGGGCGGCCATCTGCCATGCAGAGGCAGCGCGGCTCTACGGGCTGAAGGTGCTGGAGGACGGCATCGAGGACAACAAGCACAACTACACCCGCTTTCTCGTCTGTTCGGCTCCTCAGAAGGCAGACCTGTTGCGTCCGCTCATAGAGACCAACAAGTCGAGCATCGTCTTTTCGCTTCCTCATGAGGAGGGGTCGCTCTCGGCTGTGCTCGCCATCCTGTCGTTCTATAAGATCAACCTGACCAAGATTCAGTCGTTGCCTATCATTGGTCGTGAGTGGGAATATCTGTTCTATGTTGATGTGACCTATAGCAATCTGACCCGCTATCGTCAGGCGGTGGATGCGATTATCCCGTTGACACGTGATTTGAAAATCTTAGGAGAATACAAGGCGATTTGAGAATTGAAAATTGAAGAATTATGATACAACCAGCAGGAAGATTAAGTTTAGTACAGGAGTATTATTTCAGTAGAAAACTGAAGGAAGTGGCGCAACTCAATGCCGAGGGCAAGGATATTATCTCGTTGGCCATCGGAAGTCCGGATATGCCACCTTCGCAGCAAACCATCGATAAACTGTGTGAGGTGGCCCGCCAGCCCAATGCCCACGGCTATCAGCCTACACAGGGCACGCCGGAAATACGCGAGGCGATGGCAGGTTTTTACAAGCGTTGGTATGACGTTGACCTTGATGCCAAGAGCGAGGTGCTGCCTTTGATTGGCTCGAAAGAGGGCATCCTGCATGTAACGCTGGCCTTCGTGAACCCTGGCGATGAGGTATTGGTGCCTAATCCCGGCTATCCTACCTATACGTCGCTAAGTAAGATACTGGGTGCCAAGATCGTGAACTATGACTTGCGTGAGGATAACGGTTGGCAACCCGATTTCGATGAATTGGAGAAGATGGACCTGTCGCGAGTAAAGTTGATGTGGACCAACTATCCCAATATGCCGACAGGAGGCCGTGCCCGTATGGAGACCTACGAACGCTTGGTGCGTTTTGCCCGTGAGCATGACATCGTGGTGGTGAACGACAACCCCTATAGTTTCATCCTGAGCAATGAGCATCTCAGCATTCTGCAGGTGCCAGGTGCCAAGGACTGCTGCATTGAGTTCAATTCGATGTCGAAGAGCCATAACATGCCAGGCTGGCGCGTGGGTCTGTGCGCCTCGAATGCGCAGTTTATCCAATGGATATTGAAGGTTCAGTCGAACATCGAGAGCGGCACGTTCCGAGGCATCCAACTTGCTGCTGCCGAGGCTTACAAGAATGATGAGGCCTGGCATCGTGAGTTTAATATTGAGACCTACGCCCGTCGCCGTCAGTGGGCCGAGAAGATTATGGATGTCTTAGGCTGCACGTTCGATAAGCAGCAGGTGGGCATGTTCCTCTGGGGCAGGATTCCTGAGAGCATCCAAAACGTAGAGGACCTGACGGAGCGTGTGCTCCATGAAGCCCGCGTCTTCATCACTCCGGGCTTCATCTTCGGCAGCAATGGCGAGCGCTATATCCGCATCTCGCTCTGCGCCAAGGAGGAAAAAATTAAGCAGGCGTTAGAGCGCATCAAAGCATTACAATGGTAATAAATCGTAAATCGAAAATAAGTAAATCGAAAATAATAGTATGGAACTGGAATTAGAAAAACTGAATCTTCCGAGTGACAACGAACGCCCCTTTGTGATTGCAGGCCCGTGCAGTGCCGAGACCGAGGAGCAGGTGATGGAAACCGCTACACAGTTGGCCATGAAAGGCTGCCATAACTTCCGTGCCGGTGTGTGGAAGCCGCGCACCAAGCCCGGTGGCTTTGAGGGCAACGGCGAAAAAGCCCTGCCCTGGATGCAGCGCGTGAAACAGGAAACAGGCATGAATGTTGCCACCGAGGTGGCAACGCCAGAGCATGTGGAACTGGCTCTGAAATACGGCATCGACATCCTCTGGATTGGTGCACGTACAAGTGCCAACCCCTTTGCCATGCAGGCCTTGGCAGATGCTCTGAAGGGTGTCGATGCCCCCGTGTTTGTGAAGAATCCCGTGAATCCTGACCTGGAACTGTGGATTGGTGCCCTGGAACGCCTCAACCAGGCTGGCGTGAAACGTCTGGCTGCCATCCATCGCGGTTTCTCCTCGTATGAGCAGAAGATTTACCGCAACAACCCCATGTGGCAGATTCCCATCGAACTGCACCGTCGCATACCCGACCTGCCTATCATTAGCGACCCCAGCCACATCGGTGGTCGCCGCGAACTCATCGCTCCACTATGCCAGCAGGCTATGGACCTGGGCTTCGATGGCCTTATTGTAGAGAGCCACTGCGACCCAGACAAGGCGTGGAGCGACGCCAAGCAGCAGGTCACGCCCGACGTGCTCGACTATATCCTCTCGCTACTCATCATCCGCGACGAACACACAACTGCCGAAGGCCTCACGCAGATGCGTAAGCAGATTGACGAACTGGACAACCAGATTATGGACATCCTGGCTAAGCGCATGCGTGTGTGCCGTGAGATTGGCCATTACAAGAAGGAACACAACATGACTGTGCTGCAGGCCTCGCGCTACAATGAGATCTTGAACAAGCGCGGCGTGCAGGGCACGCTCTGCGGTATGGCTCCCGATTTCGTGGCCAAGGTCTTCGAGAGCATCCATGAGGAGAGCGTCAGGCAGCAGATAGAGATTATTAATACATGAGGAATGAGAAATGAGGAATAAAAAAATGAGTAATAAGAAATGAAAATATTAGTCATGGGAGCAGGTAAGATGGGCAGTTTCTTCATCGACCTGCTGAGTTTCGACCACGAGGTGGCCGTCTTCGATCGCGATGCCAAACGCATGCGCTTCACCTATAACTGCCAGCGCTTCACTACCTACGAAGAGATTAAGGCCTTCGCGCCAGAACTGCTTATCAATGCCGTCACTCTGAAATACACCATCCCGGTGTTCAAGGAGGTGATACCCTTCCTGCCAAAGGAGTGCATCATCAGTGATATTGCCAGCGTGAAGACCGACCTGAAGGAGTTTTACGAGCAGGCGGACATGCGCTACGTCTCTACACACCCCATGTTCGGCCCTACGTTCGCCAACCTCCAGCAACTGTCCGAGGAAAATGCCATCATCATCAGCGAGGGTGACTATATGGGGCGTATCTTCTTCAAGGATCTTTACCAACGCTTGGGACTCAATATCTATGAGTACACCTTCGAGGAACATGACAAGACGGTGGCCTATTCGCTCAGTATTCCCTTTGTCAGCACTTTTGTCTTTGCTGCCGTCATGAAGCATCAGGATGCGCCGGGCACCACCTTCAAACGTCACATGCGCATTGCCAAGGGCGTGCTTAACGAGGATGACTACCTCCTGCAGGAAATCCTTTTCAACCCCTACACCCACGATCAGGTCTCGCAGATTAGGACGGAACTCAAGGAACTGCTCGAGATCATCGACCAGAAGGATGGCGATGGCATGAAAAAATACCTCACAAAGATTCGTGATAACGTGCGGCGCGACATAGAGATAAAGCAATAAAGTAAAAAATCTGATTTTCCGCAAAGGTTAATCAGATTTTTTTGCGATTATTTGCAGGGGTGATTAAAAAATTGTAACTTTGCACCCGAATTCGAATTTAAACAATTGTTTTAGGAATGAATATTTCTTATAAATGGCTGAAAGAATACGTTGATTTCGACCTGACGCCGCAGCAGGTATGCGATGCACTGACCTCTACGGGACTCGAAGTTGACGCTCTGGAAGAAGTACAGTCCATACGTGGTGGACTGAAAGGACTCTATGTGGGCAAGGTGCTCACTTGCGAAGTGCATCCCAACTCTGATCACTTGCACGTAACGACTGTTGACCTGGGCAAGGGCGAACCCTCACAGATTGTGTGTGGCGCTCCCAATGTGGCTGCTGGCCAGAAAGTTATCGTGGCCGACCTGGGGTGCGTGCTCTACGATGGTGACAAGGAATTTGTGATCAAAAAGTCGAAACTGCGCGGCGTCGAATCCTGCGGCATGATTTGTGCCGAGGATGAGATAGGCATCGGAACCAGTCATGATGGCATCATTGTGCTGCCCGAGGAAGCAGTGGTAGGTACGCCGGCTGCCGAGTTCTATAACCTGGAGAGCGACTGGCTCATCGAGGTGGATATCACTGCCAACCGTGCCGATGCCCTCTCTCACTGGGGCGTGGCTCGCGACCTCTATGCCTGGCTGAAGCAGAACGGCTATGAGACCTCGCTGCACCGTCCATCTGATGAGGCTTTCGCTGTGGACAATCACGACCTGCCCATCGAGGTGAAGATTGAGAATACTGAGGCCTGCAAGCGCTATGCCTGCGTGAGCATCACGGGTTGCGAGGTGAAGGAGTCGCCCGACTGGCTGAAAAATAAGTTGACCACCATCGGTCTGCGTCCTATCAATAACATCGTGGACATCACCAACTATGTGATGATGGCCTACGGGCAGCCTCTGCACACCTTCGATGCTGATATGGTGAAGGGGCACCAGATTGTAGTGAAGACCATGCCTGAGGGCACACCCTTTGTGACGCTCGACGGTGAGGAGCACAAACTCTCCGACCGCGACCTGGCTATCTGCAACGCCGAGGATCCTATGTGTATCGCCGGCGTGTTTGGCGGTAAGGGTAGTGGTACCTACGAGACAACCAAGAACGTGGTGCTCGAGAGTGCCTACTTCCATCCCACATGGATTCGTAAGTCGGCCCGTCGTCATGGCCTCTCTACCGACGCCTCGTTCCGTTTCGAGCGTGGCATCGACCCCAACGGCGTGATCTATGCCCTGAAGCAGGCTGCATTGCTCTGCAAGGAGTTGGCTGGCGGTAAGGTGTCAATGGAAATCTGCGACGTTTATCCTGAGAAGATGGAGAACGCCGTGGTGGACCTGAAGTACAGTTATGTACATAACCTCGTGGGTAAGGACATCCCCGTAGAGACGATTAAGAATATCTGCGAGACGCTGGAGATGAAGGTGCTCAGCGAGACTGCTGAGGGTTTGAAACTCGAGATACCTGCCTATCGTGTGGATGTGACTCGTCCTTGCGATGTGGTGGAGGACATCCTGCGCATCTATGGCTATAACAACGTGGAGATTCCCACTCAGTTGAAGTCGAGTCTGGTCATCAAGGCCGACGAGGACCGCAAGCACAAGTTGCAGAACCTCGTTTCTGAGCAGTTGGTTGGTGCCGGTTTCAACGAAATCCTGAATAACTCGCTGACGAAGGTTGCATACTATAAGAAGGAAGACAATGGTGCGGAAGCAAACTCTTCACTCTTCACTCTTCACTTGTGAAGATTATGAACCCGCTGTCTTCCGACCTCGGCGTGATGCGACAGACGCTGCTCTATGGTGGTCTGGAGAGCATCGAGCACAACGTGAAGCGTAAGAATGCCAACCTGAAGTTCTTCGAGTTTGGTAACTGCTACTTCTTCGACCCTGAGAAGGAGAATCCTGAGAACCCCATGCAGGTCTATAAGGAAGAGAACTACATGGGTATCTGGGTGACAGGAAAGCGCGTTGAGGGCTCATGGGCACATCCCAACGAGGACACCACTTACTATGAACTTGCGGCCCACGTGCAGAATATCCTAAACCGTATCGGCATGAAGCAGGGCGCACTTGTGCAGAAGAAGTCCGAGAATCCTGATTTCTCTGCCGGTGTGGTGATTGAGAACCGTGGTGGCAAGAAACTCATAGAGATGGGTATCCTCTCGAAGAAACTCCTCAAGCAGTTCGACCTGCAGCAGCCTGTCTACTTCGCTGAACTGAACTGGACCCAACTGATGAAGGCCACGAAGAAGAACGAGGTGACTTTCACTGAGATCTCTAAGCATCCTGCCGTAAGTCGCGACCTGGCTCTGCTGGTGGACAACGCCGTAGAGTTTGCACAGATTGAGCAGATTGCCCGTCAGAGCGAGAAGAAACTCCTGAAGAAGGTGGAACTCTTCGACGTCTATGAAGGCAAGAACCTGCCTGCCGGCAAGAAGTCATACGCCGTGAACTTCATTCTCCAGGATACAGAGAAGACGATGAACGACAAGCAGATTGATGCCATCATGCAGAAACTGATTGCCAACCTGAAGAAGCAACTCAACGCAGAATTGAGATAATTATGAATTATGAATTATTAATTATGAATTAAAATATGGGAAGAGCATTTGAATATCGTAAGGCTACGAAACTGAAGAGATGGGGCCACATGGCCAAGACATTTACAAAGATTGGCAAGCAGATCGCCATCGCCGTGAAGGCTGGCGGTCCTGAGCCCGACATGAACCCTGCACTCCGTGCATGTATCGCCAACGCCAAGCGCGAGAATATGCCGAAGGACAACATCGAGCGTGCCATCAAGAACGCTATGGGTAAGGATCAGAGCGACTACAAGGAGGTGAACTACGAGGGATATGGTCCTCATGGCGTAGCCATCTTTGTTGAGACACTGACCGACAATACTACCCGTACCGTGGGCGATGTGCGTAGTGTGTTTAACAAGTTCAACGGTAACCTGGGTACTCAGGGATCGCTGTCGTTCCTGTTCGACCACAAGGCTGTCTTCACGTTCAAGAAGAAGGATGGTGTGGATATGGACGAGATGATTCTCGACCTGATTGACTATGGTGTGGAAGACGAGTTCGACGAGGACGAAGAGACAGGTGAAATCACCATCTATGGCGATCCCTCGTCGTTCAGTGCCATCCAGAAGCACCTGGAGGTCGAGGGCTACGAGGTGACGGGTGCTGAGTTCACCCGCATCCCCAACGACCTGAAGGACGTGACACCCGAGCAGCGCGAGGCTATCGACAAGATGGTGGAGCGTCTTGAGGATTTCGACGACGTGCAGACCGTGTATACGAACATGAAGCCTGAGGAATAATAATCAGGCCGTCAAATAATCATACCCCTGGCCGCTATCTGTTCTGCCTCTTTTCTGGCAGGTTTACCGGTAGCAGTCAGGGGTATGTGTGTTGTATGAATGTAATCACGTGGTTGCCAGTATCTGGGTAATACGTGCTGGCAGGCGATTTTTGCTTCATGAACATCGCCTTCGGTTAGCATAACGACAGCCTCGCCGAATTTGTCATCTCGGCGGTGCGTGATGACAAAAGGGTAGGGCAGATGTGACCTCAACAGCCGTTCTGCCTCTTCTATTTGTATCTTGATGCCGCCGGAACAGATTACGTTGTCCTTGCGGCCAAGAATACGGAAGCGACCGTCTGAAGAGAATTCTGCGATATCGTTGGTGATAAGCAGTCCATCGTGGACGGCAGGCGCATCAATCACAAGACAGCCATCATCGTTCTGAGTGAGGGTGACACCTTCGAGAGGTGTGTACCACTCGCTGGTCTCTGGGCCGCTGAGCCGCCGGAGGGCGATATGCGAGAGTGTCTCTGTCATGCCGTAAGTGCTCCATACCTGATTGGGAAAACCTATCAGCACGCGAGCAAGTTCATCATCTATGGCACCGCCTCCGATAATCAAATGCTTAACAGCCATAAGCCGCTCTCGTTCTTCTGGCACCTGCAAGGAGTTATAGACCTGCATTGGCACCATTGCGGCGAAATCAATCGGGCTTATGGGGCTTATAGACCCCAAAGAGCACCTGCTCAACGGATGTCCGCTGGGCTCGACGCTGATGAGACGAAGTCCACAGGTCAGTGCCCGCACCACCATCATCTTGCCAGCAATATAGTCGAGCGGCATACAGAGCAGAGCAGTATCGCCAGGCTTCAGTCCCAGGAAGCCACAGGTGATTCGTGCCGAAGCCTCCATACGTCGCTTCTCTACGAGCATGGGCTTCGGCTTGCCAGTGGATCCACTGGTATGTACCAATACAGTGGGACTATCGTTATGCCACTCTTCCAAAAACTCATCAACCGTCACCATAACTATGAATTATGAATTATGAATTATGAACTATCCATAGTCTATCACCACGTATTTCCAATGGCATGGGGATATTATCCGTGAAGAGTTGGCCTGTGCCCAGCCCCTGAGGGAAAGAGATGTCGTCTCCATAGACATCACTACAGAACTGCGCGATGACATTCAAGCCAATGTTACTTTCCAAAGCAGAGGTCATCCAAGAGCCGATACCCTCGTCCCTGGCAATATCTATCCATTCCCGACATCCCATCATCCCGCCATGCAGCGATGGTTTCAGCACGATATAGGCAGGTTTGATGATACGTAGCATCTGACGTTTCGTCTCCGGGTCGTTTACACCTATGAGTTCTTCATCGAGGGCAATAGGCAGAGGCGCATCGCGACAGAGTTCGGCCATCATCGCCCACTGCTTCTGCTTGATGGGCTGCTCGATACTGTGAATGGCATATTGTGACAGCAGTTCCAATTTATATAGAGCCTCATCGGGACTAAAGCCGCCATTGGCATCGAGCCGCAGTTCAACGTCATGAAAACTGAACCGCTTGCGGATGCGCTTCACCAAATCCAGTTCCTGGTCGAAATCAATGGCACCAACCTTTAGTTTCACGCAACGGAAGCCTTGCTCCAGTTTCTGTTCCATCCTTTCCAGCATCTCTTCATGGTTTCCCATCCACACAAGCCCGTTGATAGGAATACCCTCTTCGCCCCTGCTGAAAGCAGTATCGAATAACAGGGGTGAGGGGTCTCTTCTTAAAGCTAAGAGGGCGGTCTCAAGACCAAAGAGCATCGAGGGATAGTCGCGCATCGCCTCGTAGGGTATCTCACCCGTCTGCTCCACCTGGTCACAGAAGCCGCGCAACACCTTATTATATATATAAGGGGGCAAAGCATCACAACTTAGGTCTGGCAGCGGTGCACACTCGCCCACGCCTCTACATTCACCATCCGTGATAGTGACAAACCAACTCATGCGTGTTGTGTATACCCCACGCGATGTTCCTGCCGGTTGTTTGAAATGGAGCACCCGCTCCTCAATATTGATATTCATGGTATCTGTGGATACTGGTCAAAGTTTGGTTTACGCTTTTCAAGGAAGGCCTTTCCACCCTCTTGGGCTTCATCGAGGAAGTAATAGAGCATGGTGCAGTCGCCTGCCAGTTGCTGGATGCCAGCCTGCCCATCGAGTTCGGCATTCAGGCCTGCCTTGATCATGCGCAATGCTATAGGGCTACGCTCCATCATCTCTTCTGCCCATGCCACGCACTCATCCTCCAGTTGGTCTAAAGGCACCACTTTGTTCACCATACCCATTGCCTCTGCCTCCTTGGCCGTGTACTGCCTACAGAGGAACCAAATCTCGCGGGCTTTCTTCTGCCCCACGATACGAGCCAGATAAGAGGAGCCGAAGCCTGCATCAAACGAGCCCACCTTGGGGCCTGTCTGTCCGAAGATAGCATTCTCAGAGGCTATGGTCAGGTCGCACACGAGATGCAGCACATGACCGCCACCTATGGCATAGCCATTGACCATCGCAATGACAGGCTTTGGCAGACGGCGAATCTGCATCTGCACGTCAAGCACCGAGAGGCGCGGCACACCCTCATCGTCGATATAGCCGCCGCGACCCTTCACATGCATGTCGCCACCCGAGCAGAAGGCGTGCTTCACGTCGGCCAGCGTCTTTCCTTCGGGCACCTCGCTCATCGCACCCGTCAGCAGCACTACGCGGATGCGCTGCATCTCGCGGCATAGTGCAAAAGCCTGACTCAGTTCCAACGTGGTCTTCGGTGTGAACGCATTGCGATAGTGCGGACGATTGATGGTAATCTTCGCAATACCGTTATACTCTTCGAAGAGAATCTCCTCGAACTTCCTAATCTCTTTCCATTCTCTTTGTGCCATTTCTCTGTTTGTTTTTAAATTATGGGGCAAAGATACGAATTATTTGAGAATTATTTACTATCTTTGCACCAAAATCTTATCTACACTATGCTTCAAATTCGCTGTAAGAACAATAACCTGACGAAGAGTTTCCCTGAAGGGACTTCCCTGCTCGATGTCTATCAGGAGTTTGCCGACGACATCAAACTGCCGTACCCCGTGGTCTCGGCCAAAGTGAACAACGCCTCGCAAGGTCTGAAGTTCAGACTTTACCAGAACCGCGACGTAGAGTTTCTGGATGCCCGCGAAGGCAGCGGTCACCGTGTTTACGTACGCTCGCTCTGCTTTGTGCTCTACAAGGCTACCCAGGATGTCTTCCCCGGTTCAAAACTCTTTATCGAGCACACTATCTCGCGTGGCTACTATTGCAACTTCAAGAAGAAGAACAGTGAACCGCTGGCCGAGGGCGACGTGGAGCATATTGCAGAGCGGATGCAGGAAATCATTAACCTCGACATGCCTTTCCGACGCAATGAGGCTACCACCGAGGAGGCCGTGCGTGTATTTGCAGAGCGAGGCTTGACCGACAAGGTGAAACTGCTGGAGACCAGCGGACAGATTTACAGCGACTACTATATGTTGGGCGATACGGCCGACTATTACTACGGCCCGCTGGTACCCAGTGCTGGCTACCTGACTGTATGGGGGCTGGAGCCTTATCACGACGGTATGTTGCTGCGCGTGCCCGACTGGTACGACCCGACGCGACTGGCCGAGAAGGTTGACATGCCCAAGACCTACGAGATGTTTGCCGAGAAGACACGCTGGGACATCATCATGCGCCTCAGCAATGCCGGCGACGTGAACAAGGCGGTGCTGAAAGGTCATGGCTCTGAACTCATACAGGTGAGCGAAGCCCTGCAGGAAAAGAAAATAGTACAGATAGCCGAGGAGATAGACCGCCGCTACCATCAGGAGGACACCCCCATCAGACTGGTACTTATCACCGGCCCGTCATCATCGGGCAAGACCACCTTCTGCAAGCGTCTCTCCGTGCAGTTGCTCGCCTGCGGACTACGGCCGATGTCGTTCTCTACCGACGACTATTTCGTCAACCGTCTCGACACGCCGAAATTGCCTAACGGCGACTACGACTTCGACAATATAGAAACGGTGGAATACGCGCTGCTGGAAGACCACCTGCTACGGCTGATGAAGGGCGAGCGCGTAGAAGTTCCAGAGTACAACTTCACCACCGGCAAGCGTGAATGGAACGGCAAGAAGATGAAACTGTCGAGCGACACCATACTCATCCTGGAAGGCATCCATGCCCTCAACCCATTGCTCACCCAAAAGATCAACGACTCGCTGAAATACAAGATCTACATCTCTGCCCTGACCAGCATCTCACTCGACGACCATAACTGGATTCCCGTGCGCGACAACCGTTTGCTGCGCCGCATCATACGCGACTATAACAAGGGTGCCTTCACGGCCCGTGAGACCATCGCCCAGTGGCCTAACGTCTGCAAGGCTGAAGACCAATGGATATTCCCCTTTCAGGAAACAGCCGACGCGATGTTCAACTCAGCACTGAACATTGAGTTTGCCGTGCTGCGCACGCATGCCGAACTCATTCTGGCCACAGTACCAAAGAACTGTCCCGAGTATGCCGAGGCCCACCGTTTGCTGAAATTTATCCGCTATTTCATTCCTGTCAGCGACAAGGAGATACCGCCCACCAGCATCATGCGTGAGTTCGTGGGAGGATCATCGTTCAAGTATTAAGAAACAAGTATTGACAACGTGTACAGCAATAAGGAGAACGTAAATATACTGACGAGCCTCTTGACGGCCCACGGCATTCATCATGCGGTAGTATGTCCGGGCAGCCGCAATGCGCCTATCGTCCACAACCTGAACGAGTGTCCTGACATTCAGTGCTACCCCGTGACCGACGAGCGTTCTGCCGCCTTCTACGCACTGGGCATGACACAGGCGTTGAAGGAGCCGGTAGTTGTTTGTGTCACCAGTGGCTCTGCCCTGCTTAACCTGGCACCGGCCGTGGCCGAGGCTTACTATCAGCATAGGCCGCTGGTGGTTATCAGTGCCGACCGTCCCCCACAGTGGATCGACCAGCAGGACGGACAGACATTGCCGCAATCCGATGCCTTTGGACGCTTCGTTCGCAAGGCCGTCACACTGCCTGAGCCTCACAACGAGGAAGAGCACTGGTACTGCAACCGCCTGGTCAACGAAGCCCTGATCATCAAGCACGCACCCGTACATATCAACGTGCCTATCTCTGAACCGTTGTTTGCTTTCGCCACGTCGGAACTGCCCAAAGAACGGAAGATCGACTTCATACCTGCCGACATCTCTAACATTACGCTGACGCATGTCTGCAGGATGTTCATGCAGGCCAAGCGGCCAATGCTTATTGCCGGTCAGCCCATGAATGCGCTGATGGACGAGGCCGTGAAGGCAGTTCACGACGATGAGTCCTTTGTGCCTGACTTCGTCCTCTACACGGGTGGCTGCATCGTCAGCAAGCGGCTGAAGCATTTCCTACGTAAGGCCAAAGAGACATGGGTGGTCAACCGCGACGGAGAGGTGACCGACACGTTCATGAACCTGACACATGTCATACAAGGCGACGGCGAGACGGTAGCCGACCTCATACGCTTCAACCTGGAGGAGCAGCCCCATCCTTTCGTACAGAAATGGGAGGCTCTCATTGCAGACATCCGCCAAAAGATGGATGCCGACACCCTGCCTTTCTCACAGGCTGCTGCCGTAAAACACTTTGAGCAACAACTATCCTCCCTCCTTCTTCCTCCTTCCTCCTTCCTCCCTCCTCCCATCGTTCATTACGCCAACAGCACGGCTATCCGTCTGGCCAACACCTACGCACGGCATCCCGTCTATTGCAACCGAGGCGTCAACGGCATTGAGGGCTCACTATCCACCGCTGCCGGCTTCTCGCTGGCTGCTTCTTCGTCACTGGTCTTCTGTGTCATCGGCGACCTGAGTTTCTTCTACGACCAGAACGCCCTTTGGAATCAGAATCTGAAAGGCAACCTGCGCATCCTGCTGCTGAACAACGGCAAGGGTGGCATCTTCGATACGCTGCCAGGCTTGGAGCAGAGCCCCGCACGCGAGCCATTGGTGGCCGCACAGCATCATACCAGTGCCGAGGGCATCTGCATGCAGAATGCCGTTGGCTATCGTAAGGCAGCAGATATGCAACAGATGCAGCAAGGCATCGACTGGCTGCTGACGGCAGATAGTGAGCGTCCCCTGCTGCTGGAAATATTGTTATCTTGAGAAAGATGAGTTATTTTATCTTCAGGTGTGTATAGCCTTCTGGTAAATAGGCAGGAAGGGTGACATGAGGCATGTTGATCTTACTGGTAAGCGTGGCTATCTTCTCTTGTACTGCATTGTTCTTGCCCTCGGCATCGTTCTGGTTCTGCCTAAGAGGAAAACCTTCAGGAAGGATATAGTCGCCAATAATCATATAGTGGTTTGTTGGGCAAGACTTGCCTCTTTTCAAATCAGGCCTATTGGTATCGTAGGCTAGTCTGCCTGCTTCTACACTCGATTTGATGAGCCTGTTGATAGGGGCGTTCATGTTGAACTGGTAGATGGCAGGTATCTCTATGTCGCATTTTGAATGGAGCGTGGGTATACACTCTTGAAACATCCAGTCGTAGAGGAATGTGGGGCGTGTACTTGTGATGTTGTACTGGTACTCAATGATGCTGCCGGGCTGTACATCGGGCACTGTCACGTGCATCACCATATAGTTGTCGTCCACACGCTCCTTGACGAAAGCACTGGTGTTAACATTCCTTTTCTCAACCTTTCCTTTCTCGTTCTTAGTGAACACCTTTATTTTCAGGTCTTTCAACATGTCATTATTGACAATCTTAAAGTTGTCGCCATGATAATAGGTAATGTCGATATTGGCGTGCTTGACACCCTCCTGTTTCATAATCTTAGTACGGAGCCTGAACTCGTAGTTCACCAGGATGTTCGCATCGTCAATCTGGTTTTTACCAAAATCGTCAATTGTTTCAACACCGACATCAGGAAATGAATGATTATTGTTAAACACCTGATCAGTAAGAGTATACGTCACCTTCATCGTCTTACACAGGATGATAGCATCCGTATCATAGGATTCTCCCCAGCCGTTAAAATCCCATTCCATACTAGATGGCTTGCCAAATTTCTCGTTTGGCAATTGCGCAAAAGCCATACCTCCACAAATAAATAACGTTGACAGGAGGAATAATCTTCGATAGAGATGTCTCATAATTGACTGGTATTTAGTTGTTTGGTTCTTTGGTATTAACTCTTCATTTTAAATACTACTGCTCCACGAGCGGGCAGTGAGACGGACAGAGACTGATCGCGTAGCAATACAAGACTGGTCTTTTTTCCTGTCATCAGGTCTTCTGCCTCGTAGGCTTTCTCCTGTATCTCGAGATAATTGAAAGCATGGTCAGGCAACATTAGTTGCATGTCTAATTGGACATCATCAAAGTTGGCAACCACCAGAAGTATCTCCTTGCCAGCCTTGCGCAGGAAGGCATACTGACGGAAATACTGGCTGTTGGCATACAACACATCGAACATCTGCCCTTCGCTCACTGCCTTCTCACTTTGCGCAATATTTAACACCTTATTATATATAGGAGTGAGTGGCGAGAAGCGAGTGTTGAACGACCAGTAGTCGAAGATGGTGGTGCGACCGTCTAGCCCGCTGAAACCTTCCTCGTCCATGCCACGCTCGCCCCATTCCTGACCTGCATAAAGCATGAAGGGGTTCTTTTGCATCAGGGCATTGACCACCAATGCTGGTATAGCCTTCTCGCCGCAGCCGGCAAAGAAATCACTGGCAATGCGCTGTTCGTCGTGATTCTCGAGGAAATAGAGCATGTGGTCGCGGATGTCGTCGGTCTGCTGCCAGGCCCAGGTGATGGCATCGGTATTGCGACGATGACAGATAACATCGCGCATAGCGTCGTACATGCCCACCTTGTCGTAGAGGTAGTCGAAGCCTGAGGCAATGTAATGGCGGTATTCGCCGGGATTATACACCTCGCCGATGAAACGGATCTCAGGATACTGCTGTCTTACTCTGGCCGTTGCCCACTCCCAGAAGGCGGCAGGCACCATCTCAGCCATATCGCAGCGGAAGGCATCAACGCCCTTCGATGCCCAGAACAGCAGGATGTCGAGCATCTTCTGCCAGGTGGAGGGGTAAGAGGTCTGAAATGAGGGGTTAGGGGTGAGAGGTGAGAGGTCAGAACTGTGAACAGTAAACTGTGAACTGTGAACTGACGACGGATTCTGTCCGGCATAGTAGTCCACGCCATAGTTCAGTTTCACCGTCTCGTACCAGTCGTTGCGGCCCGGTGCATTGTGAAAGCAGTCGTTGCCTGTTGCCTTGGCAGGTATCTCCGTATAAGGCTCAGCCTCACCGTGATAGAGTTCGAAATAAGGCATGAACTGCTGGCCAGGACAATAATAGAAATTATTGTTCACAGGATCGAAGCCCACGTTGGTATTGTCATCCTCGCCCAGGTCGCGCACGCCATCAGGCTTGCAGATGCTTTTATACTGACGGGCCACATGGTTAGGCACGAAATCGATAATCATCTTCAGGCCTGCACGGTGGGTGCGGCTTACCAGTTTCTCGAACTCCTCCATGCGTTTGTCAACATTAACGGCCAGGTCTGGGTCGATGTCGTAATAGTCAGTGATGGCGTATGGCGAGCCAGCCTTGCCTTTCACCACTGCCGGATGCTGGCGGGGAATGCCGTACTTGGTGTAGTCGGTCATCGTGGCATGACGGATAACACCCGTAAACCACACATGGCTGACACCCATCTCGCGTATCTGCTTCAGCACCGAAGGCGTGAAGTCGTTGAGTTTGCCGCAGCCGTTCTCCTCAATGGTTCCAAAAGGTTTACGCGTCTGACAGCGGTTGCCATACAGACGCGTAAATACCTGATATATGATAATCTTTTTCACTGAACTATAAACTATGAATTATGAACTATGAACTATGAACTATAACTCAATCCCGTGAGCACTGACTTCCTTGCTGATCTTGGCAATCATGCCCTGCAGAGCCTTGCCAGGACCACACTCCGTGAAGTCGTCGGCACCATCGGCAATCATGTTCTGCACGCACTGCGTCCAACGCACAGAAGAGGTCAACTGGGCTATCAGGTTTGCCTTGATTTCAGCAGGTTCCGTGTGGGGCTTGCCGTCCACGTTCTGATAGACAGGACATTTGGGTGTCTTGAACTCAGTCTTCTCAATAGCGGCCTGCAGTTCGTCCTTGGCGGGCTGCATCAGGGGACTATGAAAAGCACCGCCCACCTTCAGCGGCAGGGCACGCTTGGCACCGGCAGCCTTCAACTGCTCGCAGGCCTCGTTGATAGCCTCCACATTGCCAGAGATAACCAACTGGCCAGGATTATTGTAATTGGCACATACAACTACGTTGCCCTCGCGGTTGATGGTAGCGCAAATCTCCTCCACTTTATCGTCTGCCAGACCGATGATGGCAGCCATTGTCGAAGGTGCTGCCTCGCAAGCCTTCTGCATGGCCATCGCACGGGCATAGACCAAGCGCAGACCATCCTCGAACGACAAGGCACCTGCTGCCACAAGAGCCGAGAACTCACCCAGAGAGTGACCTGCCGTCATCTTGGGGTCGAAGGCATCACCCATGCAAATAGCACTGATGACCGAATGGAGGAACACGGCAGGCTGAGTGACCTTCGTCTGTTTCAGATCATCATCCGTTCCGTTGAACATAATATCCGTGATTCTGTAGCCCAGAATCTCATTGGCTTTCTCAAAAAGTTCCTTTGCAGTGACGTTGTTGTCGTAGAGGTCCTTGCCCATACCAACAAACTGTGCTCCCTGTCCAGGGAATACGAATGCTTTCATTTTCTTCTCTATTCTTAAATAAATAACTATTACGGGTGCAAAGGTACAACTTTTTTCTTAAATAGCCATTCCTTTTAATAAAATAATAACAGATATGATGCCTGTTCGCCTGATTAATTGTCTTTTATCAAGTGATTATTTATCTTTTATCAAGTGATAATGCCCATATCTTTACAGAACTTTAGCCCCTCCTGTAAGCCTTCCTCATAGAGCCTCTCCAATTTTTCCACATCACTGCACGTGCGTCCAACCTCCATTTTCCATTGTGGACGAATAACCACGATTTCTCCCCAGCGTTCCATACACTCCACCATTTCGAGTTGGGCATTATAGGCCTCCACCCTATGACTAAGGGCCTCACGAAGAAGGGGATATTCGCTATATATGAAAGAAGGTATATTGATGTCGTGCTCAGTAGAACGGAACCCCTTGTTGCGTGTCATCACCACTACGTTGAATGGATAACCCTGGCTTGTGGCACGCAGCACGGGAATACTGTCTACAATCCCCCCGTCAAGCATCGGCACACCGTCGACCATCGTTATCTGAGCCACGTAGGGAAGAGAACTGCTGGCCTTGGCAATGGCCGTAAGACGGCGTTTGTCGTGTTTTTCACTCAGATACTCGGCTTCGCCCGTCAGACAGTTTGTAGTCACCATCTCGAACAAAGCCGGATTATGGCTGTAAGTCTCATAGTCGAAAGGCACAATCTCAGCAGGGAATCGCTCGTATAGGATGTTAGGGTCGAAGATGCTGCCTTTTACCAGCAGATGTTTCAGTGAGATGTAGCCATACTTGCGCAGCATGTCGATATTCGAGAAACGAGCCCGTCGCGGCTGACGGCTCATATATGACAGTCCGTTGCAAGCGCCTGCCGATACCGCTACCACGTAAGGAAAATACAGTTCACACTTCATGAAGGCATCCAGCACACCGCTGGTAAACACCCCGCGCATGCCGCCGCCCTCAAGCACTAGCCCTGTTTCACGACTAATCAAGTTCATTGTTCTTCGTTATCTTTACAAAACAGGGAACCGATTCTCGCGAACGGGTTCCCTCTTCAAAAACTTTGGAAAATGATAAATATAGATTAAAATTACTAGTTATCGGTGCAAAGATAACACTTATTTTTCTGAAATCCAAATTTTTCACGGACTATTTTTATATTCTTCTACCGATTTAACTATATTTTACTCTTTAACTTATCTTCTTATTCAAGATTTGCATGTGCTGTTATCTTATAATTACTTTCCGGCCGCCAAAGATATAGAATCCGGGTTTCTGAGGTTTGGCGGGTAGCCTTGTACCGTCGATGTTGTACCATTGAGTATTCTTTGGCCATTGATCATTGACTGACGGGTCATTGTCCTTGTCCTGGGATTGAAGGTCATCAATGCCGTTGGTGTCGCGTATGCCGATAGAGGCTTGGCGTGACGATGATGGCGGGAAGGTGCTCCATAGGGCTGTGGGCAGTTGGTCGGAAGGCACGCAGAGGTAGGCAGAGTTGACAGGCATCACGTCGCGGTCGTCACCCCAAATGTGCAGACGGTAGAAGCCGGCAGCATCGGCGTAGGTGATGGCTGACCATTGGCCGGTTTCCGATGGAGAAGCGTCGGGCACGGTGGTGACGGTGTATTTCCAGTGCACGTTGGTAAGGATGAACTTAGTGTAGGTGCCGTCGTTCTCTATGTAGAAGCGACCGCCGCCAACCCGTTCCTTCATCAGGTTGTCGTTGCCGAAGGCCGTTGGCGTGGTCGTCTCTGCGGTGGTGACTGCAGGATAGAAGAGGGGTACTTGATAGGTGTCGCTGACAGGAACGGTGCTCTCCTGTCTCAGCACAAGGCCGCGCTCTGCTGGCACATAGCCGTCCTGGTCTATGGGTTTCAGAGCGACGGTGGCCGTCTCCATGTCGTAACTGTCGTAGGTCACGGTGTAGGCATTGGCATCGTTCACGGTGAGATGGCCGGTCAGGGCGTGGTCTATCGCGTGGTTACGGCTTTCGGTGGCCCAGGCCACGCCGCCCACCACATGCATGGTCTTCAGGATGTTCGTCACGCCAATCTGGTAGACCTCGGCATCGCCGCTGAAGGTGATGACGGCATCGGCATCTGCGGTGAAATGGTATTTGTACTGGTCGTTGTCGCTGTCCACGTCATCGGTCATCTCCTCGGCATTGGATACATTTGCTGGTTTGACGTTACACCTTATATATATATAATAGTCGTCGTAACCGTTGCCAGGTGATGGCATGGTGATGCTCGTACCACCGGTGATGGCGAGGCGGCCGTTGCGCCAGGTGTAGGGGAAGGTCTGAGAGGTGAGAGATAAGAGGTGAGAAGTGAGAGATGCGTCAACGGTGTTCTGCATGTCGAGGGTGAGGGTGGAGGTGGCCTTGTCGGCGAGGCGGAAGCCAAGGCCCTCGGTCTCAGGCAGGATGCCGAGTGAGTGGCTGGCCAGTTGGGCACCGTCGACATAGTACGACCAGTATTTGCGTGAGTCGTAGCCATTGGTATTCAGTTGTTCGTTGTTGCCGCTCTCCGTCCAAGTATCTACATCTCGGCGCAGTTCGTGGGCACGTGTCGACTCTGTGTCATATTCAATGCGGGTGAGGCGGAAGTTGTCGGCCACGACCCAGCGGGCCTGAATTCCGCTGAAGTTCTTCACGCCGATGCGCAGGGTGCCGTCGGTCACCTTAATGGCAGGGGTGGAGTAGGTATTGAAGTCGGTGCCCTCGACATCAACCTGCCTGCGTTCATCGAAGTTACCATTGTTGGTGTAGAGGCAGACGGAGGGTGCGAAGATGGCGCCTTCCTCGCCGTTGAGCGAGTTATACATGTCGGCACTGACGATATAGTAGCCGTTGGGCACAGTGAGTTCCTGATAGTAGTCGAACGAGGCACCTGTGTGTGGCGGTTCGTTCCATGCCCAGAACTCCAGTGCATCGTTCGATGGTTTCATGGGGCCGTTACCGTTGCTTCTGCTGATGGTCCAGCCATTTGCATTGCCATCAATCGTGGGGTTGGTGATAAGGTTGGTTACATCTTTAGCCTTGTCGGCTACGGTCGCGTCGCTGTAGTATAGGTCTTCCACGTAGTGGTCGTCGGGTGAACCGCCGACGCTGGCTTTCGTGGTGTCGAAATACTTGCTGAAGTCCCAGGTGTAGGGGTAGGTCTGCTGTGGTCGTGCGCCGATGGTGATGACCCACGTGTTCTGGTTGGCCACATACTTCATGTTCTGCGAATAACTGGTCAGGGTGACGTAGGCCTTCCCCCATCCGTCCTTATAGGTGAGCGATGCCGTGGCATTGCCGCCGTCGCTCTTGCTGGCTCCCGTGGCTGCCGTGAGGTTTCCCTCCAGGGAGATAGTCCATATCTGCGGGGCGTTGGGTGCGTTCTGCGAGTCTTTGGCCATGAATTCGATGGTATGGCTGTTGCCGTCGGTGAGGTACTGGTGGCTCACGTCAACCACTTCTTCAGCGCCGTCGATGGTTCCCTTCAGTTGCTGTGCCATCGACGAGTTGTACTGCCAGCCTGGTTCGTGCAGTTCGATTTGCTGGATGCTGATGTAGATGTTGTCGGCCACCTCGAAGACGGCATCCAGTCGGCCGTCGGCATCCAGTTCGTCGGGTGTGGCATCGGGGTTAACCTGGAACATATACGTGCTGGTCTGCCCGGGGATGTTGTAGAAGCAGTTGCCTATCTTGTAGATTTCGCTGATGTATTTGCCGTTGACATCGCACAGGTTCTGCATCGACAGGCGCTCGGCCATATCGTCCTGGTGACGGGTCCAGCGCACCTCTATCCACTGGCCGGGCTTCACCTTCGGGATGATTACCTGTCCGCCACGCAGAATCATCAGGTTGCGAGCAGCATAGTTGCCGTTGGTCAGTTTCGGCACGCCCACGTTGTTGACACGCTCGTTGTCCATCTCTATACCCAGTTGCTTGCCGCTCTGTGTGGTGCGCAGGTAGAGACCCTGTGTCTCAGGGATGACGAGGGCGTTGGTGCCGATGACCGAGTGGTTGTAGTAGTAGATGATGGACGACTCTGGGTGTGTGACGCCCATCTTTCGCACGAAGCACCAGTCCTTGGTGTCGGTGTTGCTGGCCGAGGCGTCGACAGGCTCCTCGAAGGTGCAGGCATCACTCCAGGTGCCGACATCCTTAGGTGTCCAGTTGGCCAGTTTTGGGATAAGGTCGCTCTCGAAATTCCACACATGACTGCTGTAGGCCACGGTGAGCACGCCCTCCATCGTCACTGCTGCTCCGCCGTAGGTGCAACTGGCATAGATGGGGATGGTGCCGCCCTTACCGCTGGGCAGGTCTGAAATGGTCAGCGTGTTGCCGTTCCGGGCGTAGGTGGGGGTGGTGCCCTTCAGGTCGCCCAGTATGCCGGCAGTCATTCTTGCTGTGTCGAAACTGAAACTGTTGGCGTCACCGCCTCGGATGACGACGGTATAACTGCCCTGCGTGTTGGTGATGACTGGCGCTTCGTCGTTGAGCGAGGCACCGATGACGCGGTAAGCCATGGTCTTGGTGATGGCACCAAGGCGGGCCTGCAGCACCACGTCGCCGATGCCCTCGATGATGAGGTCGTCGCCGTCGAAGTAAGCCACGGAGGCCGTCATGCTCATGAAGGTGTAGGTCACCTTGTTTTTCAGGGCATCGTTGTCGAGACCGCTGCTATTGGTGATGGTGATGTCGTCTTTGGGCGTGAACGTGGTCTTCAGCGAGGCATCTATCTGCTTCGTCACCGGACTCACGACACTGAATCCAACGGTATGGACGGTATATGTTCCCGTCTTTCCGGCCAGCAGTCCTGTGCCGCTACCTGTCACCGTCACCTCGTAACTGCCGTAGGCACCCTCGCGCTGCGTCACCGTGCCGTCGGCAGCGATGCTTTCGCAGATGTTGCCAGAGGTGGTGTTGGTATAGGTGTAACTGAGTGTGGTCTCGCCCTGGTTGACGACGTAGTTGTTGAATGTGCCGCCCGGTTCGGTATAGGTCTCATTGCCGTAGTAGAACACCATCTCCGACGTGAGCCGGATGTAGTTGATGTAGAGGTCGAGGTTAGACGAGGGGTTGATGATGTCGATGTAGCCGTCGCGGCTGGCGATGAAGTACTGCGAAGCGGCATATTCGTCGACATAGAACGTCGTGACGGCTGCGTTGGTCAGGTCGTTACAGCCGTCGAGGTTCATGTCCGACCGCTGTCCGTTGCTGTAGGCGTTGATCTCTATCATCATGCCCTTCTTCACTGGCACGCGCAGGATTCCGCCACGGTCGTAGCGGGCGCGGTTCTGCGCGTTGCTGCCCTTGCCGAAGAGGTGCAGGCGGCCGTCGCCGTTGTTCTTCGCCCATGTGAGGCGCATCTTGTACTGCGACTCCAGACCGATGGCCTGCATCAGCGGCTCGCCGTTGCGGAGGATAAACTCCTCCATGAACTCGGTGTCGCGGGCCTGGTTGTAGTTGTTGGCACTCCAGCCGTCACTGCCGTTCAGGTTGTTGTGGTCGCTGTTCTTGTAGGTGCGGAAGTCCCAGTAGCCGTTTACTACCGTCAGGCGGACGGTCTTGCTCACAGGGCCGTAGAGGTCCTTGTAGGCATCCTTGGGATTGACGGTCAACTGCACTTCGAGCCATCCCTGTTCGGCATTGGTGCCCACGGCGACCTCGCCTGTCGAAGTGTTGATAGTCACGCCTTCCACACCCCTCAGAATCTCGTAGGTGCCCGATGATTCGTAGTGGTCGGAGATGTCGGTGTTACCTTCTTTTACGGTGAAAGCCGAAGGCAGCGTGTGGTCACCAGGGAAAAACACATTCCCCTCGTCGCCCTGACCGCCAGTATAGTTGTAGTTGAGTTCCGGCTCCTGCCGCCTCACCTCGATGCGAGTGATGGTAACGGGGTCGTTGCCGCTGTTGGTGATGACGACATAGGTGCCCGTCGCCGTGGTCTGCAACTCAGTGCCGTCGGCGGTGACGGCAGTCTCGGTGGTGTTCGTCAGGGTGATGGTGCCGCCGCCGGTGGCTGTCAGCGCGAAGTTCAGGCCGCTGGCCGCCGGTACGGTGTACGACTCGCCAGGGGACAGTGTCAGGGCAGGCTCCTCTACATAGTCGTAACTGTAAAGACGGGTGGAAGCGTATGCTGCCGCAAAATAGTCGGTCTCGGCAAACGAGGCGTACAGGTGGCACACACCCTCGCCGATGTTCACCCTGTAAGGGCCATTGCCGCTGCCGTTATTGTAGTAGAAGTGTGTCTTTTCGCCCACCTTCGTCTTCACCGCCTCGCCTGTGGTAGCCTGGCTGAACGTCCAGTTGTCGCCCCAGAACGAGACATCGCCGTAGAAGGCTACGGGAGAGTCGAAGTAGAGGTCGCACTCAGCCGTCTCGCCGGTGTGGCCGTAGACGTAGTTGGAGAAACGCAGGTCGACGTTGCCTTTCGTATCGTCGAGTTCCACGCTGCCGTTGAGCGTATAGTTGAAGGTGATGGAGTTGAGCAGGAAATAGATGCTGTTGCTTGTACCGGTTCCCTTAAGTTTAATGGTCAGCGTATTACCAGTCAGATTATTATAGACGAGCGTACTGTTGGCCGTCACTGCGCCCTTGTCCACGCCGTTGATATAAACGGAAGGTAAGCCGATGGCTTCGCTGCCGGTGTTCAGCGTCACGCTTGTTATGATTACGTCCGAGACACTGCCCGTGCCGGCCTTGACACGCGGGCTGATGGTGATGCTGCCGTTCTCGGTCTCGCTGTTGGCACCCTTGTTCCTGAAGATAAACGTGCCGTTGTTCTGATACTTGGCACCGTCGCCACCGCCGAAGGTGATGTCGAATCCGGGGATGGTGCGGTCCAGGCGGTTGCTGTTGGCATTGTTGTTAGGGAAGAGCAGCAGCGACTGGTCGATGAGGTTGACGGTGGTGCCCTCCATCTGGGCGAATGAGAAGTTTGTCAGTTGGAAGGTGGAGTAGACGTCGTTGTCGGCATAGTCGATATTGCCGGTGCTGGAGCCGCTCTTGCGCATGGCTGTGGTCTCGGCGTAGACATAGTAGGTGCTGCCGCCCATGAGCAGGGTGTTGAAGGTGATGGAGGTGTAGTCGGTATCCAGCGATTTCTTCTCAAGCACGTTGCCGTCGGCATCGGCCAGTCGAATGAGTCCCCTCGGTGTGTTGCTGCCGTCGGCATTGGCAATTCTGCCGCCAACGGTCAGTTTGCCGTTATAGCCCTTCTTGGGCTTGAAGACATAGTAGGTGCCCTTGTATGGAGCACCGTCCTTGCCGTCAGTGCCGCTCAGCGTGGCATACATGTTGCCGTCGCCGTCATAGCAGCGGGCTATAGAGTTGCCTAATGCCATCTGTGTCTCCGAGGTGCTGCCGTAGCCAATACTGATGGACGTGCCGTCGATCTCTTCGTTCAGGTAACGGTCGTCGCCCGAAGTATAGGCACCCACACCGTAACTGTCGGTCTTGGTGCTGCTGTCGTAGACGATGGCAGAGGTGTTGGTGCTCTGGCCGGTGACATAGACGGTGTGTGTGGAGGTATATTCCACCCCATCGATGGTGGCGCGGGCGGTGATGGTGGCGGTGCCGTTGCGCACAAAGGTGATGCCGCCGTTGGCGTTGACCGTCGCCACGGCCACATTATCCGATGAATAGGTGACGGCAGCATTGGCGGGATTGATGAGTGACGGTTTTTTCGTCTGTCCGTATGTCCGGTTGCTGCTTGCCGTAGCGTATGCAAAGACCGCCTGCACATACACATAGTCGAGGGCATAGTTGTTGCTGCCGCCGATGACCTGTATGGTCTGTCCGTCGGCCACCTGGAAGGTGCTGCTGGTGACCTCCTGCCACATCCCGTTGCCTGTCTGAGTGAACACGTCGTTGTTGCCGGCGCGGAAGGTAAACGATGTGCTGGTGTTGGCATACGAGCCGGCAGTAATCTTATAGGCACCAGATGGCAGGCTTGTCGCCACGTCGACATAACTACGGGCGTAGCCGCCACTTGTGCCGGAGCAGCGGTTGTAGATATTGCTGTTGCCGACCACGGGCGTCAGGAAGTCCTCGGCTTCACGGTAGGCTATGATGTTCTCAGCGTAGGAGTCGTAGGTGACGGTCTCCACTTGGTTGTCGGTGGTCACGGTGAAGCGGCGACCATAGTGCGGGTTGGCTGATTCATGGCCGGGAACCTTGTAGAGCGTTGTACCACTGAGTTGATAGCGGGGATAGGGTGCTATCACCTCGATGCCCTCGGCCACTGTGCCCGTAGCCAGGGTGACGCTGTTGATGCTCGACTCAACGGTATAACTATGGTAAGGCGCATACTCTACGGCGATGGTCGATGCCACGTCGATATAGCCGCCGCCAGCAGCCGTCTCGTAGATAATGAGCGTGATGATTTTGTCGTCATCGTCGGCCAGGGCATCGGTGATGTCGAAGGATATCTCTTCCCATGTACTTGCCGACGTAGTGGATGTCGTGACCTCCTGTCCGATGGTGGTGATGCTCTTGTCGGCGGTGTTATAGGTCATGGCATCAGACCATGTGGAGTTGTTGTAGCCCACGCCCCATGTGGTCTGTCGCTTGCTGTCGGTAGAGCCTGTGACCCATGCCGTCAGGGTTGCCCCAGTCACCATGCCGCTGTTCCTGATGGCCGAGGCATCCACCTGCACGTAGGTGATGTAGTTAACGCCCCATCCGGTGTTGCCAAAGCCTACCACGCCATCGTTGATGCGGTTATAGCCCGAGATGGTGGCCGTACCCTGTGCTATCTGGCCGAAAGACGTGTCTGCGTTGTTGTAGTCCACGTAGGTCTTCCTCACCGTGGCATTATAGGTGGCTGCCACGATGTCTGCGGCTCCTGTCATGAGAAGGAGCAGAAGGGCGAATTTACAGTTCCTCATTTTGTATGCGGAGAGCCCACGAGAGGGCGTTGATATGGATGGTCATGTATTTCCAGATCTCATTGTTACCGCTGCCGTCGAAGCCGAAGTCGAGGCGGTAGTCGTATTCGCGGTCGAGGTACTCTTGTACGGAGTAGTGCTGCGTCTCGTAGGCATTACGGGCCAGGGCGAGGTAGTAGCAGAGGTCGATGTTTACTATTTCGTGGCCGGTCTCGCGGTTGGTGATCAAGAGGCGGGCGTTATGACGGGCATCGTCGTGTATCAGCAGGCGCGAGAGCGACAGGTCGTAGTGGGCGTTGCGCTCGGCGATGATGTCATCCGTCCTTGTTGTCGGTGCGTAGCCGCTCCCCTCCCTAGTAGGGGAGGGGTTGGGGGTGGGGTCAGTAACCGTCTCTGTAGTCCAGGCGGCGAAGGGTTGGTAGACGAGCGAGGCGGTAGCCGTCGGCTCGTTGTCGTAGCCAAGGGTGAGGACCTCGTCGGTAACGGTGACCTCATAGCGGTTGTGGCTGTTGTCGAGGGAGCCGTCGCGACGGAATACGACGATGTTCAGGTCGTTGGTGAGGCGCATCAAGGGGATGGTGGCCTCTGTGGGGGCATCGGCGGCCACGGTGACATCAATGGGGGTGAGGGTGTTCCAGATGGTGTCAAGGCGAAGGGCTATGACTCCGGCGGGAAAACCGCCGGACACGGACATACGCGATGGGGATGAGGACATACGCGATGGGGATGAGGACAAACGCGACGGGGACACGGACATACGCGACGGGGAGGCGGCGGTGCTGGCAGGGAGGGTGAACTGCAGGCGGTCGATGCTCTCGGCAATGGCGGGCGCGGTAATGCTGAAGGCGGCATCGGCGGAAGAACGGCCCACGGCATAAAGGCGGTAGTTGCCGGGCGTCAGACCCTCGAAGTTGAAGGCAAATGAGGGGTTGCTCATGGGGTGTGTGGCACGGAGGGCCGCGTCAGCATCCTGGGGTGCGGTGGCCTGCATGTCAACAACGATGCCAGTCTGGGGGTCTACTACATAGACGGTGGCCTCCTGTACCTGGTCGCCGAACATGTTGGCCCGCTGTATGTTGTAGTCGTAGCGCAGCATTACGCGCAGGGTGTTGCGGCAATCGGGGCAGTCCGAGCGGTCATCGCTCATCATTGAGCAGGACAGCAGGAGGAGGGGCAGCGACAGAATCGCTGCATACAGAACAAAGGTGTTATGTCTTTTCGCTCGTTTCATTATCTTGTTGTTTCGTTGTTACTTTGTTTCGTTATCTCGATATTTCGTTATCTCGATATTTCGAGACAACGATATTACGACTTTCGTCATGGGGCAGGCCGGCCGATGCCGGCAATGCTGGTGGCCTGGAGGGTGAGGCTGTAGGCGTTGTTGCGTTCTATGGGGTTCACGGTGTAGGTGTAGTACATCTTACCGTTGCGGAAACCTTTGGTATGACTTTCGAGGAAGGTTTTCAGGCGTGCTAAGCCGGCTGTCTCTGCTGAGGTGTAGCCTGTGGTGTCCATGGTGAAGGTGACGGTGACGGTGCCGTTGGCATCCATCTCCATCTTCATGTTGCCGTAGATGTCGTCGGCGCTTCTTGTGGAGAGGTCGTAGCCGGCGCGTTGCCATATCCAGCCGCTCTTCAGGTAGGCCACAAACTGCGAGGCGCTGGTGTAGAGGTCGTGGAAACTATTCTCTGTGAACGTGTCGTTCAACGGGTAGAAGGCATAGCAGTCGTCCATGAGGAACGAGCCGTCCTTCAGCAGCACCTCGACGATGATGTCGGTGCTGCCCTCGCCGATGTAGACGGCATCGCCGCTGAGCGACCGCTGCGGGTAGAGGCTGAAGTCGGTGGCGGTGAAGGTGCTTGGCGTGATGGTAGTGCCGCTGCCGCCACTGATGGCATAGCACTGTGTATAGTAGTTGTTGGGTGTCCATGTCATGCGGTGCACGGTGGGGTGGCTGCTGCCGCTGCCGTTGAGGTTGATGCTGGTGATGGTAGTTGCGGCATTGGCGATGCTGACCTTGGCAGCCGCCCGTTCCACGTTGAGGGTGAGTTTGCTGCTGCTCGCCGTGATGTCCTCCTGGCGGTCGTACAGGTACTGCGACGGGGTTGCCGCCGTGGGGTCGTATATCTGTATGGCCGTCTGCTGTGGTGTAGATCCAGTGCCTTTAGGCTTGCTGGCCATATACAGTCCCACGTGCTGCTCTGTGGAGCCTACGGCGTTGATGACTGCCCCCTGCAACTGTGCACGGGTATAGCCACTGAGCGATGTGCCGTTCAAGTAGAGCATGTTGTTGCTGACAGAAAGGCCTGTGGCGGTGGTGTTGAGCAGTGCCATGACGTAGAGTTTTCCTGCGCCGGAGGCAGGGTAGGGGTGCGTTCCTTCCGGCAGGCGCTGTATGATGTCTACGCTGGCCGACGTGCCGGGGTTGTTGATGAGTTGGTCGATGACGACGGCGCTCTGCAGCGTGGCCGAACTCTCGCCATTGCCCTTGAAGATGACGAGGATGCCGTCGTAGATGGCGTTCTCGACGGCAGAGCCGACGGCGGTGGCGCGTGTCACTGCTTCCACGTTGTTGACGATATGCAGGTTGAGGAAACTGCCATCTACGCTTCTGGCCACGGGCTGCTCGGTGTCCTCTGCCGTCTCTACGGACAGGACATCGTTCTGGCAGGCTGTCAGGAGCAGCACTCCTGCCAGCAGGCCCAGGGTCAGTATGTATTGACGTAACCTCATTCGTTTAACTCTAAACTCTTAACTCTAAACTCTAAACTCTTAACTCTAAACTCTTAACTCTAAACTTATTCGTCACAGGTCACCAGTGTTCGTAGTCCAACTGGCAATGTTGAGCGTAGCGTTGAGCAGTTGCTCTATACGGTCGTCGGCATCGGTGGTGAGCGACGGGATGACTGGTGAGCCAACGTGGGTGACACCAGTGATGCCGATGGTGTACCAGTTGTTGCGCACCATACCGTAGCGTCCCAGGAAGGTAGCATCGGCGGTAGAACCGCCTACCGCTGTGGCGGCCGTGGTGCTGTAGGCCTGGGTGGTGGTGTTGTCGGTCATTGTGGGTGCCGAAGCCCACGGTGTCTGTGTGTCGTTGAAATGACGGACGGGCACGCGGTAGTAGCAGTAGCCGTCGTCGTAGAATGTCAGCGTTATGTTGTCGGCGATATATTCGTTGAGAGCAAGTGAGGCAAAGGCAGTGGCACCTGTGCTGCCGCTGGCTTGTGCGGTCTGTGTCACGGTGGCGGTGGCCGTGCCGCCGCCTGTGGGTGTTGTCACGGCTATGCTGACATGCTTCGGCTCGCCCGCCGCGTAGGTGTTCACCCAGTTGCGGAAGGCACTGTTGGTCTGCCAGAGCCACGTGCGCAGGTAGTTGTCGATGGTGGCGGTCGATGTGCCGTCGTAGGTCACTACGGCGGAACGGGTGATGCCCGACGGCGACCCGCCGGGAGTAGTGGCAATGCCCGACGGTGACCCGTCGGGAGTAGTGGCGGCCTCTCGACTGAATGACGACGAGGCGCCGGTGCCCTCCTCGCTCAGGGTTGTCGAGGGTGGCTGGAAGATGATGTCCTGCCCGGTGACGCTGGTGGTGTAGAAGTCGGTGCCGGCGTTCAGTTGCAGGCGCACCAGCACAGAGGTGGTATAGTTGTCCTGCATGTGACTGACGTCGAAGGTGTTCTCGGCGCAATATTGTGGATGGTCATTACCGAGCGCAAGCCATGTCGACGTGGCGCTCGTATAGTTCGTCAGGGTCGTGGTTAAGTTATCGTAGTTCACGTCCTCAGCCCAGTAGGTACGGAACTTGCCGTTTGGCAGGGGCATTGTCTCCACCATACGGGCGTAGTTTGTCGCCGACAGGTGACGGCAGAGGTAGCCGGAGGCGTTGTAGTTGTCGAGGGTAAAGGTCAGGTCGGTAGCATTGAAGGTGGCGTAGTGGTTGCCTTGTATATAATAAGAGGTGATATCGTTAGTGACGGTTACCTTGGCGGCAGCCCGCTCCAGGTAGATATGTCCGGCGGGATTGCTCCGGGCTTCGGCCTCGGTGGGATGGAGATTGTCGGATGTTATCCCCACCAGCGTTGAGACGGTGCCCGTGCCGTCGTTGGCCGAAGCCAGCGGACTGCTGCTCATCACGTAGTAGTCGGTGCCGCTGATGGTAGTGATAATGTCGGCTGTCAGGTCTCTCACATCGGCAAAGGTCTGTCCGGCACTGATGGCGGGTGAGGCGTTGGCGATGGCGAGGATGGCGAGGCGGTCGTTGGCGGTGATATTGTCGCTGCTGATCTGGATGGTGTTTTGCGAGTGGTGAGTCACCTGTGCGTGACCGTCGGCCTCGGCGGCATAGTCCACCTGATAGGTGCTGGCCACCTGCATCTGGTCTTCTGTGCCAGTGCCATGGAACAGCACAAGGGTGAGCGTCCTGATGGCGTGCTCGGCCGATGTGCCGTCGTCGAAGGTGGTGGCACGGGTGGTGCCTTTCTCATGACCACGGGTGGTGCCGTCCTCGTCCGACAGGCTAAGGTCGAGGGTGAGCCAGGCCTTCCCCTCGGCGTTGAAATGTGAGAGGATGTCGGCCGCCGGCTGCTGCTGTGTCAGGTCTTCATCATAGTTATGACAGGCCATGAGCAGCAGGGGCAGCGAAAATATCGCTGCATACAGGACAGATGTGATGCTTTTTTGCATGTTTTTTATGTAAGCGCGGGGACAGGCAGGAGCGAGCCCCCGCGCTTGTTGGTTCAAGACAGATGATTAGAGGTCGGCACTCTGTGTGCGCTTTGCCCATGAGAGCACATTGATGCGGAAGGCCAGATAGTTGTCCAATTCGTCATCGGGAGTATCGGGCCAGTCGCCAGTGTGAGGCGTGGCATCGCCTAATGAGCGAACACTGTTGACGGTGATGTCATACCAGTTGTTGCGCAGCACGCCATAGCGTCCCAGATAGTCGCCATTGCGGGCATCTGCAGTGGTGTTTGAGGGATAGATGGTGCTGGAGGTGGGTGCGGTCAGGCTTTGAGTTGCCTCCCATGTGTTCCATGGTGTGAGGTTGTCGCCAAAGTGCTTGATGCGGATGCTGTAGTAACTCACACCGCCCTTGTAGCAGTCGATACCGCCGAGTGCAGCGCTCAGGTTAGTGTAGAAATCGTCCTCGACATAACCGCTGGTAATCTTGGTAGCGTCAGGTGTCACCTTGATGTATGTGCCGCCGGCTTTATTAAGTTCAACAGGTCCTGCCACTGACGTGGTAGGCAACGTCACCGTGATGTCGGCGGTGCCATAACTACCCGTTACTCCGTCACCCTGCATCACATAGTAGGCTGCCTCCTGTATGGCTGCTATCAGCAAGTCAGCAGTATAAACCGTTGTCTTCTGTCCGTTAAGGGAATAGAGGTCTACGGCATCCGTACTTCCATCCTGCTTTGCAGTGATGGCAACCTGCACCAGCGTAGTATTCTTCACGTTTTGGTGGTCTACGTCGAAGGTGTTCTCATAACAGTACTTGGGATAGTTCTCACCGAAGTTGGTGGTGAAGTCAGAACCAGAGCCGCTAAAGGTATTCAGTGAGTAGGTCTCGCTTGCTGCCCACTTGTCGTAGCCTGCACTCTTAGCGAAGTAGGTGCGCCAGAAACCGCTGGCAGTGTTTGCTCCGTCATTAATCTGTGTATTGCCAATGTAGCGATACACTTTGGCCGTAGCGGGCGTGTTAGCCTGGCTCTTCAGGTTACGGAAGTCGCTGTCGCCATCGGTAGAGCGGATGAGGTAGGTGGTGGGAGCGGTGTTGTCAAGAATCCAGCCAGAGACAGTCCATTTGATGTCAACGGGTGTTGTTCCTGCTACTTTTGAGTTGGTCATCGTACCGTTAGCCGACTCCATCGTAACCTTGGCCACGCCGCGCTCTACGAAGATATGGTCGAACTTCGTGGCTGCCTGTGCTTCGGCTTCCGTCTTGTAGATGGCATCTGCCGAGATGGTGGTAAGGGTAGTAGTATTACCAGAAAGAAATGAATTGGTAGATCCTGAAGCATCCGACAGCGGAGCATTGGCCATAAAGAAGCCGGCCGATGTCATGCTTGCTGCATCGAGTGTGCTGACAGAGGTGGTCAGCATCTTGCGGAAGGTGGCATAGGTCGTAGTTCCTGCGGTTAGGTCTGTGGTGTTCACAGTCAGGCCGTTGTCTGTTCCTACTGTTAGGATGTTGTTGTGGTTCAGCACCACCATAGCCCTGTAGCCGGCAACAACATCGGACGACACTAGTTTGATGACCTTTGTAGACATCTCAGTGACGTTGTTAGAAGTGCCTCCAGTCCAAGGTGCCGTGTTGATGGTGTAGGCAGCCACGAAGGTAGCGTCATCCTCGTTGGTGGCATCGTTGAAGATAATCAGCGTGGCGTTCTTCACGGCATACTCCGTGGCCAGACCGTCGCTATAAGTCACCTGGCCGTTGTTGTCATTTTCTCCAGCACGTGTCATGCTTGCAGGGGCTTGTGGTAGATTGATACCAAGGGCGAGGTAGTTCTCGCCACCATTCTCTGACTGACCAGTGGCCTCTGCCACCTCGTCGTTGTCACTTGAGCATGCAGTGAAACCTAGTCCTACTGCGAACAATGCTCCTAAGAAAAACATTTTTTTCATAATAGAAAAATTTTAAAGAGTTAATAATAAAATGAATTAATAAAATATTGTAGTTCTTCGAGGTTATGTCGGGCTTCGGGTATGTCAGCCTGTTGCAGCAACTGTTTGCCTTCTTCATACCGGCCCTCGCGAATGGCGAGGACGGCGCGGGCGTTCTGCGCTTCGGGCGAGTTGCCCGCCTTTTGCAGGTAGCGTCCGGCTGTGTCGAGGTCATTCTTGTTCAGGGCGATGACGGCGGCGTTGAGGTTGGCCGTCGCGTCGTTAGGATACATACGCACGGCGGTCTCGAAGACGTCGTTGTAGTCCAGCGAGCCGGGTGTATAGGTGTTAGCCACAAGGAACATCTCGTTGAGGCTCAGGTGCTGCGGTTTCTCGCGGATGATACGGGCGGCCTCTTTGACGGTGAATGGGCGCACGGTATAGTTGACCTCATAATCGCTGTGGCGCAGGGCGGGGAAGATGCTGTCGAGCATGTAGCGCCACTCCTTCGGGTGCTGGCGCTTCAGTTGTCGCTCTTTCTCGTCGGGGGAGAGGGAGGCATCGCTTGCAATGCTCAGCACGACGTTGAGACTGCTGGGGCTTATGGGGCTTATGGGGCTGCTGGGGCTTATAAGGCTGTTGAGGCGAGCGATGAGTCCCTCCCAGTCCTCGGGCGTGCTCTCGATAGTAAAAATGCTCTTCGGCAGACTGATGAGACCCTGCACATAGTTGGCGAATGCCTCGGCGCGAGCCTGTGCCAGGTACGCATTATGCTGATACGGACTTTCAGGCGATGCGTAGCCATGGATGCTGATATGGGTGATAGTGGTAAACGAGTCCTGACGCACCACGTCGATGGTACGCAGCACCTTGGACAACTCGGCGGCGTTGCCGCGATAATTGGGCCGAATGTCGGTCTTGTTCACCACGAAGTCAAGGAAGGCGCGGCCGCTCAACTGGCGCGTCTTCTGCTGTTCGGCCTGCGGGGTGATATACGCCAGCCGATAATCTGGCTTGTAAACCTCGCGCACCACGGGCTGTGGCGCTACTGGCTCACAGGCGGGCTGCTGGCGTTTCCTACCGAAGTTGTAGCACAGGTTGAGAGCCAGTTTCGTAGGACCGACGTAGTTATAATGGCCGATGCCATAGTCATCATCACAGATGTCTGCACCATACTGATGATAGCGGGTATGGATATAACCTATGCCCACGACAGCCTCCAGTCGCCAGTTAGAGAGCATCGGATTAGACGAGTCCTGCCTCCCTAACCGCCAGGCATAGCCCAACGTCAGACCGCCGCCGCCATACCATCCCTCATAGCGGTTGGTGCGAAGAGCCTTGAACATGCCGAAGGGCAACCGCTTGCCACTGGCATTATACTGGCCTCCCACCAGATGGATGCCCCAGAACCAGCCGGTGAGACCGGGCGTCTGGTTGTTTGGGGAATGGGCCGTTTGGCGCTTGAGCCAATAGCGCCATTCGGGCATCAGGCTCCAATGGCGCAGTTTTTTGTTCTCACTGAACTTCCAGGGGTGCAGGCCATAGAACACTTGCATGGACGTTCGGTTGCTCGTCCTGGCCTCCAAGCCAATATTGGGTGTCAGCGTGGCATCATAGAGCAGGTTTGTCTTCAGACTCCACGATGGTTCCCCGTCATTGTCGCCTGCTGTCAGGCCTATTGTCCACGACAGGACACCTGCCAGCACTGCAATTCTATGTAATTTGTTCATAGTTTTAGGTTAGCATATATTCTTTTACGCTGCAAATTTAGCAAATTATTCTTAAACAACCTATGTTTTTCCTTAAAATCTTTATAAAAATATTCAAGTTTCGCAAGTGCTCAACTTTTTAGTAGTTAAAGTAGTTAAGGGAGTTAAAGTAGTTAAAGACAATAGTCTTATCCCCTACACATCTCTTCGGAGCATGGAATCTGAGTTCGCGCGACCGATTGACCTAGGTCGGCAGATCGATTGACCTAGGTCGACAGACCGATTGACCTAGGTCGGCAGATCGATTGACCTAGGTCGACAGACCGATTGACCTAGGTCGGCAGATCGATTGACCTAGGTCGGCAGATCGATTGACCTAGGTCGGCAGATCGATTGACCTAGGTCGACAACTTAGAAAGGAGCCTGTTTTGACCTGCAAACGAGCCTGTTTTGACCAAGCAAACAGCCTCCATTGACTTTCATTTCAGTATTGGATTGAACGCAGTGCGGATAAGACAGACCTATTCACCCTGCTAACCATGCCTGTTTTCTAACCGCAAGCGTTCCAAAGGGATAAATCGGGTCAATCGATATTTCAGGTGCATGACACCGCATGGCACTCCCCTCCCATGTAGGGGAGGGGAGTGCCATGCGGTTTGTTTACTGGTGAAAGTAAACTTTTTCAAGTGTACTCAGTAAGGTATGATAAGCAAAGAGGGTGTGTCGCTGTTTAGTCGGCCGACTGGAACTCTTCGAGAAACCGGGTGTCGTTTTCAGAGAACATGCGTAGGTCGCTGACGCGATATTTCAGGTTGGTGATGCGCTCGACACCCATGCCAAAGGCATAGCCACTATAGATAGTCGAGTCGATGCCGCACTGTTCGAGAACGTTCGGGTCTACCATGCCACAGCCCAGGATCTCTACCCAGCCCGTATGCTTGCAGAAGCCGCAGCCCTCGCCGCCGCAGATAAAGCATGAAATGTCCATCTCGGCACTGGGCTCAGTGAATGGGAAGTAAGAGGGGCGCAGACGTATCTTGGTGTCGGCGCCGAACATCTCCTTTGCAAAAGAAAGCAGCACCTGCTTGAGGTCGGTGAACGATACGTTTTTATCGATATACAGACCCTCCACCTGATGGAAGAAACAATGGGCGCGGGCGGTGATGGCCTCGTTGCGGTAGACGCGTCCCGGACAGATGACGCGGATGGGTGACGTTAGTTTGCCGTCCTCGGTATGCATCTGCTCCATCACGCGGGCCTGTACGCTGCTGGTGTGAGAGCGCAGCAGAATGTTTTTGGTCACATCGTTGGGATGCTGGCTGACGAAGAAAGTGTCTTGCATATCGCGTGCAGGATGGTCGGCGGCAAAGTTCATCTTGGTGAACACGTGCAGGTCGTCCTCCACCTCGGGACCGTCGGCCAGCACGAACCCCATGCGGCTGAAGATGTCGATGATCTCGTTGGTGACGATGGTAAGGGGATGGCGCGTGCCAAGACCAATGGGGTAGGGGGTACGCGTCAGGTCGACGACCTCGTCGCCAGCCTCCTGTGAGGTACACATCTCGCGCAGCATGTTGATGCGGTCTGTGATGCGCTGCTTCAGTTCGTTGATCTTCATGCCCACCTCTTTCTTCTGGTCGGCAGCAACAGAGCGGAAGTCGCTCATTAACTCGTTCAGTTCACCTTTCTTGCTCAGGTATTTCAGTCGCAACTGCTCTACTTCCTCAGCATTCTTGGCCTCCAGCGTGTCTACCTGCTGAAGGAGATTGTTTATTTTTTCCAGTATCATTTTTTTACTAATTATCTCTATTTTGGGTGCAAAGTTAGTTGAAAGCAACGAGAAAACCAAATTTTCGCTGAGAAAAATGACAGATGGCATTTTGTATTTGATAAGGTAAGGTTCTTTTAAATATAATTAACGGACGTTTTGTTGGCTTTTACCATCGAATTAGAAAAAAAAAGATTATCTTTGCAGGCAGATTTTTAAACCACTTAAAACAGAAGAGACTAATGAAACAATTCAATGACAAAAACTTCGTGCTGGAGACAGAAGTCGCCCAGGACTTGTATCACAACCATGCGGCTAAAATGCCCATCATCGACTACCATTGCCATCTGATTCCCGAGATGGTGGCCAACGACCATAAGTTCAAGAGTATTACTGAGTTGTGGTTGGGTGGCGACCACTACAAATGGCGTGCCATGCGTACCAACGGGGTTGACGAGCGCTATTGCACAGGCAAGGATACCAGCGACTGGGAGAAGTTCGAGAAGTGGGCAGAGACGGTACCCTATACCTTCCGTAACCCCCTGTATCATTGGACACACCTGGAACTGAAGACGGCATTCGGCATTGAGAAACTGCTCTCGCCGAAGACGGCCCGTGAGATTTTCGATGAGTGCAACGAGAAACTGAAGCAGCCGGAGTTTTCGGCTCGTGGGCTGATGAAGCATTATAATGTGGAGTGTGTATGCACCACCGACGACCCTGTTGACGACTTGCACAACCATATAGAGTATGCACGTAACAAGGCTGACGACGACCCCATGATGATTCCTGCCTGGCGCCCAGACAAGGCCATGAACATCGAGAAACCCGAGTTCCCGAAATACGTGGAGCAACTTGCAGCCGTGAGCGGCATCAACATCGTGAAATTTGCCGACATGGTGGATGCCTTGCAGAAGCGTCACGACTTCTTTGCCTCCAACGGCTGTAAACTCTCTGACCACGGCATCGAGGAATTCTATGATGAGGACTATACCGACTCTCAGATAGAGACCATTTTCGAGAAGGCCATGCGCGGACAGCAACTCTCGCAGGTGGAGATCCGTCAGTTCAAGAACTGCTTCCTCACCGTGATGGCCGAGATGGATGCCGACAGCGACTGGACACAGCAGTTCCACTATGGTGCCATTCGCGACAATAACACAAAGATGTATAACCAACTGGGGCCTGACACCGGCTTCGACTCTATCGGAGAGTTCAACACGGCAAAGGCCATGTCGAAGTTCCTCAACAAACTGAATATGGAGAATAAACTCACGCGTACTATATTATATACGTTGAATCCCTGTGCCAACGAGGTCATTGCCACGATGCTGGGCAACTTCCAGGGAGGCGAACCCGGGAAGATTCAGTTTGGCTCCGGCTGGTGGTTCAACGACCAGATGGACGGCATGATCAAGCAGATGAACGCTCTTAGCGTCCTGGGACTGTTGAGCCGCTTCGTAGGCATGCTCACCGACAGCCGCTCGTTCCTGTCGTATCCGCGTCATGAGTATTTCCGCCGCATCCTCTGCAACATCCTCGGCAACGACGTGGAAAAAGGTCTGCTGCCCGACGACCGTGAGACATTGGCCCGCATGGTGGAGGACATTTCCTATAACAATGCACGCCGCTATTTCAAGTTCTATTAAGCAAGCGAAAACCATGTTCACATGGCCTTTTGCCAATAAAATAAGGGGAGTTATTCAAAAACTCCCCTTTTTTTTTGCGTATTTCGAAAAAATACAGTAATTTTGCACGCAAATTAATTAGAATTACAGAATGAAACTATTTAACAAGTCCGCTTTATTGCTACTTGCCCTCGTGCTCTTTGCAGCATGTGGCAGTCAGAAAGATGTAGCATACTTCCAGAATGCCGATGTGACAGACTTATCAAAGTCGCAGTATTTGTTTGATGCCCGCATCATGCCCAAGGATCAGTTGACCATTACCGTCAGCACCACCAATGATGAGGCTGCTGTGCCGTTTAACATGACGGTGCCTACGCCATATACTGTTAATTCACGAAGCACGTATTCGCAGGCCATGCTCCAGACTTATCTGGTCGACAATAATGGTTTTATTAATTTCCCCATTGTTGGCCAGTTGCGTGTTGGCGGTCTGACCAAGGCCGAGGCAGAGAATATGATTCAGGACAAGATAAAGCCCTTTATGGCTGAGGCAGAGAATCCTATCGTCACGGTTCGTATGACTGGCTATCAGATTTCAGTCATCGGCGAGGTGGCCCGTCCTGGTACTTTCACTGTGAGCCGCGAGAAGATTTCTATTCTTGAGGCACTGGCACAGGCCGGTGACCTGACCATCTACGGACAGCGTAAGAACGTGCAACTGATTCGTGAGGATGCCACCGGCCAGAAGTCTATCCATGTGTTCGACCTGACTGATGCCAACATCATCAACTCGCCCTACTTCTATCTGCAGCAGAACGACGTGGTCTACGTCACGCCCAACAAGGTGAAGGCCCAGAACTCCAGTGTAGGTAGTATGACAACGCTATGGTTCTCTGCAACGTCAATCCTTATCTCGTTGACTTCGCTGTTGTATAACATATTGAAATAAATACCATAAGAGATTGGAAATCAATTTCCAATCTCTTTTCATTTATACCAACACATTTAACCGACACAACCATATAATAAATAGTATCACTATGTGTGGAATAGTAGGATATATCGGAAGGAAAGAAGCCTTTCCTATTTTGATAAAAGGTCTCAGACGTCTGGAATACCGTGGATATGACTCTGCCGGCGTGGCAATGATTAACGGCAAGGGCGAGTTGAATGTTTACAAGACCAAAGGCAAGGTTGACAACCTGACCGAGTATTGCAGTGACAAGGATACGAGTGGAAACATTGGCATTGCACATACCCGTTGGGCCACACATGGTGAGCCGTCGGCACGCAACGCACACCCCCATTACTCTGAGAGTCATAACTTGGCAATCATCCATAACGGCATTATTGAGAACTATGCCGACATCAAGTTGAAACTACAACAGAAAGGCGTCAAGTTCCAAAGCGACACAGATACCGAGGTGTTGGTGCAACTGGTGGAGTATATCATGGTGAAGAAAAAACTCACCCTGCTGGAGGCCGTACAGGTGGCCCTGTATCAGGTTATCGGTGCCTACGCCATTGCCATCATCGACAAGCGTGACGACAGGCAGATCGTTGCTGCCCGCAAGCAGAGTCCGCTGGTGGTGGGTGTTGGCGACGGCGAGTTCTTCCTGGGGAGTGATGCCAGTCCTATTATTGAGTATACCGACAAGGTGGTTTATCTGGAGGATGGCAATATTGCCCAGATCCGTTTAGACGAAGGGCTGAAGGTATTCAGTATTCTGGGTGAAGAGCAGGATCTGCAGGTAAAGACCGTAGACATTGACCTCGGCCAGATAGAGAAAGGCGGCTATCCCCACTTTATGCTGAAGGAGATCTTCGAGCAGCCCGACTGTCTGACCAACTGTATGCGTGGACGTATCAATATGGAAGCCGACCATGTGACGCTGTCGGCACTCATCGACTACCGCCGCCAGTTGCTCAACGCCAAGCGAATCATCATCGTGGCCTGCGGTACGTCATGGCATGCCGGACTTATCGGTAAGCAACTCATAGAGACGTTCTGCCGCATACCCGTGGAAGTTGAGTATGCGTCAGAGTTCCGCTATCGTAATCCTGTGGTCAACGAGGACGATGTGGTGGTGGCCATCTCGCAGAGCGGAGAGACTGCCGACACGCTGGCTGCCATCCAACTGGCCAAGGAGCGTGGCGCCTTTATCTATGGCATCTGCAACGCTATAGGCAGCAGCATCCCACGTGCTACAGATACGGGTACATATATCCATGTAGGCCCAGAGATTGGCGTGGCATCAACGAAGGCCTTCACAGGCCAGGTTACTGTGCTCACCATGATTGCACTGGCCTTGGGCGAGGCAAAAGGAACGATTGCCCGTGACGAATACCTGAAGGTGGTGAAGGGGCTGAGCGAGATACCGGAAAAGATTCGTGAGGTGCTGAAGGCCAACGACAAGGTGGCTGACCTGGCACGAACATTTACCTACGCGCATAATTTCCTCTACCTAGGTCGGGGCTTCTCATATCCCGTCGCCCTGGAAGGTGCTCTCAAACTGAAGGAGATTTCCTATATCCATGCCGAGGGCTATCCTGCCGCTGAGATGAAACACGGCCCCATAGCCTTGATCGACTCTGACATGCCCGTAGTAGTGGTTGCCACCCATGATGCCATGTACGAGAAGGTGTTGTCGAATATTCAGGAAATCAAGGCTCGCAAGGGCAGGGTGATAGCCTTGGTGACCAAGGGCGATGAAACCATTGCCAAGATAGCCGACGAGGTTATTGAACTGCCCGATGTGCTGGAGTGTCTGGAGCCGCTGGTTGCCACCATCCCGTTGCAACTCTTGTCTTATCATGTGGCGGTGTGTAAAGGTAAGGATGTTGACCAGCCGAGAAACCTCGCAAAGTCGGTAACAGTAGAATAAGTATATTCAAATAATTCTTAATAATTGTTTCGAAAGATATAGTTTTCTTGTCTGTTTCCACTTTTTTTTGTACTTTTGGAGAGTTAAAACAGACAGAAATGAAAATATACATATATCATATACTATTTTTAGCCTCACTACTGATGCCATACGGCGTATGTGCTCAGAAAATAACATTAGGCTCCTGCGTCACCAAGGATCATGGCGACTACAACGGAGAACTGGCTGCCGGCAAGCCTCACGGCAAGGGAAAGACAACATGGAAAAACGGCAACACCTACGAGGGGCAGTATGTCAAGGGCAAGCGTGAAGGCTATGGTGTCTACACCTTCTCTGACGGTGAGAAATACGAAGGACAGTGGCTTCAGGATCACCAGCACGGCGAAGGCACCTACTATTTCCTCAACAACAACAAGTACGTAGGCTTGTGGTTCAAGGATTACCAACAGGGCATGGGCACCATGTACTATTTCAATGGCGATACCTATACAGGCAACTGGCGTGAAGACAAGCGAAACGGCAAAGGCAAATATGTGTTTGCCTCTGGCGCATACTACGACGGTGACTGGAAGGATGACAAGAAAAACGGCCAAGGCCTGTTCCAGTGGGACGACGGCTCTTCATACGATGGCGAATGGAAGGACAACCAGCGTTCTGGCAAGGGTACGTTTAAATATGCCAGCGGCGATGTGTACCTCGGTCAGTGGCAGAACGACGTGCAGCATGGAAAGGGCATCTACCGATTCCAGAACGGCGACATCTATGAAGGCGATTATGTCAACGGTCAGCGAACAGGCAACGGCATCTTCAACTTTGCCAACGGCGACCGCTACAACGGACAGTTCCATAACGGCGACAAGCACGGGCAGGGCACGGTGAGATGGGCCAATGGCAACACCTACGTAGGACAATGGAAAAACGACCAGCCTAATGGACACGGCAAACTGACCACCAAGGCAGGCGACATCGTTGAGGGTGAGTTTAAGAACGGCAAGCCAGAAGGCGAGTGTATAGGCCATCTGGCCGATGGCTCAAAGTTCAAGGCAATGTTCAAGAACGGCGTGAGGCATGGCAAGGCCATCGAGGAAGCCAAGGACGGCAAGCGCTTCGAGGGCTCATACGCTGAAGGCAAGCGAGATGGTGACTTTGTGGAGAAAGACCGTAATGGCAGTATCGTGGCACAGGGTACCTATTCGCAGGGGAGGAGGGTGAAAAAGGAGTAAATAAAATTTTAAATAGTAAAATAAATTAATCTCAAAACTTAAAACTATGATTATCGACACATTGGACAACCTAAGCAAATACGTAGGAGTGAATCCGCTGTTTGCCGACGTGGTCGCCTTCATGAAGAGCAACGACCTCAGCACGATGAAGGATGGCAAGTATCCCATCAAGGACAAAGACCTCTTTGTCAACATCACTACGGCCAAGGGGAAGGCACCTGACGAGGCAGTCCTGGAGACGCATGTCAGGATGATTGACATCCAGATTCCACTTGACGGTCAGGAAACCTATGGATATACTCCACTGACCAACCTGCCGGAAGCAGACTATAATGCAGAGAAGGATATCACGAAATATCCCGACCTCATGGCCGAGAGTTTCATTGACTGTCAGCCGGGCATGTTTGCCATCTTCTTCCCACAGGACGGTCATGCACCGTGTATCTCCATGGCACCTGAAATCAAAAAGGCTATATTTAAAGTAAAAGCATAATATTATGGCTACAACAAAGAAAACCGCAAAGAAGGCTGAAGAACAGCCCAAACACATTGGTCTCGTGCAGAACGATGGCTGGCTCGAACCTTTCGAGGAGGCTATCAGAGGCCGTCACGATCATGCTGTGTGGAAATTAGAACAGTTGACACATAACGGGAAGAAGTCGCTTAAGGACTTTGCTGCCGGACATCTCTACTTCGGACTTCACAAGCAACTGCGCGGATGGGTCTTCCGCGAGTGGGCACCCAATGCCACAGAGATATACCTTATCGGTGAGTTCAATAACTGGCAGGAGGACGAGAAATACAAGTGCAAGCGCATCGAGGGCACTGGCAACTGGGAACTGAAACTGCGCGAGCGCGACCTGAAGCATGGTCAACTGTATAAGATGAAGGTGAAATGGAACGGTGGCGAGGGCGAGCGCATACCCGCCTGGTGCCAGCGCGTGGTGCAGGACGACGAGACGAAGATCTTCTCTGCCCAGGTGTGGAACCCCGCCAAGAAATACGAGTTCAAGAAGCATGGCTTCAAACCCAAGAAGAACCCGCTGCTCATCTACGAGTGCCACGTGGGTATGGGCGAGGATGCCGAGAAGGTGGGCACGTACAACGAGTTCCGCGAGAACGTGCTGCCCCGTGTCATCAACGACGGCTATAACTGCATACAGGTGATGGCTATCCAGGAGCATCCCTATTATGGCTCCTTCGGCTATCATGTGTCAAGTTTCTTTGCACCCAGTAGTCGCTTCGGCACGCCAGACGAACTGAAACAACTCATTGATGAGGCCCACAAGCATGGCGTGGCCGTCATCATGGATATCGTGCACTCGCATGCTGTGAAGAATGAGGTGGAAGGTCTGGGTAACCTCTGCGGCGACCCCAACCAGTTCTTATATCCAGGCGACCGGCATGAGCATCCCGCTTGGGACAGTCTCTGCTTCGTCTATGGCAAGGACGACGTGCTTCACTTCCTGCTCTCCAACTGCCGCTACTGGCTCGAGGAATATCAGTTCGACGGCTTCCGCTTCGACGGTGTCACCTCCATGCTCTATTATAGTCACGGCCTCGGCGAGGCCTTCTGCAACTATGCCGACTATTTCAACGGCCATCAGGACGACAATGCCATCTGCTACCTCACACTGGCCAACAAACTGATCCATGAGGTCAACCCCAACGCCATTACCATTGCCGAGGAGGTCAGTGGCATGCCCGGTTTGGCTGCCAAGTTCGAGGATGGCGGCTTCGGCTTCGACTACCGAATGGCCATGAACATTCCCGACTACTGGATCAAGACCATCAAGGAGCAGAGCGACGAGAACTGGAAGCCCAGCAGCATCTTCTGGGAGGTGAAGAATCGTCGTCCTGACGAGAAGACCATCTCCTACTGCGAGAGCCATGACCAGGCTCTGGTGGGCGACAAGACCATCATCTTCCGGCTCATTGATGCTGACATGTACTGGCACTTCGCCAAGAAGGACATCAACGGTGTGGCAGAGCGTGGCATTGCCCTCCACAAGATGATTCGCCTCGTCACTGCCGCTGCCATCAACGGCGGCTACCTCAACTTCATGGGTAATGAGTTCGGACATCCTGAATGGATTGACTTCCCGCGTGAAGGCAACGGCTGGAGTTATAAGTATGCCCGCCGCCAGTGGAACCTCGTGGACAACAAAGACCTGTGCTATCACTGGCTGGGCGACTTTGACCGCGAGATGCTGAAGGTCATCAAGAGTGTGCGCAACTTCCAGGACAAGCCTGTGGTCGAGATCTGGCACAACGACGGCGACCAAGTGCTCGCCTTCATGCGCGGCGACCTGCTCTTCGTGTTCAACTTCTCACCCACGCAGTCGTTTACCGACTATGGCTTCCTGGTGCCCACGGGCTCCTACGACGTGGTGCTCAACACCGACTCGAAGGACTTTGGAGGTTTTGGCTTTGCCGACGACAGCATTACCCATTTCACCAACTACGATCCTCTTTACGTTAACGACCATAAGGAGTGGCTCAAACTGTATATTCCTGCTCGTTCGGCAGTAGTGTTGAAGAAGAATTGAGGATTGAAGTAATAAAGTGATGAGATATCACAATCCACATAAGAGAAACGGCACCATCACCACTAAGGTGGTGTGTGCCGTTGTCTTTCTGCTCTTTTCGTTCCTGTGGCTCTACGAGTTTCAGGCCGATGTGCTGGCAGTAGCCCAGCATGTGATGAGCGATGGTGTCACCCACTACGACCGTACTGTTGGGGCACTTCTCATCACCTTTGTACTCATGTTGCTTCAACTGGGTGTGGCTGCTGTCATCAAACTGTCGAGGCGAACGCATGCGTTGACCTATCTGCCATCGATGCTTATCCTCGCGCTCATTTCAGATATCAGTCCGGATACCGACAGCACCTTTTCCTTTGGAGCATGGAAATGGGGCGTTCCGCTCATACTGCTGCTATGGGGCGGTGCCGTGTGGCTGGCCAGGCAGATGATGCCGTTCGAGAATGACGACAAACAGCCTACGGGACTCTTATCCAGAAGGGTATGGATAAACATGCTGCAGATGTCTGCCATGATGCTCTTCGTTGCCCTGGCAGGCAATTCGAATATCGTGTTCCATTATTCTGCCCATGCCGAGGTGTCGCTGATGCAGGGTGATGTGGACGAGGCATTGAGGGTGGGCCATGAGTCGTTGGAGAGCAACGAACGGTTGACCATGCTGCGCGTCTATGCCCTGTCAAGGAAAGGACATCTTGCCGACAGGCTTTTCAACTATCCTGTTGTAGGCAGTAGCGAGACCATACTTCCTCTGCGTATGCAGCCTCAGTTTTTAGCGGCCGATACTATCTGGAAATACCTTGGTGCGCGGCCGGCAAGGATGATGAGGGCAGAGCAGTATTATACGGCCTTGGCCCACGACTCCCTTGCTACGGCTGCTGTGGCCGACTATCGTCTTTGTGGTTTGCTGATAGACCGCAACCTCGATGCCTTTGTCAGTCTCTTGCCACACTATTATGAGGTTGCCGACTCCCTGCCTCTGCCGCGGCATTATCAGGAAGCACTGGTTCTCTACAAGCATCTGCGCACTAATCCTGCTATTGTTTATCATCATCCTGTCATTGACGAGGACTGGGAGAACCTGCAGCAGTTAGAGGCAGCCTATCCGCTCGAAACAGAGCGCAAGTATCAGGTCTTTGAGCACTACGGAGGCTCTTATTGGTACTATTATTCCTACACAGATTCCTTCGCAGACACCCGTCGGCATTTATAGGTTGAACGTGAGTTCTTCCTTTTCAGGGTGTTTGTCGATATGGATGATGTTGCCTGCTTTGACGGCATCGGTCAGTATGAGTTCGCAGATGCCGTCTTCTATGTAGTTCTGGATGGCACGCTTCAGTGGACGGGCGCCAAACTGCACGTCATAGCCCTTGGTGGCAACAAACTCCTTGGCCTTGTCGGTGAGTTCAATGTCGTAGCCCAGTTCCTTGATGCGCTGGACAACACCCTTGAGTTCCACGTCGATGATGCGTTTGATGGCTTCGAGGTCGAGTTGGTCGAAGGTGATAATCTCGTCGAGGCGGTTGAGGAACTCTGGCGAGAACTGCTTGGAGAGTGCTTTCTGTACGATGCTGCGTGCATGCTCGCGGTCTTTCTCATTCATGTTGATGCCCAGCGACGTAGCCGTGAAGCCTACACCGCGTCCGAAGTCCTTCAACTGGCGTGTACCGGCGTTGCTGGTCATGATGATCACCGTGTTGCGGAAGTCCACAAAACGGCCGTTGCCATCTGTCAGTCGTCCTTCGTCGAGCACCTGTAGCAGGAGGTTGAACACGTTGCCGTGGGCTTTTTCAATCTCGTCGAGCAGTACGATAGAGTAGGGCTTTCGCCTGACGCGCTCCGTGAGTTGGCCACCCTCTTCATAGCCTACGTAGCCCGGAGGGGCACCAATGAGGCGGCTGACGTTGAACGACTCAGTATATTCGCTCATGTCAATGCGTATCAAGGCATCGGCCGAGCCAAACATTTGTTCGGCCAGTTTCTTGGCCAGGTAGGTCTTGCCCACGCCCGTGGGTCCGAGGAACATAAAGGCCCCGATGGGATGGTTGGGGGCTTTCAGTCCTACGCGGTTGCGCTGTATGGCTTTTACCATCTTGTCGATGGCGTTGTCCTGGGCAATGACGCAGGCTTTCAGTGCGGGTGCCATATCCTTGAGGCGCACGCCCTCGCTCTCTGCCATGCGCTGCACGGGGATGCCAGTCATCATCGATACCACGTCGGCCACCTCCACATCGGTCACTGTCTGGCGGTCGTCGCTGTTGCCTTCCATCCATTTGGTCTGAACCTCTGCCAGTTGTTTCTCCAACTGTGTCTGTGCGTCGCGGCAACTGGCCGCCAGTTCGAAGTTCTGGCTGGTGACAGCGCGATGCTTCTTTACCTTTATATCCTCCAGTTGTTTCTCTATCTCACTGATTTCAGGCGGTATCTGTGCATTCTTCAGATGTACGCGAGCACCAGTCTCGTCCATGGCATCGATGGCCTTGTCGGGCTGTGCGCGTTCTGTGATATAGCGTTCTGTCAGTCTGACGCATGCCATGATGGCATCATCGGTGAACTCCACGTGGTGATGCTTCTCGTAGCGGTCTTTGATGTTATGGAGTATCTGCAGGGTCTGGTCGAGTGTTGTCGGCTCCACCAGCACTTTCTGGAAGCGTCGCTCCAGTGCGCCGTCCTTTTCAATGCTGTTGCGGTATTCGTCGAGCGTGGTGGCTCCGATACACTGTATGGTGCCGCGTGCCAGTGCAGGCTTCATGATGTTGGCGGCATCCATGCTGCCAGGTGATGAGCCTGCTCCTATGATGGTGTGTATCTCGTCGATGAACACGATGATGTTGGGGTCTTGCTCTATCTCCTTGAGCAGTGCGCGTATGCGCTCTTCAAACTGTCCTCTGTATTTGGTGCCCGCCACGATGCCTGTCATATCAAGACTGACAATACGTCGGCCGAAGAACATGGGCGAGCATTTGCGCTTGGCAATCATCTGGGCCAGACCTTCCACGATGGCGCTTTTTCCTACGCCTGGCTCGCCAATCAGTATGGGGTTGTTTTTCTTTCTTCGCCCCAGGATCTCCATGACGCGCTGTATCTCAGTATCCCGGCCTACGCAGGGGTCCAGTTTTCCGTCTGAGGCCGCCTTGGTCAGGTCGGTGGAGAAATTGTCGAGCACAGGTGTCTTTGACTTCTCTTTCGGCCCTTCGGCTTCCGTTGGTGCATAGCCGCCGGCACCTACAGCCTCCTCGTCGTCGTCGGGCAGTTGCAGGGCATCTTTTGTCTGCTTCGTACTCAGCAGGCTGGCAATGCCGTCGTAGTTCATATTGTGAGCCTCCAGTATTTGTTTGGCTCCATTATTGGCACGGTCATGGAGTATGGCCAGCAGCAGATGTTGCTCGTCCACTTGCTGTATATGCTGTGTGCGTGCTTCGAGTACTGCCAGTTTCAGGATGTTCGAAGCGTTTTCGTTGAGCAGCAGTTCGTTGCTCCTTCCTGGTGTGAAGGCGGTAGTGGTGACATGTATGGGCTGATAGAAGGTGTTGTTTTCCTGTGATTTCCTTTCCAGCGATGTCTTTATATCATCTTTGGGGATATTAAGTCGTCCGAAAATATTGCTGACGGTGCCTTCCTTGATGCGCATCATGCCCAGCAGAAGGTGTTCCGGCCCTACGAAGGAACACGACAGCCGCTGTGCTTCTTCGCGTGAGAAAGCAAGTATTTCAGATACTTTTTGTGAAAACTGACTTGTCATTCTTTCTTTCTTGGATTTGTTGTACAGGTGTTCAACAGCAAAAGGCGTGCCAAAAAATCAGCCACCTCTTCTCCTGCCTCTGCCTCTGCCACTGTGTCTCTGTCTGCCTCTGCCACCTTTTCCCCTGCCGTCTTTTGGTGCGTGCGAAGCCTTGTAAGAGGGGCCTTCGCCCAGTTGTTCCGGCAGTGGCATCTTTTCCACGTCTTTCCGCAGGAACTGTTCTATTTGCTTGAAGCGTAAGATGTCCTTGTCGCTGACAAAGGTGACGGCCTCGCCGTCGCGGTCGGCACGTGCTGTCCGACCTATGCGGTGCACATAGTCCTCGCTGTCGTGGGGCACGTCATAGTTGATGACCATGCGTATGTCGTCGATGTCGATGCCGCGTGCCACGATGTCAGTAGCCACCAGCACGTCTACCTGTCCGGCCTTAAAGCGATACATCACGTCGTCGCGTTCCTGCTGAGTGAGGTCGGAGTGCATGGGGGCGCAGTTGATCTTGAGTTTCTGCAAGGTGCGGTTGATGTCCTTCACCTTGTCTTTCTTGCCACAGAAAATGATGACGCGCTGCAGGTCGCCCTGCTTGAAGATATGCTCTATGATGCCCACCTTCTGTGGCTCGTAGCATACGTAGGCCATCTGGTGTATTTTCTCGGCAGGGCGGCTCACCTTGAGTTTCACCTCCACGGGCTCTTGGAGCAGTGAGACGGCCAACTCTCGGATTTTTGCCGGCATGGTGGCCGAGAACATGACCTTCTGGCATGTCTTTGGCAGCAGGGCGTTGATCTGCATGATGTCTTCCATGAATCCCATGTCGAGCATGCGGTCGGCCTCGTCGAGGACAAAGAACGATGTTCTGGAGAGGTCGAGGTTGCCCACCTTCAGATGACTGAGCAGGCGTCCTGGTGTGGCAATGACCACAGGTGCGCCGCCTCTCAGCCCTTTGGTTTCCTGGTCGAAGCGTGAGCCGTCGTTGCCGCCATAGACGGCAATGCTGCTTACATCGTCAAGATAATATGCAAAGCCCTCCATGGCTTGGTCTATCTGTTGTGCCAGTTCGCGTGTGGGTGCCATCACGATACAGTTGATGGCATCGTCGGGGAAGCCGCCGTCGTCGAGCATGGAGAGTATGGGCAGCAGATAGGCTGCCGTCTTGCCAGTACCTGTCTGTGCCACGCCCAGTACGTCGTGCCCGTCGAGAATCTCTGGTATGCAGCGTTCCTGTATGGGTGTCATCTCCTCGAAGTGCATATCGTAGAGTGCATCGAGGATGTTGTCGTTCAAATATGTTTCTTCAAATGTCATTAATTGCCTTTTAACTCTTAATTCTTAATTCTTAACTCTTCACTCTTCATTCTTCACTCTTCATTCTTCACTCTTCATTCTTCACTTTTCATTCTTCACTCTTCACTTAATTCGGTGCCTGTCTGTAGCAGAAGTAGGCTATTACTATATAAATAAGGTTAGGAATCCAGGCAGCCAGCATGGCGGGCAGTCCGGCGTTGATGGCAAAGGTGGAACTGATGGTCTGCAGCAGGATGTATGAGAACGAGAGTGCCAGTCCGATGCCGAGCGACAGTCCCATGCCGCCCTTTCGCTTGCGTGCCGAGAGCGATGCTCCTATAAGTGTGAGGATGAAGGAAGCAAAGGAGGTGGCAATGCGTTTATGGTATTCCACTTCATACTGCACCACGTTTTGCGACCCGCGTTCCTGCTGTTTGGAGATATAGCGCAGCAGTTCTGGCGATGTGAATGTTTCCTGCTGCCCTGTGCTGTAGACCAGATCCATGGGCTCAATCATGATCAGCGTGTCTAGTTCCATGCCGCTGGTTATCTGTTCGCGCAGTCCTTTCAGCGTGCGGATCTTGTAGTTGAGCACCTTCCAGTGATAGCGTGAGTCGGATATGGTGTCATACTGTATGACGTTGGCCGTCATGTGGCTCACCAGTTTCTTGTCTTCAAACTTGTCGAGCGAGAAGCCATAGCCCCGACGGGTGTTGTTGTCGTATTGCTGCAGGTATGCTATGACACCTGGTGCCACCTGCAACTGCACGTTGCTGGCCGACGTGACGCGCTGTTTGTTCTTGTACCGCGTCTCGAAGTTCAGGCGTACCACGTTGCCGTTGGGTATGACGTAGGCTCCGAGACAGAAGTTCAGCGCTGCGATGATAGCCGCCGAGAACATATAGGGTCTGAGCAGCCGCTTGAAACTGACGCCTGCCGCCATCATGGCAATAATCTCCGAATTGCCTGCCAGTTTGGAGGTGAAGAAGATGACGGAGATAAATACGAAGAGTGGCGAGAAGAGGTTGGCGAAGTAGGGTACGAAGTTGGCGTAATAGTCGAAGATGATGGCATTCCATGGTGCGTGATAGGTGGCAAACTTATTCAGGTTTTCGTTGAAGTCGAATACAATGCTAATACTGATAATCAGCAAGATAGAATAGATATACGTTCCAATGAACTTGCTGATGATATAGCGGTCTATCCGCGGGAACATGCGTGCCAGTAACTTCTTCATACTCTGCGTCCTAAATCATTGATAACCGACCGTTTCCATTGTGTAAAGTTACCATTATTAATATGTGCGCGCGCGTCAGTAACCAGACGCAGGTAGAAGGCCAGGTTGTGTATGCTGGCTATCTGTAGTGCCAGCAGTTCCTGTGCCTTGAAGAGATGGTGCAGATAGGCCTTGGTGTGCAGGCGGTCGATGGGGCAGCCGTCGGGGTCGATGGGGCTGAAGTCGTGCTCCCATTTCTTGTTGCGTAAGTTCATCGTGCCCTGGTAGGTGAAGAGCATGGCGTTGCGGCCGTTGCGGGTAGGCATCACGCAGTCGAACATATCCACTCCGCGCTCTATGGCTTCGAGGATGTTCTGGGGTGTGCCCACGCCCATGAGGTAGCGTGGGCGGTCCTTGGGCAGGATGTCATTGACCACCTCGATCATCTCGTACATCACCTCTGTAGGTTCGCCCACGGCCAGTCCGCCGATGGATGCCCCGCCGCCGTCGTTGAGTTTTGTCAGTTGCTCGCAAACATGTAGTGCAGCCTCGCGTCGCAAATCGGGGTACTTGCAGCCTTGCACGATGGGAAAGAGCGTCTGGTGGTGGCCATAGAGGGGCTCCGTCTCGTTGAAGCGCCTGATGCAGCGTTCCAGCCAGCGCTGGGTGAGACCGAGGCTTTTCTTGGCATACTGGTAGTCGCTCTCGCCTGGCGGACACTCGTCGAGGGCCATCATAATGTCGGCGCCTATGATGCGCTGCGTGTCTATCACGTTTTCTGGGGTGAAGATATGCTTCGAGCCGTCGATATGACTGCGGAACTCGCATCCTTCCTCCCTCAACTTGCGGATGCTGGTCAGCGAAAAGACTTGGAAGCCGCCCGAGTCGGTCAGTATGGGCCTGTCCCATGTGTTGAACTTGTGCAGGCCGCCTGCCTGTCGCAGCGTGTCGAGGCCGGGGCGCAGGTAGAGGTGGTAGGTGTTGCCCAGGATAATCTGCGCCTTTACCTGCTCCCTGAGTTCTGAGAAATGTACGCCCTTCACGCTGCCGCATGTGCCCACGGGCATAAAGATGGGTGTCTGTATCTGTCCGTGGTCAGTGGTGATGAGCCCTGTGCGTGCGCTACTGTATGGGTCGGTATGCTGTAGTTCAAACGTCATTTCTCATTTCTTCATTTATGTTCCTCATTTCTCATTTGAATCGTTCTCTTCTGGAATATCGAACGTCATGGGATGCTCCACCAGTTCATTCGTCAGGGCGAAGTTCCACACGTCCTGGATGTTCTCCACATAGTGGAAGGTGACACCCTTCAGGTACATCTCAGGTATCTCCAGTATGTCCTTCTCGTTTTCCTGGCAGAGCACGATGTCGGTGATGCCGGCACGCTTGGCAGCGAGGATCTTCTCCTTAATGCCGCCCACGGGCAGCACTTTTCCTCGCAGGGTGATCTCGCCCGTCATGGCGGTGTTCTTGCGCACCTTGTGCTGGGTCAGTGCCGAGGCGATGCTGGTGGCGATGGTGATGCCGGCCGAGGGACCGTCCTTGGGCGTGGCACCTTCTGGCACATGGATGTGCATGTTCCAGTTGTCGAAGATGCGATAGTCGATGCCCAGTTTGTCGGCGTGGGCCTTGACATACTCCAGTGCCAGCACGGCACTCTCCTTCATCACGTCGCCCAGGTTGCCCGTTAGTGTGAGTTTTGAGCCCTTGCCTTTTGAGAGCGATGTCTCTATGAACAGTATCTCGCCGCCCACGCTGGTCCAAGCCAATCCCGTGACCACGCCGGCGTAGTTGTTGCCTTGGTAGATGTCGCGATAGAAGGGAGGCTTGCCCAGAAGGTCTTCCAATTGTTGTGGGTTTAGGGTTGAGGGTTTAGGGACTTTCTTTTTGTTGGCAGAAGAACTATCGTCGCTCAACTCTGAACTCTGAACGCCTAACGCTTGTTTGTAGGCCAGTTTGCGCATGGCCTTGTTAATCTGCTTCTCCAGTTGCCTGACGCCACTTTCGCGGGTGTACTGCTCAATGATCTTTTCTATGCAAGCCTTATTGAATCTGGGCTTGTCGGCGAGGGTCTTCAGGCCGGTGTTTTCCAGTTCGCGGGGTATCAGGTGGCGCTTGGCTATCTCTATCTTCTCCTCTGTGATATAACCGCTAAGTTCGATGATCTCCATGCGGTCGAGCAGGGGCTTGGGAATGGTGGAGAGGTTGTTGGCCGTGGCGATAAAGAGCACCTTCGACAGGTCGTAGTCCACGTCCAGGTAGTTGTCGTGGAAGGCGTTGTTCTGCTCAGGGTCGAGCACTTCGAGCAGTGCGGAGGCGGGGTCGCCATTGACGGTGGCCTGCGTCACCTTGTCTATCTCGTCGAGGATAAACACGGGGTTGCTGGAACCAGCCTTCTGGATGCTCTTGAGAATGCGGCCGGGCATGGCGCCGATATAGGTGCGGCGATGGCCGCGAATCTCAGCCTCGTCGTGCAGGCCGCCAAGCGACATCCTCACGTACTTACGCTTCATGGCAGCAGCAATGCTCTTGCCCAGGCTGGTCTTGCCTACGCCGGGAGGACCGTAGAGGCATAGGATGGGGCTCTTCAGGTCGCCGCGCAGCGACAGCACCGCCATATACTCCAGTATGCGCTCCTTCACCTTCTCCATGCCGTAATGGTCATGGTCCAGTATGCGACGGGCACGCTGAAGGTTCAGGTCATCCTTGGTGTACTCGCCCCAAGGCAGCGAGATGAAGGTCTGCAGGTAGTTCAACTGCAGGTTGAAGTCGGGGCTCTGCGACTGGAGGTTGTCCAGTTTCTCCATCTCCTTGCGAAAACTGCGTTCTGTCTCTTCCGACCATTTCTTGCTGCGCGCTTTACGCAGCAGTTCGGCCTTCTCGGGCGACTGCTCGCTGCCCATCTCTGCCTGCAGGTTCTTGATCTGCTGCTGCAGGAAGTAGTTCTTCTGCTGCTCGTCAATATCCTCGCGGGTCTTGTTGCGGATGTCGGTCTTCAGTTTCTGCAGGTTGATCTCACGGTTGAGGGCTTTCATGGCCCCGAAGAGGCGCTCCTTCATGGTCTCCACGCCCAGGAGTTTTATCTTCTCCTGAATGGTGAAGGGCATGTTGGCGCATACGAAACTCAGCATCATCTCGTCGCTGTTGATGTTGCGCACGGCGAAAAGGGCCTCGTCGGGCAGTTCGTCCACCATCTGGATATAGCGTTCAGTCATCTTGCGAAGGTCGTCAACAGCCGTACGCCATTCCTTGTCGTGCTTGTCGGGATAGAGGTCGGGCATGCTCTCCACCTCGCCCTCCAGATAGGGCATCAGGCGGGTGAGACGCTTCAGACGGAAACGACCCATGGCTTGCACGATGACGGTGCTGGAGCCGCCGGGCAGACTGAACTGCTTGACAACCTTTGCCGACACGCCAAACTCGTACAGGTCACCGTCGACAGGCATCTCGATGTCTGGATCGCGCTGGCACACAATGCCGATGGGTGAGTTTGACTTCTCAGCCTGCCGAACCAGTTTCATGCTCGACTCACGGCCAAGGAGTATGGGCCAGACGACACCCGGGAACAGCACGATATTTCTAACTGGAAGTATGGACATGGAGGAGGGCATCTCGCCTTCTATGAAATCCTTGAATTCGCCCTCCACGTCGGCTATCATCGAGATAGCCTTGTTGTTATATTGATCGCTCATTTTTACTGTAAACTGCATTTTTAGGGTGCAAAGTTACTACAAATCCGTCAATAAAACAAATTTGCAGCGCGGTTTTATATTACTAATTACGCTAATTTCACGAATTATAAGAGAAAAATATCAGAATGTTTGCCCTTTTGGGATATTTTGACTAACTTTGCGGCATGAATATTGAAAAATCTAAAATATGATAGACTATTTTAACAGGTTTAGTGGACAGGGGAGGAGTAACGCCCAGGCTGAGGTGGAGTTGGACGAGAACGGAAGGGCGAAGTACACGCCGGAGTTTATAACAAGGTTGGACGATGACGAGGTGTTCGTGTTCGGCAGCAATCTCAGGGGTATGCATGGTGGTGGAGCCGCAGCCACAGCCTACAGGTGCTTCGGTGCCGTGTGGGGTCAGGGCGTTGGACTGCAGGGACAGAGTTACGCCATCCCGACGATGCAGGGTGGGGTAGAGACCATCAAACCGTATGTGGACGAGTTTATTGTTTTTGCTAAAGAGCATCAGGAACTGCGGTTCCTGGTGACGAAGATTGGCTGCGGCATTGCCGGTTTTCGGGATGAGGAGATAGCCCCGTTGTTTGCGGATGCTATGGACCTGAAGAATGTCGTCCTACCGTTGGACTTCGTGACAGTGATAAAAAGTAAAATGTGATAATGACGGCACAAGAGTACTACGAGAAAGGAAATGCGTTTAGGAAGCAGAGCCTGTGGCACGAGGCCATCAACTGCTACATCAAGGCCATAGAACTGGACCCTGACAGCCCTGCTGTCGAGGCCAAGCGAATGCTTGATGATATCATGGCTTTCTATTGCAAGGATATGTATAACCCATAAACCACCTTTAACCTATAGCCCCTCAACCATTATGAAAATGAGTATCTGGCTACTCCTGAAGAATATCATGCCGTTTGTGTTGCCCTACAAATGGCTGGTTGCCATCACACTGGTGCTTACGCTGGTGGGGTCGTTGATGGCCCAGGTCAATGCCGTCGTGCTCGACCGTACTGTCGATGCCATCAATGCGCTCATACAGCAGCCGGGGGATTTTTCATGGGGGGCTGCCGTGCAGATACTCACCATCATCACCATCGTTTTGCTGGGCAAGGAAGTCATAGGGGCCGTCGTCACCTTTTTCCAGCGCTATTACGGCGAGCGCATGCGTATACTTGTCAGTCGTGACCTCTCACTGCGCGTGGTCGAGCGGATGTTGTCATTCCGTATGTCTTTCTTCACCGGCGAGGGCAACGAGACTGGAAAGTTGCAGTCGCGCATCGACCGTGGCATCATGAGCCTGAGCAATACGGTCAATAATTTCTTTATCGAAATATTGCCACTCTTCACCAGTGCCATCCTTGCATTGGTACTGATGTTTGCTGCCAATGTCTACGTAGGGCTCGTGGCCCTCTGCATCGTGCCCGTTTATTTCTGGGTCACCTATATCCAGGCATCTAAGATGAAAGGAGGCCGGCGTGGCATCTTCGGCTCTCATCAGGCCGTGAGCCAGGGCATACTGAATATCATCGAGAGCATCACTGTCATCAAGTCCTTCAATCGTGAACAGATTGAGGCCGGCAGACAGGCCGATATACAGCGAACGATGACCGACCTGCAACTGAATACCCGGAAGCAGGCCTATCTCTTCAACGGACTGAAGAGTTTCCTGGAGCAGATAGGCACGGTGCTCATCATCATCCTCACCGCCTATCTGGTGCTTACCGACTATCCGGGCATGACTATTGGCAAGATTATGTATCATGTCATGCTCTTTGCCAATGTGAGTGCCCCCATACGACAACTGCATCGCATCTACGACGACATGAACGATGCCCTGATCTATGCCGAGGGCTTCTTTGGCATCCTCCATGCCGACGGCGAGGTGGAGGCATCGGGCCGTCATCACCCCGTCACGGTAAAAGGCGATTTTGAATTGAGGGATGTTGACTTCACCTATAGCAATGGCACACAGGCCCTACATAGTGTCACCATGCATATTGAGCCAGGAAAGATTACCGCCCTTGTAGGACTGAGCGGTGCAGGCAAGAGCACCATCGTCAACTTGCTCGACAAGTTCTATCAGCCGCAGCAGGGCACCATCCTCCTCGATGGCGTGCCTCTCAACGAATGGGATACTGAATGGCTGCGCGAAAACGTGGGACTGGTGTTGCAGAAAAACCATATCTTCGATGGCACTATTGAAGAGAATATCAAGTATGGTAATCCACAGGCCACCCATGACGATGTGGTGCAGGCTGCCCGTCAGGCCTATATCTACGACCAGATTATGCAACTGCCGCATGGCTTTGATACGATGGCACTGCAACTCAGTGGCGGACAGCAGCAGCGTATAGCCATTGCCAGGATGTTTATCAAGAATCCACCTGTCATCTTCCTCGATGAGCCCACGGCCAGTCTCGATGCCATCGCCACGGAACAGATCAAAGCCAGTATCGATGCCATCAAACAAGGACGTACGGTTATCATCATCTCCCATAATATCGGACAGATTATCGATGCCGACCAGATCTACGTGCTACAGCAAGGGCATGTCGTGCAGTCGGGTTCTCCCACTGAGGTCTATCAGCAGGGTGGGCTCTACAAAGACATATTCGATGCCAGTGCCCGTAGCATGAACGCAGACAAGATTGCCAGTTATCACTCCTAATCGACCATCTGTCAACAATAAAGGACAACCTCAATATACCAACAACAAAGGACAACTTCAGACAACATCTTCAATCTGATTCATTTGAAAGAGTTGTCCTTAGTTGTCCTTTGTTGTTCTTTATTGTCTATAGTTTATTCCGTCTTCCCGTTCCGAGATATCCTCGACTGATTGCTGTTTCCATAGACGTTACCTGTCAGGATGATATTGGCTATACCAATATAGTCACTGACATCAATGTTGCCGTCACCGTTCACATCGGCAGCCTTCATCATAAACCCGTTAGGCGTAATGCCCAGGATGTGGTTGGCCACGCCGATATAGTCGGATACGTCCACCTTGCCGCTCCTGTCCACATCACCCTTCTTGAAGAATGTGTAGTTGGTCCATGTGGGCGTCTGCTCAGCAGGCGCGTTGTTGAGGGTGACCGTGGCCTGGTTTTCTATCTCCGTTCCTGTCGTGAGACCGTCCTTCAGCCTGATGTCGAAAGAGAACAGGCCCATGCCGTTGCCATCGCTGTTCACGGGCAGCACACCGTCCATAGCCTCGGTGACAGGACGCAGCGTCAGCGGACTGAGCGAGGTGATGGTGAGGGTGAGCAGGCCGGAGGTCTCGTTGAGGCTCCAGACAGCACGTGCCAGGGCGTAAATGTTCGGTTGCATGGTGAAGGTGACGGTACCGTCCTTCTCGCCAGAAAGATCTACAGTCTTGTCGCCGAGGCGCAGACTGCGTGGTGCGAAGGTGGTAAGGTCGAAGATCTGCGGGTCGAATTGGTCGGTGATGGTGACGGTAGTAGCGGCTTGGTCGCCGTCATTACCAAACTGTATGGTATAGAAGAGGTCGTCCTTGTCCTCAGCGAGCATGGTGTTGCCATCCTTGTCCGCATAGCCGTAGATGTCGTTGAGTGCCATCTCGCTGACGGCTTCCGACAGTCCTCCTGCCTCTTCGAGGGTGACATACACCTGACATTCGCCGTTGGTGACGACGCGGGCGGTGAGTGTCTCAGAGGTGCTGGGACGCAGGGTGCGGCTGAAGGCGTAACTGCTGCAGTAGGGTAAGGGGGGATTCTCGACGGGAAAACCGTCGAGCACAGAACCGTCGAGCACAGTGCCGTCGAGCACAGTGCCGTTGAGTACGGTGCCGTCGATGGTGACGCTCTCGATGCTCTCAGCGTCGGGTGCATAGACGAGGAGTGTCAGCCGATGGTCGTAGACGGTCATGTTCGACGGGTTCTTCAGGCGGAACACATAGTCGTTGCCTGTAGCAACGAGGAACCGGCGGGCGAAGTCGGCCGTGGTGGCCATGTCGCCTGTGACGGCCTCCTCTACGATAATACCGCCCTCAATGGTGACGTCCTTACCCGGGAAGTGGAACACCACATCGTATTCTCCGACGGGAGCGCCGGTGAGGGCGAACTTCACGCTACGCTCTACGGGTGTACCATCGAGCACTGTGCCGGTAACGGTGGTGGTGCCTTGCTTCAACTCTACGCTGGTGAGGTCGTTGAAGCCATTGCCGGTAAAGGTGACGGTCGAGGGACCGCCGTTGCCTACGGTGGCGATGTCCTGCGTGAGGACGGCGTACTTCTCGATGATGTCGTACTGTAGTGTCACCTCGGTGCCTTCTGAGACATCGGCCAGGTCGTGCAGAGCCAGGAAGTAGTACCCGTCATTCTCGGCCACGATGCTTTGTGGCGTCACAGCATCGAAGCCCTGTGCACTGTACACCTCATCGCCTTCCGACGAGAAGATCTGCAGTGTGGCGGGCTTGTCTATCTGGAAGCGCAACATCTCGCCCTCGTTCATTTGCAGGCGGTACCACTTCATCGTGTTTGCTCCATCCAAGTCGGCCGTGACGGTCTTCGTCGTGACGGCGGGAGCAAGGCGCGGGCCACGCATCCTGGCAGAGGCAAATGTGATGTCGTCGAACGACACCTTCTGGCTGACGCGCTCGTCGATATACTCACGGTTGAGGTCCACGAATCGGCCGCTGGCATCATAGAAGCGCATGTGCAGGTCGTTCTTGGCAAAGATGGTGGGCTCGCCGCCAACGAAGGCGAAGGCGAACTTCGAACTGCGGATGGGTTTCTCTGCCAGGGTCAGCATCTGAACAAGGTTGAAGGGGTTCTGGCGCGGGTCGATCTTCACCTTCATGATGTCGTTCTCGCCCTTGTCGTCGTCGTTCAGCCAGTACCAGTATTCCACGGTGCCGTAGCCGCCGAGCGGAATCTTGGTGAAGAACTGCGTCTGCACTTTTGTGGTTGCGCTGCCATTTGCGAGCATATAGGCGATGCGGTGGAGACCGTCACTGAGGGCACTCACGTCGAGGTCGAAGTGGAAGGTTCCGTTAGCCAGCGTGCCGGCCACGTTGTTGAAGTTACTGCCGTCGATGGCATAGACGCACTTCATCTCGCCGAATTCGCTCTTTGTGGTCTCGCGGAAGAAGAATCCCTGGTAGATGTTCGAGGCGGCTCCGCTGGGTGTCACCACCTGAACATGGATGCGGTGGAAGCCCTGCGGCAGCGAGGCCACGTCGAACTGCCAGGCCACCACGCCGTTGTTGTTAGCCACCTGCTCCTGGCGGTATAACTGGTCGTCAATCATGCAGAGACATGTCAGGTGGTCTACACCCACCACCTGCGGAATCTTCACGAAGGGATAGACCTTGGGGTGCGACGGGCTGCCGTCCTGTCCAACGGTCTGAATATTGAGAAGATGGAAGCCGTCTTTCAACGCCTCCACGTCGAGCATCACGGCACCGCCTGTGGCGGCGCCTGTCTGCAGCGTCATCACGTCATTGTCGAACCAGTAGCGGACGGTGGTCTGCTCCGCTGTCTTCACGAAGTAACGGGTCACGGGCACGCTGCGCAGCGTCTGCTCCTCAGTGTCCACGACCACATCCTCAACCTCGACCTCAACCTCCTGATTGAGCAGGTCGCTCATCTGCTTGCTGATGGCGTCGCTATACGCTTCGTTCTTCACCTTGCTGAAGCCCACGATGGCGTTGCTCTGCCCCACCATCTGGATGTTGATGGCGTGCAGGCCCTCGCTCAGCGCGCTGACGTCGGCCTCTATCTGGAACGAGTTGCTGCCGTTCTTGCTCTGGCAAGCGTCTCCTTCCGTCGCCGAGCGGCCGTTAGTACCTGTTCGCAGGGTGCTATAGTCGTTGTCGAACCAATAGTCGTAGTGCCAGTACGTCTGTCCCCTCGCCGCACTCAGCGTGCAAAGGAACAAAAGAAGCAAAAGCCCCCCTCTTATCCCCCGAGGGGGAAGAAAAGTTACTTTATGCATAGTTATTTTGTTTTTATGTTTCAAGTTTCGTATAAGAATATTGGTCGGCCTTTGACCTCAAAATTATAAAATAATTGAATCAAAAAATTATCAAATTTAATACACAAACGAAGATGCCTTAGATACCAAGCGGTGCGTAGCCTTTTTATAATTTTCAAAATAATTTTTTTATAATTTTGAGCGAAGCGACCATTAATTCCTCCCCTCGGGGAGGTAGGGAGGGGGCTTTTACTCTGCACCCTGTACAGTGATATCGACGCTCAGCTTGCCGTCGGCAGTCGACTTGGCGGCCACATTGGCTTTGGTAATCTGCGGGTTCGAGGGCGTGATGCTGAAGGGCATCGAGCCGCCGTGGATGCCCACCTGCGTGCCGTCGGTGCCGAGGAACTGCGTCTTGGCGGCGTCGGTCAACTCGAAGGTCTCGCTGTCGTTGTAGACACCGTCCTTGCAGGTCTTGAACACCTCGGCGTAGGTACTCACCTTGTTGGTGCTGTTCTGAATCTGCGAGAAGGCATTATTGCCGTCGGCAGCCACGCAGTTATAGACGGTATTCACGCCGGCGCGGTAGTTGAGGGCGTGCCATGTGCCCGGATTGCCGATGAAGATGCAGTTCTTGAAGGTAGAGGAATACAGGTTATAGCTGACATCCTCTTTGCAGATGATGCAGTTGGTCATCTCGAACACGCTCTTGTTGGCGTCGGCGCAATAGGGGTTATAAATGACGCAGTTGATACAGTTGATGGTGCTGTTTGCCACGTTATAGAGCTGGGTTGACACCTTGCAGTGGATGAGCGTCATGTTGACGAACGGCGTTCTGCTGTTCTTGCTGTCGATGGTCTTGAAGCGGCACTTCAGGAAGGTGGCGTTGCGCAGCGTGTCGGCTACGTACATCTTGTAGTCGCTGTAGATGCCCTCAATGGTGAGCGGTGCGCTTACCGACTGGGGGATGGAGACATTGAAGTCGCCGGTGAGGATAGTAGGCTCACTCTGCGTGGTGGGGTCAACGTCCATGCCGGCACCGCGGATGGTGATGCCCTTGGTAATCTCCACGGAGTTGAACGTTCCGCTGCTAAGCGTGATGATGTCGCCATTCTGAGCGGCGGCATGAGCCTCGCGCAGGGCAGTGGCGCCGTAGTAGGTGGTGATGCGACCCGTGAGTTGGTCGGTCAGCGTGGCGAGCAGGCTGCTCTGTGCAAACGTTGCCGTAGCGGCCACTGTGGCGGCTACGAGCGAAAGGAATAGTTTCTTCATAATAATAAATAGTTTTATGGGTAAATAATATAAAATGATGGTCTTGATTCTTTTTTGCGACAAATATATGAAAAAAAAATGAATTGACAAGAATCTCAAAGGTACTTTTTGACGAAAGCACCTTTGAGAGTGACGAAAGAAGGGGTTTTGCTGACGAAGCAAAACCCCTTCTCGATTATTCCATATTCCCGTTTCGTGATATCCTCGACTGATTGCTGTTGCCATAGACATTACCTGTCAGGATGATGTTGGCAATGCCGATATAGTCGCTGACATCAATGGCACCATCGCCGTTCACGTCGGCAGCACTCTTCACAAATCCGGCAGGCGTACTGCCCAAAATGTGGTTAGCCACGCCGATGTAGTCGGACACATCCACCTTACCGTCGCCGTTGATGTCGCCTAAGAGGTACTTACCCTTCAGGCTCACGGGCACCACGTTGTTCGAGGGGCGCACGTCGGTGAGGGTCTCGCTGCCCTGCATCGGCGTGGTGCGCAGGTAGAGCACCTGGCTGAGGTCGGGCTGCGCGGCGGTTAGGCTGACCACCTTCACCTTGTTCTGCTTCGCGGTGGCGTCGTAGAGGTCGGCGGCATTAAGAATCATCTCCGCTGTTGCAACAGCGTTTTCGTCAACAAGCGGCGAGTTGTAGAGGCCCACCTTCACGGTCATATCGCTGGCCAAGGGCAGCAGCGAGGCGTTGTTCACCTCGGCTATGATGGTCATCGTGCCATTGGCATCGGTGCGCTTGCTCAGCACCTTCAGGGCCATATCCACCTGGCGCACATCCGTCTGCGTGCCGTTCTGCTGGATGCGGCGCGGACGGGCGGCAGCCATGCGGCGAATCTTCAGTGAGTTGGTGTTGGCAGGAATGAAGTTGGCCACTACGCTGTAGTCGATAGAGCCATCGAAGTCGGGGGTCACGGGGTAGAGTACGCTCAGGTCGGTGGTCTCCTGCGGCATCAGCGACACTTCGTGTGTACTGGTCTGCTCGCCCATGGTCACTTCGATGCTGTTGATAGGCTCAAAGCCATTGTTGACCACGGTGATGGTGACGGGCACTTTATCGTTGTCAGTCACTTCGTAGGGGTTGAAACTGATCTTATGGTCGATGGCATTGATGAAGGCCACATTTGTCTCCAGCACTGCGGCGCCCTCATCGTCGTTGGCCACACAGTAAGCCACCTTCATGTCGAGTCCGTCCAAGTAGCCATCCATCGACACGAGGTTCACGTCGTCGGGCATGGTGGCAATCTCGATGGGTGCCGAGAAGTAGAGTTGCTTGTCGTTTGAGCAGAGTTTCGAGGCGTAGATGCGGTTTTTGAAGAGAACCGTCGTTGTGCCGTCGGCGTTCTCTGTCCTTTCCTCATCGCTCTGGCTCCACAGCAAGGCAATGGTAGACAGGCTGGCATCGCCCGCTTCTACCAGCAGTTTATAGTCGTTCACCATGCGGCGGTTCATGCCTAAGGGTCCGGTGACTTTTCCTGTTGTTTCACCCTTCATGTTCACCGTGTTGAGCACGAGGTCGCGCCCGTCCTGGTTTTGCTGGAGGTAGGCCACGAGGATGGCATTGTTCACGTTGACCATCTGCGGCTTCGTGCCTTCAATCATGGTGTAGCGCTCGCGCACCTTGTCGTCGGGCGACACGCTGACGAATACCAGCGATGTGCTCTTGTTCTGGTTGTCCACATCCTGCTGGAGCGCCATCATTACCAGCACGCTGTCGTCCTTGAAGGCCATCTGATAGTCGGCAGGCACGTTACGGCGGTTTAGGCGCTTGATTTCTATAGGCTCTGTGGTCAACATTCTTGGCGCATACGTCGCCTCTTCCCTTCCGTAGGTATAGCGTTTAAGCATTAGGCTGCCGTCAATGTAGCGGTTGCCTTCGTCATTGAATTTGGGCACACCCTGTTGCCATACCACAGCACCCTTGGTAGCGTCGTAGAGAAGGCCATTAGGGGCTGCTACCGCTGTGATGGGATTCACGCAAGCAATATTATCGGATGCGTCGGAGGTCTGCTCTGTATACCAGTCGCCCAAGGTTGGCGTGTTGCTGTCATAGGCTTCATACGTACGCCAAGCGACATGGATGCGGCTGTTTTCGCTGACTGTCTTGGTCTGGTCGGTCTCCGTCATGGCATCGATGGCATTACCATCGACGGGATTTGCCAACTGCTCGAAGGTGACCAGTTCAAAGTAATTGTTGTGGGCAGCGGAGAAGTCGTACATTGGGGCGTCGATGCCTGTGCTGACAAGATCATTCTTTTTGTTGCCGGCGAACACCTGCAGGCGGTCGTCGTTGTAGTCGCTGGGTGTATTCAGATTGTTGAACAGCAACGATGTGCCGCCTATCAGATAGGTGGGCCGTGCCATGCCGCTCACATTACTTATAATAGGCGTGCCTAAGTCGGCAATGACCTTCCGCTTCAACTTCTTATAGTTCTTCGTCACGTTCTGGCGGGATGAAGAGAAGATGGGTTCGTCGTTGTCTGGGTGGAAGGGGTTCGATGGGTTGTTGGGCACTAAGTATTCCTTTTTGGCTCTGAGCAGCGACCACGACTTCTTTTTCTTGAAGAAGAGGAAGCGTACCTCGGCAAAAGCCTCCATCTGGGCCTGGAGAGTGGTCTTCATGCCCGCCAGTCCCTTGCGCACGTAGGCGCGGTGATGCAGGTCGATGCAGGCGCCTCCGCGCACACCTACCACAGCCTTGGCAATCCAGATGTCGATACCAGCATACGCCCATGCACACACCTTCAGGCGCGTTTGGAAGTCGAACACGAAGTCGATCTGCGTTGCCTTGCGTGACACATTGCCCATCTCGGCAGCGGTATTGACGAGGCCCATGGTCATGGCCATCTTTGCGTCGATGGACATGCCGAAGCCGCCAATGCCGAAACTGAGGTTGGCCTGTGCCTGTGCAGAGGCTTCAAAGGTAAGACCGCCTTCGAGGAAGTTGATTTCAATATTTTCCGTCTCGTGGTTGTAGTAACCAATGCCACTGAGATAGGCCTTGATGCCACAGAAGGCCGAGGGCCAGCGGGGAATGTCATCGAAGAAGTCGTCATCGGCAGGCTGGGCAGAGTTCACGGCGTCCATGCAAGCCTGGTACTGCTCGTCGAAGTACTGCAGGTCCTCCAGTTTGTCGATGGCATCCATCACCTTTCCGCCAGGAATGAAGTTCTTTTCGTAGACGGCACGCACCGTGAAGTAGTCGCCGTTGCGCTCGATGCTCACCGTGAAGGGCAGCACAGGCGGCATCTGGAAGTTGAAGTTGTCGAATGCCTTGCCCGAGTCTTTCATGTTGACACCGTTTGCCGAAGCCTGGTCGTCAACTTTGGTGAGGTCTATGCCACCTGGCTCCATTTCAATTTTGTTAGCTTCGTTCAGTGCCATCAGGTCGACGGTCTGGTTGCGCAGCGAGGGCAGGGTGGCCACTGTCTCCGTGCCGTTCTTCATCACGGGCTGAACGGTGGTGTACGGGGCTATCTTGTCGGTCAGGTCGAAATCGAACAGGCAGTAGTTGGTGCTGAAGGGGAAGTTGTCGGTAGTGAGCAACTTCTGGGTGGGTTGCAGGCTCCATGAACCGTCGGCGGTGGCTAACGTCAGATCGGGAACGGTCTGATAAGGCATACAGCCGATGACGTGGGCATATTTGGTGCCCGTCCAGCCATCGGAGCCGAACTTCGGGTCTGGCAAGTGCTTGATGGCATTCTCATAGTCGGCCGTCTGCGAGTAATTGAGCGTCGCGCCGTTGCCAATAGAGAGCAGGTCGTCCAAATTGATGGCCACGTCCATCTTGTTGTCTTTCAGATTGCCTTCGCGCTTGAAAGTCTCGAGCACCAGGTTGTTGATCTGGTTATCCTGCTTTTGGAGCACGATGGTGTGGCGGCGTTGCTTGCCCTTGTTCTCCCTGCTATTGTAGTCGTAGTTCCACAGATACATCGTGGTGAGCACTGGCTCGTAGCCAGAGCCGGGCGTCGGTACTACCTCGATGAGCTCGGCATACTGGTAGGGGTCGGTGCTGACTTGATAGTAGCCGAAGTTGCTTTCGTAGGTCGCTGTTCCCTTGGTGTCCTGACATGCCATATCGCCATCTACACAGGCATAGTGGAGCGTGGCGTCGGTGATAGGCTCGCCTTCGCTGTTGACAACGGTAACCTGTGTGTTGGCGGCTGACAAGTCATCCCACCAGATCTGCTTTTCGTTTGCAATATAATTTCTCCATTGGTCCCCTAATACGCCCGAATAAAGATGGTTGTAGACGTCTATTGTCATTCCATTGGTGATGGCATAACCTGAATACCACAGTTCAGGAACGACGTCAGGCTTCAAGGGGGAAATGTAATCCTGAAGTGAGAGGCGGATGGTCTCGTCGCCAAGGGAGAGATAGCAGTTAGCGGGGTTGTCCATGCGGACGATGCCCTTAAGATAGTTATCGTGATAGGTCGTAGTATAATAGGTATACGTCTCCCTTGACCACCGTCCGTATGTTCCAGTTACCTGTCCAAAGGGTATTGTGACAGGCTGGCCGTCCTTGGTGAATTTGAGCTTAACCGGGGCGTTGTTTGTATTGCTGACTACCACCGTGTTGAAGTGATAGAGGTTCGAGAGGTCATAACTTTTGAAGGTGTTGGTGTAGCGGCGGCCGTAGCCAGGGAAATAGACCTCTACTAAGTATGTCTTACCGTCGGAAGGCGGCTGGAAGAAGAACTTGCCTTTGTAGCCGTTGAGTGTCTGTATGACGTCTTCTCCACACTTCAGCGTGATGTTGGCACCCTCGTAGAAGTCGTCGTTGACCTCGAACACGGCCCTGGGCAGATGGAGCGGACTGATAAGTGGCTTATGCCGTGGGTCGTTAGGGCTGTTCTCATCTACGACGTCTTGGTAGTAGCCGTTACTCTCAATGGTGCTCAGCAATTGCTCTATGGCCTCGGTGTTGTCTAAGGTGAGGTCGCCCGTTGCATCCTCTCCGTCAATCTTATATACGATGTGTCCTTCGGCCCCGACATAGAGGAAGTTGGCAACACTGGTCAACTCGCGCAACATCACCTCGTCGGCATTGTAGCTGCGCTGTGCCAAGGTGAAGAAGTTGTATCGGGAGATGGATTGGTCGGGGGTGGGGTGCAGGGTGATGTTGGCCGTATAGTAGTAGTCGTTAGCCTGCAGTTCCAACCAGTCGGGCACATTCTCGCCGTCGGTC
>JAFSYY010000053.1 GCA_017455845.1 Prevotella sp. | reverse complement strand
TGTCCGTTGTCATCGATGTGTGCAAAGAACGGGCGGGTGAACACCCCGTCGTTGCGCCTGCTGCTGAACACGATCCAGCGGCTGTTGCTCGACCATGAGTGATAACTCTCCGTGTCATCGCTGTTGACTTCGTCTATTCTTCGAGGTACGAGGTGCGAGGTTCGAGGTACGTTTCGAGGTACGAGGTGCGAGGTTCGAGGTACGAGATTGCCTTCTGCGCTTAAACTATCCTCGTACCTCGTACCTCGCACCTCGCACCTCGACAAATCAACTATCCAGAGGTCCGCATCATGATGCCAGATATGGAAATAGCCATGGTCGGCAGCGGAGAAGAGCAGGTAACGGCCGTCGGGCGACACGCGAGGCAGGGCTATGGAGAGGTGAGAGGTCAGAGGTGAGAGGTCGGAGTCTTCCTCGGGAATAGGAAGAGGTGAGAGTAGAGAGACTAGTTCTCGCGGGCCGAACTGTTTCGTCTCGGGGTCGAACGACTTGCGGTAGAGGCAGTAGCGCAGGGTGTCGACGCGGCTGGCCACGTCGACGCTGACATTCTTGATAGAGTCGTTGCGTACGAAATGGGCACTGCAATAGTAGAGCGTGCGGCCGTCGGGAGCCCAGGCAGGGAACACCTCCATCTCGTCGGGGTCGTTCTCTATATTCATCACCTCGCCGCGGTCAATGTCGTAGGCAATGAGGTCGCTGGCAGTGTCGTAGACCTCGATCTTATTCTTGTCGGTGGTGTGGAAACTCTGCACGGTATTGTCGCTGCTATAGACAATGTATCTGAGCCACGGATGCCAGGCGGGATAGACGCCGGCAGAGAGGATGCTGTCGTGCTTCATGTTGATCTTACGCAGGATGCCGTCGTAGGCAATGACGGTGCCGCCGTGGCTCTGACGGGCATGAAACTGCATGCGCTCGGGGTTATACTGCTGGTAACTGTGGCAGTTGATGCACTGGCCGTCTTTCTCCAGTCCGCAGAGCATGTTGTCATAGACGACGCGCTCGTCGTAGTCCTCCAGGCAACGCTGACTGATGGTCAGGGCCTCATAACTGATGAACGAGGGCGGTATGAGTCGGTAACTCATCCACGGGTCGATGCTGTCGGGCGACACATGGATCTGGAACGGGCGGTAGTGCAGCCAGCGGTCACCGTGGCGGGCATAGACATCGGCCTGGATGTCGCCGCCGGCCTTGGCCTGCCCGCCGTCCGCTGTCATGGCGGCCTGCACCAGACTGCGCCAGTCGTCGATGTCGGGCTGCATCTTCTCGGTGCATACAATCTCCGCGCTGCCTACGCTATAGCGGGCTATCATCTCGTCGGCCTCCTCGTCGAGCACAAAGGTCAGCGGGGCTATATTGACGGGAATGGTCACGTCGGTATAGTCGGGATATATCTTCGGCAGACTGTCTGCCTCGTCGTAGTCCGTCGGCAGTTTCGGTCCGCAGGACACTAATAGCGCTACACTAAAAGAGAGCACTACGCTAAATAATGAATAACCAATAACAAATAATAAACGCTTCCCCATACGCCGTGTTTGTTTTTCCAATTCAACATTCTTCGAAAAACTGCACCATCCTTTTTTCTATTTTGTTCAATACTGTGGCAGGTCGCTCATCAGGTAGTAGTCGTAATAGTAGGTCTTGCCAAAGAGGGGATACAGCACCTTGCGCAATACGTCCACCTCGCCGCCGTCGTACTGAGGCGTTATCTCGCAGAAGCGGCCATAGGACTCGCGCACGCTGTCGTCGAAGGGCCACGAGTCCATGCCGGGGCGCTCCTCCAGGTCGCCGAAGAGGATGGCAGCCTCCTGGACGTGGATGGGCGGCTGTCTGTCGGGATGCAGGCGCACGTAGTTGGCTAAGTGATGCCAGAACGCCCTGGTGTCTCTGGTCCAGAGCGATGCCAGCAGGGCCTGCTCGGTGAACACGGGATCGCCGGCGTAGGTAGACTTCGTCAGTTGGTGCATGACAAACTGTTCCGTATAGCCCTGGTCGGTGGTCAGGTAGTTGTCATAGTGCATCATGTGCGTGATAAAGCCCATCTCGCTGTCGTTGGCCATGTCGTCGGGGCGGTCCAGCAGGCTATAAGTCTTCTCCGCCCACTCGCCGTAATAGGTGGTCTGCTTGAGGATGTCCCTGTATTTGCGTGCCAGCGGTCGCTCACCGTTGAGCACGGCACAGCGCAGCATATATTTCAGATGCTCCACGCGCCATTCAAACTCCACGCCCATCTCCGTGCAGAGGCGGTTGCAGCAGTTGGGCAGGCCGTAGTGATAGTAGGTCAGCGGCCCTGTGACCATCATCATAGGCACGAAGAAGGGGGCATTGCTCTGTTTCGAGCCGTTCTTATAGCGGTACATCTCGTCGCCCTGCCGGCCCAGCCGTGCCAGGGCGATATTCCTCATCACCACGATAGCACGTGTGGGCTCGTCCTCCTGCATCGCTGCCTCGCGCACCACGCCTTCCCAGTCGAGCCGCTCTATGCATCGCTGCATCGCCAGTTCATGGTGGTAGTTCTCATCACGATACCAGAAATAGGCGGCGAAGAGGGCGGCCAGGATAAATGAGAAATGAGGAATGAGAAATGAGAAATGTAAATGAGAAATGAAGGAATGAGGCCGCGCGGCCATGCCGACAAAGAACGCCAGCAGCAGATAATAGGGCAGATAGTAGATATGGTACTCCTCCTGGAGAAAGAAGAGGGGCAGTTCGGCAAAATAGATATTTACTATATTGATCTGGTAATAGAGGTAGCGGTAGCACACCAGCGGCACGATGATGACCGATGCCACGGCCACGACGCTCGTCAGCAGTGCCCTGCCGCGCCGGGCCTTGCCACTGGCTCCTGTGCCCTCTGCATGAGGCAGCCGCCACACCCATACCGCCATCACCAGTGCGGCTCCCAGCGCATAGATACCCATCAGCGGATAGCCTATGGCGCAGACGAGGAAAACATATATAAATGAGGAATGAGGAATGAGAAATGAGAAATGTAAATGAGAAATGAAGGAATGAGGCTGCGCGTTGTTACGGCCTTTATGAGGCTGCGCACCACCCTCATCCGCACGGCATTTCTCATTTAAACATTTATATTTCTCATTCCTCATTTCTCCTTTCTCATTTAAAGCACGGAAGCCCCACAACAACGCCACCACAGCCGTGGTGCCGATGGTGGTGACGAAGACATGACCGCGCAGTTTAAGGAAATACACCCAATAGCCCATGTCTACGATGGTGACAAGGATAAAGAGCACGGGCACCACGGCCAGCAGGCACCACCAGCCGCTGAGACGGAAGACACGCACGATGAGCCACGACAGCAACAGCCACCACGCGCCAAGCATCAGCACGCCCAGCCAGGGATGGTAGAGATACTGTGTGAACAGCGTGCCCAGCCACGTCAGCATCCCTCCGGGCACCACCATCTGTTCCTTGAAAAAGAGCCACTGCCATAGAAACAGGTTCTGCTCCTCTATCTTCCAGAGCATATCGCTCTCGAAGATAAGGAGCAGACCGGCAATGACTATCACCGACAGCAACAGGAGGCTATGGATAATAGATCTCTTAACCACGAATTGCACTAATTAAACTAATTACACGAATAAAATTCAACCACAGATTACACGGATTTAACGGATTACATGGTATAACACTTAACCACGAATTACACGAATATCCTTACTGCTGAGTATCATGCAATGCAGAATTCGTGTAATTCGTGAAATTCGTGGTTATATTTACCACTCTTCTTCCTCTTCCTCGTCGTCCCAGACAGAGCGGCGCGAGAGGTTGCCGCTGGTCTCAGTTGTCTCGGGAGCGTTGCTAAGGTCTTGCTGATTGTCTTTAATCAGTTCGGAGGCTGCAATCATCTGCTGGGTGGCTATGGTCATCAGCAGGGTCTCGGGGCTTTGATATATCTTTTTCATTGTCTTGTCTTTTTTTGTTAAACATGAATTATCATGAATTGAACATGAATTTTTCATTAATGTTACTTGATCACTTTCTTGCCATTCATGATGTACAGGCCCTTCTGAGCCTTCATCACGCGCTGGCCCTGCAGGTTGTACACCTCGCCGTTCTGCATCGTCTCAGCAGTAATACCCTTAACTGAGGTAACATCGTCAAGGCCGATGAACGAGCGGGCACCGTTGCCGGCCAGTGCAGGCAGATAAGCAGAGTGAGCACTCAGAGTGAAGGATGTACCAGTGGTCTTGTAGAAGCCAACGCCTTGTGCCTCATTCCTCAGAACGAAGATGCCATTGTCAGGATCAGTATCAATAGTCTTCCCTTCGGTCACGCCGATGAAATCGTTTTCGATAGCCGTGGCAGAAGCAATGACGGGAACAGTGTATGTATCCTCAGCACCCTTCAGCAGCACACCCTCGTGGGCAGGAACCTTCTCAACCTTTGTGAAGTTCACCTGATTGTTGGCAATGGTAGCCGTATAGGCGGTCAGACCCTCCACGGCGGAGAAATCGAGCGCATTCTCTGAGCAGTAGGTAGCATAGCCGGCAGCGGTAATGGTGACGCTCTCTTCTACTTTCTTATAGAGCGACAAAGCACCACCAGTGCTTGTTGCATAGCAAGCAAAGCCGTATGTTCCATTATTTCTGAGATTAGAATTAACTTCATTAGCGGCATTAGCCTTATTGACAAATTCGTATGTTTCATCTCCTCCAGACACAGTCCACAAAGCCTTGTCGTCTGTGCCGTCTTCTAACATCTGTGCCTTGTTTTTGGCGCCAGTACCAGCAGCGTATGCATCAGCATCGGCATTGTAAATTGTCCAATAGTCACCGCTCTTGGCAATATGCCAGACGATAGCAGCATCGTCAGTAGTGATGACATCATCAGTAGGAGTAACTTCTGCATACTGCAGACGATCTGATGTAACGGTAGTATTCATGGCATTACCATTATAATAGATGATATAGTCACCTTCAACGAGGTCGCCTGTGAAGAGTGCATACTGATTACCCGTAACAGGGGCTGCCTGAGTGATGGTAATCAGGTCGGAGGTAGCCTCGCCCTCGTTACCAACTGCATAGACCTTCATGTAGGCAGTACGGGCAGCACCGTCGTTGGTGTCAATCAGATATTCAACATTATTATCACCGTTGATGTCGGCTGTAATCCAGTCGTAGTTGGCGGAAGTTGTACCATCTTCAGCAAAGAACTGCACCTCTGCCACAACATCTGTAAGGTTGTTGTAAGTCACGATGATAGTTCCGTCTGTCTCTGCAGCAGTAGCCTCAATTGAGTTCTCGCTTAAGGTGATGCTGGGAGTGGTGACGACAGGACGCTGGAAGCTAACCAGTTGGTTGTTCTTGTCAAACTCTGGAGTAGAATTATTTCCAGAAGTGTACATCTTCACGTAACCCTTCACCGTCACGATGTCGCCAACCTGAAGGTCATCTTTTGAAGAGAAGTCTGCATCATCCAGCCCCTTTCCACTATAGACCTCCATCTGGCCTGTGGTTGTGCCATCGTCTGAAATCCAGTAAGTGATAGAAGAGTAATTTGAGTTGTAACTGTCAACCTGAGAAATGATACCGCTTACGTAAACCTCGTTAGCCGAAGTGCCGCTCAATGTGTTGATATAAGCGATGGCCTCTGCCACGGTGTAGGGCTTTTCTGCAGAACCGTCATTGGCGTTGGGGTCGCTGTTGGTAACGGTCAGCGTGTAGGTGGCACTGTTGCCCTTGTAGTTGGTCTCGTCGCCTGCGTAGGTGGCAGTAAAGGTCACCTCACCGGCGGCAACCAGCGTCACAGCACCTGTGGAAGGATCAATGGTAGCCACCTCGTCGTTGTTGCCGCTCCAAGTCACATTAGCACCCTCAATGGCTTCGTCGCTGTAGGTAATGGTAGCGGAGAGGCTGCCAGCGGCTGTGCCTTCATAAACGTTAGTGTTAGTGATGCCGGTTGCGTTGATGGTAACAGTAGGTGTGGCCAGGGTCTTAGTAGCGGTTACTTGTGCAACAGTGCTCTCATCATTGTCCTTTATAGCCTTAGCATAGATGGTTTTGGTCTCAGTAATGGTCAGAGCCTCAGAATAGTCGTTCCAAGTCTCACCGTCAAAACTATACTTGATGGAAGCCCCTTCTGTGGCACAGGCTATAGTAGCCGTCGTTGAGAAGAAGAACGGGTTCTCAGCAACTGTTATCACTGGTTTTTCTACAGCGGCGGCAACAACGGTAGTGCAGTATGCTGAATAAGTATCGGGGGTGCCAGTAGTCCATTCGATAGAGATATTGTCAAGGTACAGGGCTTGATTGTTTGAGCGGATACCGACGTATGCGTAGTTACCAGTGACTGTCAACGATGTGCTTTCATTTTTGACGATACTGCCCAACTTTGTTCCCTGCTTATTACTGTTATAAAGGTCACTTGCATTTTCATAAGCAGTATTGCTACCATAAATATCCAGCGTCCTTGATTGATCCCCAGTCCACGTCACGGTCACCGACTTCAGCGTACCGCCCGAGGTGGTGGAGATAATGCCACTGTTGCTGTTAGTTGTACGCAATTGAATTGCACCCTTATTGACTACATTTGAGCCGCTTGCTACTGCGCTATTTCCAGCATAGACAGCAACAGAAGTTACAGTCTTTCCAGACCAATCACTATAACTACTATTTCCACCAGTAATCTCGCTTGTCAACACGTCCGTTACGGTTGTCTGAGTGCCTGGAGTTTTGTCAGCAAATACGGCATAGAAGGTCATTGCCTCAGTGCCCATCGTAGCAGCGGTGACAAATTCTGGCTCTTCATCCGTTGTTCCAGTAATTTCTTCTGTCACCCAACCTACGAAAGTCTTGTCTTCCACATTTGTTGGATTTGCAGGGAATGTAATAGCCGCGCCTTCTTCGAAGTCTTGAGTGGTTGTTGTTCCATTAACCGAGAAAGTAACGGTATGTGTGGGAATAGGAGTCGTATCATCAATTGTAACGGTGAACGTAGCAGAGCCGGCCTTGTAGTCTTCGTCAGCGGCCTGGCTCACGGTGATTTCCACCTCACCGTTGGTCTTGGCCAGCGGAGTGACGGTAATGGTCTGGTTTTCTTCATCGACACTGGCCGACACATATCCCTGCCCGTCCACGGTCACCTCTCCTTTGCCGGAGGTGTTGTAGCTGATGGTCTGTGCAGTAGAGTTGTTGTAGAGGTCGAAGGTCAGGGCAACAGGAGCGTCTGTAAGGGCGAAGTCGCTGTCCTCAAGATCGCCACCGCCAGTGGTATAAGTCACTGCCACGCTCTTCACGTATATTGCCTTTGCCGCTGATGAAGGCTTTGTGACAGTTACTATTATCTCACCTTCTGCTGAGCCTTCAAATGTGTAATCGGCAGCAGAAGTTGACAAGGTCTTAGCGTCACCACCGAAAGCGTTGCCGCCCACGGTGACACCAACTGTAGCTGAGACACCTGAAGCTGTACTGGCATTGACCACAACTTTCGTGATGGTGCCGTCAATGTCGGAAGTTGACAACTTGATATACTGTACATCCTTTGAATTTGTGCCATAGTGAATGCCTTTGGTGCTGTCAAAGTTTGACTCTTCACCATCGGAAGTGACAGTCCATGCTGCACCGTCATCGGCAGTGCCGCTACCGCCACAAATGGCAGTGAACGTCAGCGTGCTGGTCTCATCCGCCCACACCGTTCCTGCTCCCACGAGCACTACTGCCATGAGGAGCATCAGTTTAGTAAATAATGTTTTTCTCATAATTGAAATAGTTTTATTGAGTTAATAATGTTGATTGTTCTGTATTTGGTTCAAATAAAAATGCGCATATTATCGGGGAAATCGGTATTCTCCCTCTTCATCGGCTAAAGCAGGCTCAAATGAGCCGTATCTTGCAGACCATTCTATATTTTTCAATGCAGTCGCGATTCTTTCCAGCATTTTCCGAAATGCTTTTTCGCCAAAGAGGCTTCGGGAGTCTGACAAGATGCAGTCTGCCATGAACATGGCGTTTTCAGACAATACAACTTCCATACCTACAACTGGTAAAAGTGGGCAATAGCCTCATCAGATGTCACAAATCGCCCTTCCTCTATCTGTCTTTCACTGACATGTATCTGTTTCTTGACTTCGTCAATGGTGTTTGGAATGGCAGCAATGGAAGCGTCTGACATTTCCCAAGATGTCTCTACCTGGAATTCCCTTAAAGCCGCCATCTCATTAAACTGCTGTGATTGTTTTATCGCACCTGTCATAGCCATAAGTTTTGTTATTTTCTATTGTTAAGTTCAATACTAAATTATTATGCAAAGGTACACATTATTTATGTAACGGCAAAATATTATCGAAGAAAAAAACATTAATTCTATGAGCAATGGCCTTAAAGGTTAACTGCCCACGCCGTTCCTGCTCCCACGAGCACTACGGCCATGAGGAGCATCAGTTTAGTAAATAATGTTTTTCTCATAATTAAAATAGTTTTATTGAGTTAATAATGTTGATTGTTTTGTATCTAATCTGTAATGGCCTCACAATGAATCCTCGTCTTCGAATGTTTTTTCTTTTTCAAAGAGCGTTTTAAACATTCTCAGTGTGTCTTTGTATGGTTTCTTCACTTCATTGGCCGTGAAACCGCATCGCTCATAGAAGCCTACTGCACTATACTCGTTTGTAGCAAGAGCCTCCACTGTGAGGAACTGGCATCCGGCAAGTGTCTGTTTTCTGGCTAAATCTGCAATCTGCTGAATAAGAAAATCTCCGATATGCTTACCCCTCCATTTTTGTTGGACAGCCAAATATGCAATATCCATTGCCGGGTAACGTGGCTTTGCATAGAATGTGTCTTCATAATTCCAGTCCACATCAGGTGTACCTGTCATGGAGATGCCTGTCTGTAGTTCTTCTTTATCATCTGTATCTAAATCAAGAGAGTCGAAACTTAAAGCAAAAACTGCCACCAACTCATCGTTATACTTAACAAAGTATGCTTGGCAAAAATGATTTTCGACGCTAAGACGAAAATCACCACGAATGAAATTGTCCATATCCTCGACTCCCGAAGAGAAAGAGTTAAGTGCTTGGAAATCTCTTAATATCCCTATATGAAGTTCGCTTTTTAACGATGCTATTCCGTTTCCCATACGGCAGTCCAGTATTTTTCACTTTCTTTCAGTCTGCGACGTGCTTCCTTTTCTCGCTCATTGAGGTTTCCTGTCATTGCACGGCGAAGGGCAGCCCTGATTTCTCGTGAGAACTCCGGTGTGATGGGTTCTCGTGGTGAATAAACTCCTAACATGATTCTTTTCCTCCTTCCTTTTTTCGTGCAAAGTTACACATTATTATTGTAACAGCAAAAAAATATCGAAGAAATATTCAGGAATGGAACAAAATATTGTCTAATAGCAAAGCCGCCGGAATATCGAAACTGTATACAACACGTATTCCGGCTGTATACAACTTGTATTCAGCCTGAATACAGTTTGTATTCGGCCGGAATACTTTTTGTATACAGCCGGAATACAGTTTGTATTCGGCCGGAATACAAAATAAGCCGCGAACTAGGTCGGTTTCATCCCTTTTGGAACGCCACGCGTCTTATCAAAAACAAATAAGTCAATAGATCAGTTTCTCCACCCAGTAGCAGCCTATGCCGGCGAGGTAGCCGGCGAAGGCTATCCACGTCATCTTCTTCAGATACCAGCCGAAGGAGATCTTCTCCAGGCCCATCACCACCACGCCGGCGGCGGAGCCGATGATCAGCATGGAGCCACCCACGCCGGCACAGTAGGCCAGCAGTTGCCAGAAGATGCCGTCGACGCCCATGGCATCGCCTGCCACCTCCGACACGGGATACATGCCCATGCATCCTGCCACCAGCGGCACATTGTCGACGATAGACGACAGCACGCCGATGATGCCGTTGATCAGGTAGTAGTTGCCGGCGAACGCCTCGTTAAGGCCCTCGCCCATGGCGGTGAGCACGCCTATCTCCTGCAGCACGGCCACGGCCATGAGGATGCCGAGGAAGAACATGATGGTAGAGAGGTCGATCTTTGAGAGCAGGTCGGACACGCGCTTGGCCATGGTGTCGTCCTCGCTGGTGCGGCGCATGCGATGGAACACCTCGGTCACCGTCCACAGCACGCCCAGCACCAGGAGGATGCCCATGAACGGCGGCAGGTGGGTGAGCGTCTTGAAGATGGGCACGAACACCAGTCCGCCCACGCCGAGCCAGAAGATGATGTTGCGCTGTGCCTTGGTAAACGTGGTCACCTCGGTCACCTTCAGGTTCTGCTCCTTATCAAACTTTCCTTTCAGCGACAGGCTGAGGATCAGGGCTGGTATGACCATCGACACCAGTGAGGGAATAAAGATCTCGGTGAGCACGCCCTGCGTGGTGATGACGCCCTTGATCCAGAGCATGATGGTGGTCACGTCGCCAATGGGCGAGAAGGCTCCGCCGCTGTTGGCCGCGATGATGATCAGTCCGGCATAGATAAGCCGCTCCTCGCGGCTCTGCACCAGTTTGCGCAGCACCATGATCATCACGATAGAGGTGGTGAGGTTGTCGAGGATGGCGGAGAGGAAGAAGGTCATAAAGGCCACGCGCCACATGAGTTTGCGCTTGGAGCGCGTCTTGATGGCGTCGCGCACGAAGTTGAAGCCGCCGTTGGAGTCGACAATCTCCACGATGGTCATAGCGCCCATGAGGAAGAACAGCGTCTCGCCGGCATCGCCCAGGTGATGCTGTATGCGGTCGCATACAAAGGCCGCACCATTGGGCACCTCGGGGAAGAAGGCCTGCACGCCGAGCATCAGCAGCGTCCAGCATACCACACACATCAGCAGGGCTATGGCCGCCTTGTTGACTTCCAACACACTCTCCAGGGCTATGCAGAGATAACCCACTACGAAAACCGCAATAATAAAAACTGTCAGTGTCATTTGTATTTTGTTTTAGTTTCTTTCGAGGTACGAGGTTCGAGACGCTCATTCCGCAATTCGGGCGCAAAGTTACAAATAAGTGAGCGAACGACAAAATTATTTCTTGACGAAAAACAACGTTGCAGGCACGAAAATCCAAAAAACTTAGTCTAAATATCAAATTGTGATGTCCATAATGACTTTTTCATTATAACTTTGCAAGCGAAAAAAACGGAAGCAGTCCGTTTCCTAACAGACAACCGACTAACAACAATTTCAAGAAACAATTGACAACCGACTAACAACAATTTCAAGATAATATGGAAAACAAGAAGTATTTCTTTGCCGTTGACCTGGGAGCCACCAGCGGACGCACAATTATTGGTACAATAGACAGTAAGGGAAACACGGCCGACAGCCGTTTTGAACTGGAGGAGGTGACTCGCTTCCCCAACAACCTCATTGAGCAGGGAGGCCACTACTACTGGGACATACATGCCCTGTACTTCGAGATTATCAAGGGTCTGAAGGAGGTGGCCAAGCGCGGCCTGGAGATCACGTCGATAGGTATCGACACATGGGGCGTGGACTTCGTATGCATCGGCGACGACGGTGCTATATTAAGGAATCCGCGTGCGTATCGCGACCCTATCACCTTCGATGCCATGGACGACTACCTGAAGCACGTCATCTCGCGCAAGGAGGTCTATGATATCACCGGCATACAGTTCATGAACTTCAACTCGATATTCCAACTCTACGCCATGCAACGCGAAAGGCCACGGATAGGCGACGGCACGTCGGGAATGGGAAACACAGCGCTGAAGAACGCCGCGAAGATTCTGTTCGTGCCCGATGCCCTGTCGTGGATGCTCACAGACAATATGGTGTGTGAATATACCATCGCCTCCACCTCGCAACTGCTCGACCCGCGCACCAAGCAACTCGACGAGCGCCTGCTGGCCTCCATAGGGCTCACGCGCTCTAAGTTCGGGCGCATGGTGCAGCCGGGCACCGTCATCGGCTCTCTCACCGACGAGGTGCAGCGTCTCACGGGCCTCGGCCCCGTGCCCGTCGTCGCCGTGGCCGGCCACGACACCGGCTCTGCCGTGGCTGCCGTGCCCGCCAAGGACGAAAACTTCGCCTACCTGTCGAGCGGCACATGGTCGCTGATGGGCATCGAGACGAAGGACGCCATCATCAGCGACCTGTCCTACGAGCGCAACTTCACCAACGAGGGCGGCATAGAGGGCACCACACGCTTCCTGAAGAACATCTGCGGCATGTGGCTCTACGAGCGCTGCCGCCTGGAATGGCCGGAGGAGGTGCGCAAACTGTCGCACCCGGAACTGCAAGGCCAAGCCATGACGGTGGAGGCCTTCCGCAGCCTCATCAACCCCGACGACCCGGCCTTCGCAGCCCCGTCGAGCATGATAGGCGCCATACAGCAATACTGCCGCGACACCAACCAGCCCGTGCCGGAGACGCCGGCAGAGATATGCCGCTGTATCTTCGACTCCCTGGCCCTGCGCTACAGGCAGGTGTTCTCATGGCTGCAGGAGTTCTGTCTCTCGACGGGGAAACCGTCGGGCACGGGGGCTGCCGCCATACCCGTACTACATATCATCGGCGGCGGCTCGCTGAACAAATACCTCAACCAGTTTACCGCCAACTCGACGGGAGCCACCGTCCTTGCCGGCCCGCAAGAGTGCACCGCCATCGGCAACATCATGCTGCAGGCCAAGGCCGCCGGCCTCGTCAAGGACATCTGGGAGATGCGTGCCATCATTGCCAACAGCATCGAGATGGTGAAGTACGAGCCGCAGGACAAGGCACAGTGGGACGCTGCCTACGAGAAGTTCCTGGCAGTGGTCAAATAATTCGCTAATTCGTGATAAAAGAAAAGGAAACATGATTCGCTAATTCGCTAATTCGTGATAAAAAGAAAGAAGAATGAGACGACTACTGCTTAGTGTTTTATTGATTGTCTCTGCCATATCATTCAGCAGAGCAAGCGACCTGCCCGGCCAGCACCAGCCCGACAGTGCCGACGTGACACCCGCCGCCAACCCGCTGAAAGGCAAGAAGATAGGCATCATAGGCGACAGTTACGTGCGCAACCACCGCGAGCCGGTAGAGAACACATGGCATTATAAGTTTGCCAAGAAGCACCAGATGGAATACTACAACTACGGGCGCAACGGCAACTGCATCGCGATAGACCTGAAGCAGTGGGGCACCGCGATGTACAAACGCTACCAGGAGATGCGCGACGACCTCGACTACGTGGTGGTGGTGGCCGGCCACAACGACGCCTCGCCCGGCCGCGTCGACTCCATCGGCATCGACACGTTCAAAGAGCGTCTTGCCATCCTGTGCGAAGGCCTCATAGAGCGCTATCCCCATGCCCGCCTGTTCTTCTTCACACCGTGGGCCTGCGACAACTTCACGGGCAGCACACGCCAGCAGGTGGTCGACGCCATGCTGGAGGTGTGCGGCAGTTATGGCATCCCCGTCTTCGACGCCGCCCGAAACAGCAACATCTTCGTCAGGAGCGAGCAGTTCCGCAAGATATACTTCCAGGGCGGCAAGGGCAACGATACGGCCCACCTGAACGCACGCGGCCACGACAGGTTCCTGCCCGTGGCCGAAAGTTTCATCCTTAACTACACAGACAAATGAAAAGACAAACAGTAGTGGCCATGATGTGTCTGGCGGTGCTCTCGTCATGGGCACAGACGGCACGGAAATTTACCGTCAACATCACCCCCGACGGGAAGGCAAACATGGTGGCCTACCTGCCGGAGCATTCCAGCGGACGCGCCATCGTAGACTGCCCGGGCGGCGGCTACTCACACCTGGCCACCGACCATGAGGGCCACCAGTGGGTCACATGGTTCAACGAACAGGGCATCGCCTTCTTCGTGCTGACATACCGCATGCCCAACGGCGACCGCACCATACCCATGGGCGACGCACAGCAGGCCATACGCACCGTGCGCGACAGTGCCGCCGTGTGGGGCATCAACCCCTACGACGTCGGCATCATGGGCTTCTCAGCCGGCGGACACCTGGCCTCCACGGTGTCCACACACAGTGAGTTCGACAGCCGGCCGAACTTCTCCATCCTCTTCTATCCCGTCATCTCGATGAACGAGCGCGACAGCCATAAGGGGTCGTGCGCAAACTTCCTGGGTGCCGAAGGCCAGAAGGACGAACGGCTGGTGAAGGCGTTCTCCAACCATAACGCCGTGCGCAGCCATCTCACACCACCGGCCATCATCCTCACGGCCAGCGACGACCGCGTAGTGCCGGTACTCACCAACGCCATGCCATACTATACGGCCATGCGCCGCGCAGGCAACGACTGTGCCATGTATATCTACCCCGCCGGCGGACATGGCTTCGGTTTCCGCGACACATGGGCCTACCACAACCAGATGCTCGACGACCTCGCCACCTGGCTCCGACTACTGCCCTCGCACCGCCAGGATGCCGTCCGCGTGGCATGCATAGGCAACAGCATCACCCACGGCTCGGGCATCGACATGCAGGAGCAGCGGGCCTACCCCGCACAACTGCAGCGGCTGCTGGGCAAGGACTATCACGTAAAGAACTACGGCGTGGGCGCCCGCTGCATGATGTCCACCTCCGACCATCCCTACATGCAGGAGCAGGCATGGCGCGATGTCAAGGCCTTCCAGCCACATATCGTCGTCATCAAACTGGGCACCAACGACTCGAAGGACTACCAGTGGAACCAGAAGCAGTACGAGCAGGACTACCAGGCCATGATCGACACGCTGAAGACCCTGGGCACACGGCCGCCGGCCATCTACCTCTGCACACCCGTCAAGGCTTTCCGCGACAAATGGGGCATCACCGACTCCGTCATTGTCAACGGTGTCATCCCGTCGATACAGAAGATTGCCAAGCGCAATAAACTACAGGTCATCGACCTGCATCCCGTCATCACCGACACCAACGACATGACCGGCGACATGATACACCCCAACGACAAAGGAGCGGCCAAGATGGCCAAGACGATTGGCGAGGCCATCATAGCAGAGCGAACGCGAAACTAAAACATATTCTTTTTTTAAAAACAAACAACAATGAAAGCAAATCTGATTGAACAGGCTTACGCCGTAGCCAAAGAGCGCTACGCAGCCATTGGCGTCGACACCGACGCAGTACTTGACCTCCTACAGAAGCAGCAACTGTCACTGCACTGCTGGCAGACCGACGACGTGGTGGGCTTCGAGCGCAACGAAGCACTCAGCGGCGGCATCCAGACCACCGGCAACTACCCGGGCCGCGCACGCACCATCGACGAGGTGCGCCAGGACATTGAATTTGTGAAGACCCTGCTCGGCGGCAACCACCGCCTGAACCTCCACGAGATCTACGGCGACT
>JAFSYY010000052.1 GCA_017455845.1 Prevotella sp. | reverse complement strand
TTATAATATATAATATAATTAATATTATTCTATAACTAATTTTTGCTGAATGCATTTACTAAATGAATCCTTGAATCCTGAATCCAGTGTAGTATTTTTTGCTATTTTCGAGGTTTTTTCTTATCTTTGCAGCATGAAGAAGAAAGAACTGATAGACGGCTCTGAGATTATCGGCTTGGAGGCTGGGAAAGTGGTGAGCCTACCGCTCTATGAGGGGGGCAGTGCAGGTTTTGAGAGTCCTGCTGCTGACTATGCGCACGAGTCGCTGGACATCAACGAGCGGTTTGTGCACCATCCCGAGGCATCCTACTTCCTCAGGATCAAAGGTGATTCGATGATAGGTGCTGGCATCATGGATGGTGATATCTGTCTCGTGGATCGCATGGAGGAGCCCCACGACGGTGCCATCGTCGCTGCCTGGCATAATGGTGGGCAGGTAGTGAAATACCTCGATACCTCTACCCGTGAACAGGGATATCTACGGCTGATGCCCGCTAATCCAGCCTATCCTCCTATCATCGTTGATGCCAACGACCAACTGATCATCCAGGGTGTGGTGACCTCCGTTCACCGCGATACTACCAAGCACAGATGTACGCCATAGTAGATTGTGATAACTGTTACGTGTCGTGCGAAAGGGTCTTCAGACCTGATCTCAACGGCAAGCCCGTGGTTGTGCTCTCCAACAACGACGGTTGCGTCGTGGCACGCTCCAACGAGGCCAAAGCCCTCGGCATCAAGGCTGGCACACCTTACTTCAAGATGCGTCAGGAGCATCCCGACGTGACGGTCTTTTCTTCAAACTATGAACTTTACGGCGAGATCACTGACCGCGTGATGTCGCTCGTGCGCAAGGCTGCACCCACATTCTACCGCTATAGCATCGATGAAGGTTTTTGTGACCTTCACGGTATGGAAAACCTTGATTTAAAGCGCTGGGGCGAAGACCTTGCCGCCTATGTCTGGAAGGCCGTGCGTATGCCTGTGAGTATTGGCATTGCCTCCACTAAGACACTGGCTAAGATGGCCTCACACTATGCCAAGCACTATCCCGCATACCGTCACTGCTGCCTCATTGACAGCGAAGAGCGCCGCAAGAAAGCCCTCGCACTCTACGAGATTGGCGAGGTATGGGGCATCGGGCGCCGATACAACGCACGACTGGAGGCATTGGGCATCAAGACTGCCTTCGACTTTGCCCAGAAACCAGTCTCGTGGGTGCGCGCGATATTTAATAATGTGGTGATCCTGCGCACATGGAAGGAACTGAACGGTGAGGACTGCATCCCTATGGAGGAAATGACGAAGAAAAAGAGCATCTGCACCTCGCGTTCTTTCCCGGGGATGGTGACGGACTTCGAGACCCTGCGCACCAGTATCTCTAACTTCGCCGCCCGTTGTGCTGAGAAACTGCGTAAGCAGGGCACGGCGGCTGCTGTGGTGAGTGTGTTCATCGACACCAACCACTTCCGTGAGGATCTGCCCCAATACTGGAACATGGCAGAAGAGCGGCTATTGACCCCCACTAACAGCACGCAACAAGTCGTAGAGGCCGCGCTGCACTCGACGCGCCGCATCTTCCGCCAAGGCTATCACTACAAGAGGGCTGGCGTGGTGGTGTATGACATCTGCCCTGTGAGTGCCCTACAGACTAATTTCATCGACTACGACGCAGAGCGCCACGAGAAACTGAAACGTCTCGATGAGACCATCGACAAGGTAAACCGTCTGTATGGCAGTGAGACCGTGGTGCTGGGTTCTCAGCAATATACGCGGGAGAACGGGAAAGGTAAGGCTGGTGTGTTTAAGGATAGTATCAAGCATGATTTTCGTAGCCCGTGCTACACCACGCGCTGGAGCGACATCCCAGAGGCGGAATAGGGGCAACTTTCAGAAAATACTCATTACTTATTGAAAAATAAGTGGCACTTTTCGCGCGAAAAGTGCCACTTAATTTGGCTAAAGTGCCTTTTAATTCAAGGTTCGCCCAATTCGGCGAAGATCAGCGAGACTTCTGCGGGCGTGAAGGATCGGCGGCGCAGGTCGTAGAAATGCGACAGCCGCGGATTGATGCGAAGCCAGGAGCGGAGTTTATGCCAGGCTGCATCCGGGCGCATCCATGGGAAATAGTGGGTGGCTAGTTCTGTACGGCCATAGGTTTTGATTGTTTTTTCCATTTTGCACATATTTTATTATGATGGTGCAAAGATACGAAAAATATTTGAGAATAACGAATGAAAATTGTTTATAATGTATCATAACGTATCAAGTCAAAAATAAAATATATATCTTTGCATTGTCAAAGGAAATCAAAGGTAGTGCGCAGACCAGAGACGACCAGAGACAGAGAGAATTAACAAACTAAAATTTCAAACAACACCAACACAAAAATTAAACATTATGCTAGAACTTAACATTTCAGTGAACAACGATCAGCATTCTCCGAAGTACGGCAAATACTATGCCCGTGTGGAGTACAAGCAGACCCTGAGCATCAAGGACATGGCCAAGCACATGGCCGAGCACAACACCCCGTTCTCCGTGGGCACCATCGAGGGCATCCTCCGCGACTTCGTCAGTTGTACGCGTGAGCAGTGCCTCAACGGTAACACCGTGAAGATCGACGACCTCGCCATCTTCAAGTGCTCCGTCTCAGCCAACGGCCTCCAGTTGCGTGAGGGTTTCAAGGTGAACTGCAGCCTGGGTAACCTGCCCACTACTGGTCCTGACGGTACGGGCGATCCTGACTTCACCAAGCAGACCCAGCCCGCCGTGAAGACCGTGCGCCTCTTGGCACAGGCTACGGGTGAGTTCACCAAGAAGGAACTCAACGGTGATTCCACCTTCCGTTGGACGAAGGCTGCCGCCGACAAGATCGACGCGTTCCTCAACCCCGAGCCCGAGCCCGAGCCGTAATCGAAAGGAGGTGAATCATGAAGAAGCGAATGATTGAGATTGCGGTGAAGGTGGTAGTAGCCGCACTCACGGCCTTCCTGACGGCCATCACGACCACGAGTTGCATGGGATACGGACCCATTACCCTGTAAACCTTTACAACGGATCTACGTCGTAGTAGATCTGTAGGGAGGAATAGCGCTTGTCTTGCAGCATCTGCTGCTGGGCAAGCGCTAAGTATTTGCGCACATCGGTCATGTTCAGGCCGAGTTCGAGTTTCAATACGAGTTTGCGGATGGAGAGCGACTTGACCTTGGCGACACCCGGTTTGTCGGGGCCGAGAACCCGGCCGCCGAACCACTGGCGCAGACGACTGCCCATCTCGATACCGGCCGTCTCGACAAGACTGTCTGTGCGGTGCTTCAGATAGACATAGATAAGCCTGAAATAAGGGGGATAGTGGAACTGCTGGCGCTCGGCTATCAACGAACGATAGAAAGCAGGATAGTCGTTGCGGACTACCTGTTGGACCAATGGCAGATCAGGGCTCTTGGTCTGGAGAATGACGAGGCCGCGCTTGCCCTTGCGCCCTGCACGGCCACTGACCTGCGACATCATCATGAAGGCATGCTCGTAGGCACGGAAGTCGGGATAGTTGAGCATGGTGTCGGCATTGAGGATGCCCACGACGCTGACCTTGTCGAAGTCGAGGCCCTTGGAGATCATCTGCGTGCCGATGAGCAGGTTGGTGCGCCCTGCGGAGAAGTCGCTGATGATGCGCTCGTAGGCACTACGGCTGCGTGTGGTATCGAGATCCATACGGGCAATACGCGCCTCAGGGAAGATGTCGCGCACCTCGGCTTCGATCTTCTCCGTGCCGTAGCCACGTGTCTGCAGACCCTTACAGCCACAGGCGGGGCACTCCGTGGGCACCTGATAGACGTAGCCGCAGTAGTGGCAGGTGAGTTGGTTGAGGTTGCGGTGGAACGTGAGACTGACATCGCAATGCTGGCAATGGGGCACCCAACCGCACTGCTTGCACTCGATCAGCGGCGCATAGCCACGACGGTTCTGGAAGAGGATGGCCTGTTCGCCACGCTCCAAAGCCTCGCGAACCTTATTCAACAAAAGGGGCGAGAAGGGACC
>JAFSYY010000051.1 GCA_017455845.1 Prevotella sp. | reverse complement strand
TTTGGCGATTGGTACAATAAGAAATAGGTGCAAGTCATTTCCGATTTGCAGGTCCCGAGGCATCGCCAAACGCCTAATCACAACACAAATGGAATAACTCACACCTATACGGTGTAAGTATTCACATCTTACTTTGGTTGTGATTAAGGACTTTCAAATTGGCGATTTTCGGATCCTTTCAGCCAGTAAGAGTAAACACTCTATCTCAATATGTCTTTTTCAGTTCTGTTCGTTTTTTTTTTACGTCATATTATCTATATATTTAGTGGTTAATATAAATAATTATACGCCCATCAGAACACGGGTTCAGCCACATGGTTAGTTGCCATTATTTCGTGAATGATGTGTAGCGTGGATGGCTTCCCAATGGAGTAGTGCTCATCGGAGTAGTCGGCCACAAGGTTCGACAGCAGTTCCAACTCAATGCTATTGGGGTCAGAGCGAGGGGTCTCGTCGGTCACTAAAGGCAGTAACTGCTCCACGCGGGCCACGGCCCATTCATATTGTTGTTCGTTTGTTATCTTAGTCATAATACCTCTTATTATATTGTTGAACAGTCTATTCTATTATATTCATTATGAGTTCCCACAAATCGGATATAGACGAAACCTATTGTAAACTTTATTACGGCAACTATGCGGTAACTATTTCCTTTAATGTCAAAGACATATCGCTGATTACCTATTCCATCCACACTGTTAAAGGTCTGCTTCACATCAGCATAACACGACCAATGGCTGTTTTTCACAATATCTGCCCATATCTGGAGCGGAAGAAGCGCGTCAGGATGTGCCTCAGCGAATTCTTTTAATGTCTTTTCTGTAAAAATCCTCATCACCTTTTCTCAGTTTCGTAAGAGTAAACACTCTATCTCAATATGTCTTTTCTTGTTTCAGTTCTTTTGTCTACGTCATTGTCTTTATATTATTGTGGTTATACATTTCTGCAAAATACAGCAAATAAATATTGTCTCAGAATATGGCAGCTATGCCATGCCTACGCTTCTTGCAGTAGCTGGGATTAGGAATCATAAACTGTTGCTTCTCCTCATCGGACAAAGAAACTATGCTGACCCCCCTCTGTGTTGCATAAGACCTTATGGCACGGATGTCAACAAGAAATGGCATCGTGGTCTCGTCCACAGGCTCATAGTCCTGTGACAAATAATCCTTATATTTCTTCTCCTGAATAAGCATAAGTATATGTTTTTATAATATCTTGCATTTCATCTTCAAATACACAGAACTGATATGGGTGAACATACATCTATTGCCCCCACACATTATTCTGTACTTTTATTAGGATGCAAAAATAATATGTCTTTCGTTTAACATCATTGTCTGTTTCGCCCTTTCCGCTACAGACTTGTCGCATCCGTGAAACCCTACCGTCAGATTAGGGCGATTTGCATAAAGGCTGTTGTGTTCATACTCTGGCATATTCACCTCGCTTTCCTAATTTGTTTATATAAGTTTTCCTGTCGTGCCCCTAAGTGTCAGTGTTAATAAAGCTAATGCATCATCGAAACCGGATTTCTCCCCGATTCCGATTGCAAAAATACATAAAAGAATTCAAACAACCACCGATTTATATAAAAAAGTGCTGAATTTTGTGTGAATTTAGCAGAAAAGAGTTCTTGATGGGGCTAAAACGGACGATTTTGTGTCGTATTACGATTGAAAATCGTTGTCCCGATACGGGAAAGTGCCAATAAAAAAACAAAACGACCATCCCAATTGGGACGGTCAAAACTAAAAGCGAAACATCTCGTTACTTTCTGTTCCTTGTTATTAAGTCTAAGAGTTTTTTACTACTTGTTTTTTTCTAAAATTTCCTTAATCCTTTGAATGAAGGCTTTGGCCAGCGGTGTGTATTCGTCGGTCATTTCCTTGTCGCAATACACAAAATCGTCATAGTCGCCGCTATGCCGGATTTCAAACAGGCGGCTGAAGGTCTTGCCGTGTTCTTTCTCTAACAAGCCTTTGGATACGAAGTGCAGTCCGAGCATCGTCTTTACCCCAGCATGCGTAGAAGTCGTGATGCCGTTTTTCACAAGTAGTGCCAATGCTGCGTAGAAGCATGCATAATATAAACGGTTGAAAGCAGCATTGTAATAGCCTTCCTTTGCCAGCAGGCTTGCTTCCATCAAGGTTTCATCTGCCCGCTCAATCCTGTATCTCACCAAGTCGGCTCGGCTCTGTTCGTCAAGTGTCTCACTCATATTTTTATTCCTTCGTTCATTACATTTACATAGAATGGCGTTTTGAACGGGCGGTTCTCCCATTGCTTGCGAAGCATAATCATCGGACTGATAAGTACTCCTGTTGTAAGTTCTATTTCATAAAGTTCCCCAGACAGTTTGGCCTCATGTTTCAAGTCGCGCTTGTCGCCGTCAACCAGAATCAGCACATCAATGTCGCTGTCGCTGCGGGCGTCGCCACGGGCTTCCGAACCATAGAGTATAGCCGTCGCCGTCGGGGCAACCTTACGAATCGCCTTGCTAATCTGATTTACAACTTCCGTTCGTCTCATGTTCGCAGTTCTTATTACACTTTGCAAAAGTAGTCAAAAAACTCGGCATTACCACTGCTTTATATAAAAAAGTGCTAAATTTTATGTGATTTTAGCAGAAAAGAGTTTTTGAAGGTAATAAAACGGATTGTTTTTTGTGATTTTGCGATTTAAAATAACTATCTTTGCAATACTACGACCGTATGTTGGGCGAGTGAGGCCTGCACGTTGATGATGCGCTGGTTGCGGGAGCCGCGGAAATGGAGGGTCTCGTCGCGTTCGAACTTGATGAAGGGGCCGTCGACCAGCACGTCGATAAGTTCGAGGAGGGCACGCTGACGGGGATTACCCAACAGTTGTTCGAAGGTGAAGCCGGTATAGCACCAGATGTCCTTGTCGGTGCGCGTCTTGATGGCCCGTGCCAGTTCGGCGAAGCCCTCGGGCTGGTACATCGGGTCGCCGCCAGTGAAGGTGACGTTGGCATAGGGGTCGGCCTCGATGATGCGCATGATCTCCTCGGTGGTCATGGGATGCCCGCCTGAGATGTCCCACGACTGCGGGTTATGACAGCCCGGGCACTGATGCTGACAGCCGGCGCAATAGATGGAGGTCCGGAAGCCCGGACCGTCCACCATCGTATCCTCGACTATAGACAATACACTAATCACCTATTTCTCTTTAAGTGAAGAGTGAAGAGTGAAGAATTTGCTACCGCTCCACGAATTACATGAATTTCAACGGTACTAAAGGCGGTAGCAAATTCTTCACTCTTCATTCTTCACTCTTCATTCAAAAATTCTTCACTCTTCACTTAAAAACAATTTCTGTTCGCCGTCGTCGATATGGGTGACGCGGTCGTTGAGTTCGGCCAGTTTACCACTGTTCCAGCGGTCGGTGGTGCCGACGAGGTAACCCGTGATGCGCTGCAGACGGTCGATATTGGTGGAGCCGCACTTAGGACACTGCTTGAGGTTGGGCTGCGCATTTTCGTAGCCACAGTCCATGCAGCGGTTGCGGTTGTGGTTCACCGAGCCATAGCCCATGTTCAGGCGGTCCATCATGTCGACCACGCTCATGATGACCTGCGGGTTGTGGGTGGCGTCGCCGTCGATCTCCACGTAGAAGATATGTCCGCCACGGGTGAGGTCGTGATAGGGAGCCTCCACCTCGGCCTTATGGCGTGCGGAGCACTTGTAATAGACGGGCACGTGGTTGGAGTTGGTGTAGTAGTCGCGGTCGGTGATGCCCGGTATGCTGCCGAAGTCCTTACGGTCGCGCTTGGTGAAACGGCCTGCGAGACCCTCGGCGGGCGTGGCCAGCACGGAGTAGTTATGATGGTAGCGGTCGCAGAACTCGTTGACGCGGTCGCGCATATAGGTGATAATCTTCAGACCCAGTGCCTGTGCCTCCTCGCTCTCGCCGTGGTGCTTGCCGACGAGGGCGACGAGACATTCAGCCAGTCCGATGAAGCCGATGCCAAGGGTGCCCTGGTTGATGACGCTCTCGACGGTGTCGGTGGGTGCCAGTTTGTCGCCGCCTATCCACAGGCTTTTCATCAGCAGGGGGAACTGACGGGTGAAGGCCGTCTTCTGGAACTGGAAGCGGTCGTCGAGTTGCTTGGCCGTGACCTCGAGCATCTGGTCTAGGCGGGCGAAGAAGCGGGCAATGCGCTGGTCCTTGTCGAGGGGGCTTTTTCCGGCGGGAAAACCGCCGGACACGGACGAACCGACAGGGGCGGAGGAAGACGCGGACGAGGGGCTGTCGAAAGCGGCTTCCAGTGCGATGCGCACCAGGTTGATGGTGGAGAACGAGAGGTTGCCGCGGCCTATGCTGGTCTTCGGGCCGAAGCGGTTCTCGAAGACGCGAGTGCGGCAGCCCATGGTGGCCACCTCGTGGACATAACGCTCGGGGTCGTCGGCACGCCATTCGTCGCATTGGTTGAACGTGGCGTCGAGGTTCAGGAAGTTAGGGAAGAAACGGCGTGCCGTCACCTTACAGGCCAGTTGGTAGAGGTCGAAGTTACGGTCTTCTGGCAGGTAGTTCACGCCGCGTTTCTTCTTCCATATCTGGATGGGGAAGATGGCCGTCTCGCCTCCACCCACGCCCTCGTAGGTGGAGAGCAGCAGTTCGCGCATGACGCAGCGACCTTCGGCCGAGGTGTCCGTACCATAATTTATAGAGGAGAAGACCACCTGGTTGCCGCCCCGCGAATGGATGGTGTTCATGTTATGGATGAAAGCCTCCATGGCCTGATGGACGCGGCCCACGGTCTTGTTGATGGCATGCTGGCGTATGCGGTCTATGCCTGCGAGGCCGTCGAGGGGCTGCTTGAGGTAGTCGATGAGGGGCTCGTTATAGAGGGAGGCGAAGTCAATGCTTCCGGCGGGAAAACCGCCGGACACGGACGCACCGACAGGAGCGGACACGGACGCGCCGTATAAATCCTCGAGGTATTTCAGTTCCTCGATGTAGGTCATGCGCACGAAGGGAGCGAGGTAGAAGTCGAAGGCCGGGATGGCCTGACCGCCGTGCATCTCGTTCTGTGCACACTCCAGGCTGATGCATGCCAGCACGGAGGCCGTCTCGATGCGCTTGGCGGGGCGCGAGGCACCATGGCCGGCAATGAAGCCGCAGTTCAGGATATGGTCGAGGGGATGCTGCACGCAGGTGAACGACTTGGTGGGATAGTAGTCCTTGTCGTGGATATGCAGGTAGTTGTGTGCCACGGCCTCGCGGCTCTCTGCCGACAGGAGATAGTCATCGACAAAGGGCTTGGTGGTCTCGGATGCGAACTTCATCATCATGCCGGCAGGTGTGTCGGCGTTCATGTTGGCATTCTCGCGGGTGATGTCGTTGTTCTTGATGTTGACGATGTCGAGGAACACGTCGCGGGTCTTGGCCTTGCGGGCTATGCTGCGCTGGTTGCGGTAGGCGATGTATTTCTGTGCCACGTCCTTGCGGCTGGACTTCATCAGTTCCAGTTCCACCATGTCCTGGATCTCCTCCACGGTCATCTGCGTCTGTCCGCGCTGGGCCACGTGGTCGGTAATCTGATTGAGCAGCCGCTCGTCCTCACCCTTGTCGGTGGTCATCATGGCCTTGCGTATGGCGGCCATCACCTTTTGCTCGTTGAAGCCCACGATGCGTCCGTCGCGCTTCACTACGGTTTGTATCATAAGTCAATTTATCTTTAGTTATCAATAAAAAAAACGATTGCAAAGTTACGAAAATAATCTCATTTCCGTTACTCTGCAATCGCTTTTCTTTTGTTAAAAATGCTCAATATTCGAACGACGACCCCCCCAGGAATTCACGTAAGAGAGAGGTGGGCGGAATCTGGTCTTCGGGTATAGGACGTATGTATTTCAGGAACTTACGCAGCCGGTAGGCCTCAGCATACTCGGGTATGTTTTCCGGCACCTGTTCAAGTAAAGGTTCAGCCTGGCTCTTGATGACGGCCAGTTCGAAGAGCATGGCCGTGTTGAACATCTGGTCGGCGTTCTCCTGATAGGGGAATATCCATTTGTTCTCGCCCTTGCGCACCGACGGCCAGCGTCGTATGGTTTCCTGTGCCGACACGCCGCGGTACTTACGGTCGCGTATGATACGGCGCAGCAGGCGGTTGTCGGTGGTGGGGATATAGTTGTGGTTGTCGAGCAGCAGCGTGGTGAGTGCCGAGGCATAGACACGATAGATCTGCTCCTGAGGCACGCTGGCCATCAGTTCGGGGTTCAGTGCGTGGATGCCCTCCACCACCAGTATCTCGTCGTCGTGCAGGCGCAGGAACCTGCCGCTCTTCAGGCTCTTGCCCGAGGGGAAGTCGTAGCGCGGCAGTTCCACCTCCTCACCACGGAACAGTGCGTTGATCTGCTCGTTGAGCAGCGGCAGGTTCAGGGCGTGCAGGTTCTCGAAGTCGTAGTCGCCGGAGGCATCGCGTGGCGACAGTTCGCGGTCGAGGAAATAGTCGTCGAGCGAGATGGGCACGGGCTTGATGCCATTGGTGAGCAACTGCACGGAGAGACGCTTGCAGGTAGTGGTCTTGCCGCTGGACGACGGGCCTGCTATGAGCACCATGCGGATGCCCTTGCGGTTGGCTATCTCGTCGGCAATCTTGCCTATCTTCTTCTCCTGCAGGGCCTCCGACACCTGTATAAGGAGGTTGGTGCGTCCCTGGTCGATGGCTTCGTTGAGGTCGCCGATGGTGCGCATACCCAGGATGTCCTGCCAGCGGTGGTGCTCCTTGAAGATGCCGAACATCTTGTCCTGCATGATGATCTCGCCCAGTTCGAGGGGATTCTCGCGTGACGGTATGCGCAGCAGCAGGCCGTCGTAGTATTTCTCCAGTCCGAAGAGGTATATCTGCGCGGTGTGGGTGAGCAGTGCACCATAGAAATAGTCGTAATAGCCGTCGATGTCGTAGAACGTCGTGAAGAGGGAGCCCGTGCCTTTCAGCAGTTTCACCTTTGAGTAGGTGTGCAGTATGCTGAACATGTGTATGGCCTCCTCGGTGGTCGTCTCATGGCGGTGTATGGCATAGTCGGCATCGATGATTTCCTGCATGCGCTTGCGAATACGTCCGGCATCCTCCAGCGTCACGGGGTGTCCTATGTTCAAGTCAACATAATAGCCATTGCTCACGGGGATGTCGATGGCCACCTTGCACTTCTCGTAGAGGTCGCGCACAGCCTTGCAGAGCACGAAGAAGAGCGTGCGCGTATAGGCCCGCTGTCCTGAAGCCGAGGTGATGTCGATGAATTCCACCTCCTTGGGTTTGTATATGCGGTAGTGCATGCCTTCCACCTTATTATTTACATGCGCGAGTATAGGCTCAAAAGTCATTGACAGGCCTAACTGCTGATAGGCCTCTTCGAGCGAGCATCCCATGGGCACCTGGTATGTCTGTCCGTTGTTTTTGCAGTGAATCTGGATAGTCTTTTCCATTGTCAATTATCTTATATAACAAAATAGGCGGTAAAATTACAAAAAAAACTTATAACTTATGCCTATTTTAAAATATTTTTAGTAAATTTGCCACCAAATTCAATATTCTAACGAACATTCATACAGTTATGATGCTCACACTTTTCACCATGCTCGGCTCGCTGGCACTTCTCATGTTTGGTATGAAGTCCATGAGTGAAGCCCTGCAGAAAATGGCCGGTCCGCAGTTGCGTCACGCATTGGGAGCCATGACAAGCAATCGCTTTACAGGGTTATTAACAGGTTCGGTGGTCACCGCCTCCGTGCAGTCGTCGACAGCCACGACGGTGATGACCGTCTCGTTTGTCAATGCGGGACTGCTCACGCTGGCCCAGGCCATCTCGGTCATCATGGGTGCCAACATCGGCACCACGTTCACCGCATGGATCATGGCCCTGGGCTCGTCGTTCGACATCAGCATCGTCAGTTACGTAGGCTTCTTCCTGGGCATCATCCTGATATACATGAAGAAGCACCGCTACGTAGGCGACTTCCTCTTCGGCTTGGGCTTGCTGCTGCTGGGACTCACCACGCTGCGCCTCACGGGGCAGAAGATGGATCTGGGCAACAACCCATCGGTGCTGGCATTCTTCAACTCGTTTGACATGGAGTCCTACTGGACCATACTCGTGTTCCTGCTACTGGGCGGCGTGCTCACCTTCTGCGTGCAGTCGTCGGCAGCCGTCATGGCCATCACCATGCTGCTCTGCGGCAGCGGGGCCATGCCTATCTACATGGGTATCGCCCTGGTGCTGGGCGAGAATATCGGCACCACCATCACCTCAAACCTCGCGGCACTGTCGGCCAACACGCAGGCCCGCCGCGCAGCCCTGGCCCACATGTTTTTCAACATCTTCGGCGTGCTGTGGATTCTCATCGTATTCTACTGGTTTGTCGATGCCGTGGTGTGGGCCGTTGATTATATCGGTGCCAACCTGCTCCATCAAGACATGGCCAGCATGAGCACCGACAAGAAACTCACCTTTACGCTGGCCGCCTTCCATACGGGCTTCAACGTCATCAATGCCAGCATCCTCATCTGGTTTATCCCGCAGATAGAGAAGTTCGTTTGCTGGGTCATCAAAGCGAAGAAGGTGGACGAGGAAGAGGACTTCCGCCTGCACTTCATCACGGCCGGCTTCATGAAGACGCCGGAACTCTCGGTGCTGGAGGCACAGAAGGAGATCCGCTCCTTCGGCGAGCGTATGCAACGTATGTTCGGCATGGTGCAAGAACTGCTCAACCTCTCGTCCAGCCAGACGAACAAGGAGAAGAGTGTGGAGGCCGACTTCGTCAAACTATACAGTCGCATTGAGAAATACGAGAGCATCAGCGACAATATGGAACTGGAGATTGCCAAGTATCTGGAGAGTGTCAGCGATGCCCACCTCTCCGACGACACCAAGGGTAAGATCCGCGCCATGCTGCGCGAGGTGAGCGAACTGGAGTCGATAGGCGATGCCTGCTATAACATGGCGCGCACCATCAACCGCAAATACAGTGCCAAGGCCGACCACTTCATCGAGAAGCAGTATAGCCACCTGCACCAGATGATGGGCCTTACCGACCAGGCACTGACACAGATGAACCGTCTGATGGGCGGCCGCAAGGAGAGTTTCGATGTGAACCGCACCTTTAACATTGAGAACGAGATCAACAACTACCGCAACCAGTTGAAGGCACAGAATATCGTTGACGTGAACAACCACGAGTACACCTACGCCGAAGGTACCATCTATATCGACCTCGTGAACGAGTGCGAGAAACTGGGCGACTACGTGGTGAATGTGGTGGAGGCACGTATGGGAACAAGACAAAGAGACTGAAATGGAAGAGATAAAGACACAACTGCCCGAGAACGCGTTTCGGGAATTGAAGGACGGAGAACAGTATGAGCCGCTGATGTCGGCGCGTGGACAATATCCCGAAGTGAATGGATGGTCGGTGACCTGGGGCGTGCTGATGGCGATGCTCTTCTCGGCTGCCGCAGCCTATCTGGGACTGAAGGTGGGACAGGTCTTTGAGGCTGCCATACCCATTGCCATCATCGCCGTAGGCGTTTCAACAGCAGCCCGCCGCTCGAAGGCGTTGGGCGAGAACGTCATCATCCAGTCGATAGGTGCCTGTTCGGGTGCCGTAGTGGCCGGTGCCATCTTCACCTTGCCTGCCATCTATATCCTGCAGGCCAAATATCCGGAGATGTCGGCCACCTTCCTACAGGTCTTCATGGCCTCGGCCTTAGGCGGCATCCTGGGCATCCTGTTCCTGATTCCCTTCAGGAAATATTTCGTCAGCGAGATGCACGGCAAGTACCCCTTCCCCGAGGCCACGGCTACCACGCAGGTGCTGGTCAACGGTGCCAAGGGTGGCGACCAGGCCAAGCCGTTGCTACTGGCCGGACTGGTGGGTGGTCTGTATGACTTTATCGTGGCCACCTTTGGCTGGTGGAACGAGACGGTGACCAGTCGCATGATAGGCTGGGGCGAGATGCTTGCCGACAAGACCAAACTGGTGTTTAAGTGTAACACCTCGGCAGCCGTGCTGGGTCTGGGCTATATCATCGGCCTGAAGTACGCCATGTATATCTGCTTGGGGTCGGTGGCCGTGTGGTGGCTCATCGTGCCGGGCATGGCACTGATTTTCGGCGACCAGACGCTGAGTCTGGGTGGCGTGGAGGCTACCACCGCCGTGGGTGACATGTCGCCCGAGGAGATCTTCAAGACCTACGCCCGCTCTATTGGTATCGGCGGCATCGCCATGGCCGGCATCATTGGCATCATCCGTTCGTGGGGCATCATCAAGAATGCTGTAGGACTGGCTGCCAAGGAGATGAAAGGCGGCACTGAGGCTGCGACTGAGTTGCAGCGTACACAAAGGGACTTGTCGTTTAAGTTCATCGGCTTCGCGTCGATCACGGCATTGGTGGTTACGTTTGTGTTCTTCTGGCTAGGCGTGATGCATAACCTGCTGTTTGCAGTGGTGGCCATCCTGCTGGTCACGGTCATTGCCTTCCTCTTTACCACAGTGGCAGCCAACGCCATTGCCATTGTGGGCTCGAACCCCGTGAGCGGCATGACGCTGATGACGCTGATCCTGGCCTCGGTGGTGATGGCTGCCGTGGGACTGAATGGCTCGGGCGGCATGCTGGCAGCACTGATCATGGGTGGCGTGGTGTGTACGGCCCTGTCGATGGCAGGCTGTTTCATCACCGACCTGAAGATTGGCTACTGGCTGGGCTCCACGCCTAAGAAGCAGCAGCAATGGAAGTTCCTGGGCACGCTGGTGAGTGCTGCCACTGTGGGTGGCGTGATGATGCTGCTCAACCAGACCTACGGCTTCGACCCCAACCAGGACGGTCATCTCGTGGCTCCTCAGGCCAACGCGATGGCGGCTGTCATCGAGCCGATGATGAACGGTGCCGGCGCACCCTGGCTGCTCTATGGCATCGGTGCCGTGTTGGCTATCGTGCTCACATGGGCAAAAATTCCCGCCTTGGCTTTCGCCTTGGGTATGTTCATCCCGCTGGACTTAAACATCCCTCTGTTGGTGGGCGGTGCCATCAATTGGTACGTCACCACCCGTTCGAAGGATAAGGCCGAGAACGAGAAACGTGGTGAGAAGGGTACGCTGATTGCCTCTGGCTTCATTGCCGGTGGTGCCCTGATGGGTGTGGTGAGTGCCCTGTTGCGCTTCGGCGGCTTCAACCCCGTCAGTGAGGAGTGGCTCGCCAATCCGCTGTCGGAGTTTGCTGCCCTCGCCGCCTATATATTATTAATGTGTTACTTTGTCTGGGCTACACGGACGAAGAAGTGAAGAGTGAAAAGTGAAGAGTGAAAAGTGAAGAGTGAAGAGATGGAAAAGAAACGCATTGCACTCAAGAAACTGATGGCAGCAGTGGAAAAGGAACTGCTGCACAAGCCCAACCGCAAGACGCTGGACCGCCTCTCGCTGCTGGTGGGTTTCCAGGACTGGGACTCCTTCCAGGATGCCCTGCAAGGTGATGCCGACGGCACCACGAACTATCAAACCTAATAAAATCTGCTATTCAAAGTATAGCGTAAAGAGAAACATGCTGGTGTTGCAACGGTCCACGCTGGTGGCAAATACCCGTTTGTTGGCATCGGTCAGTTCGTCGGCATGACTTGTGTCTAATACGTTGGTGAGACCATAGCAGAATTTTACCTCGGGAATGAGTTTGAAGAAGGGCAGGTAGAAATCACACCCCATGCCCACGTTGATCATTGCATCGAAGCGCTTCAACTGCACATACTCCTGATCCTTGCCTGCAAGGTTTACCATTGGGCTGAAGCCGGCCACCACGTAAGGACGGTAGTTGTTGAAGCGCTTGGCAGAGAATTTCATGTCGACGGGCACAGAGATATAGGCACTCTTCAAATCCTGCGTAGACTCCTCGGGCAGGCCAGCCTCGTTCAGGTCGTCGTAGTCTGTGAAGCGCAGTCGCCGTGAACCGAAATGCATCGTAGGCGAGATGCGCAGGTTAAAGTGCTCGCTCAGTCGCATGTCGCCAAGCACGCCAATGCTGAAGCCGGGATTCCATGTGTCCACCTCGCAGGCAATATGTCGCGTGGTGCCGTCTTCCAGCACTTGCGGCCCCACGTTCTCGAACCATGCATCGTGCAGGTTAAGACCCACGCTGATGCCGAAATGGAGCGGCCGCAGGTCTATATAGGGTTTGTTCTGCACTTTCCGCTTCTGCCCGCATGCCGTGAGTCCCACTGCAATGAGCAGGAATATGGTCAGTAAGTTTCTTTTCATATACAACATAATAACGCGAAAAAAGCCTTGATATTATATTCTGTAGAAGACGAAAGAATGAAAAAGATGTAAGCGTTTCTATTTCGACAACGTATAAATTGTAAAAATATCTACCAAATTGTTGGTAGGTTTGGGAAAAAGTTTGTATCTTTGCATCACTAATTTTGAGTATTAACAATTAATTTATTACAAAACTATGGCTTATGTAATTGGTGATGACTGTATCTCTTGCGGTACATGTCAAGGTGAGTGCCCCGTAGAGGCTATCTCTGAAGGTGCTGATAAGTACGTAATCGATGCTGATGCTTGCACAGAGTGCGGCACCTGCGCTAGCGTTTGTCCTTCTGAGGCTATCAGCCTGGGCTAAACCTATTCAGTTGAATAAAGATGGTGGGGATTCCATAGCGGAGTCCCCACCATTGTATTTCTTCAGGCTATAGCAGCGGCGAGAGCAGGCGCGTGAGTGATTCGGCCAGGCGGTGGAAGAAAGCGGGTTTCATGCGCTGCGGCAGGGACGAGAGCGGCACAGAGTGCTCTGCATCATTGAGAAACACCTGCTTCATGCGCAGTGCCACGTCATCGCCATAGATAAATGTGTTGGCCTCGAAATTATTCAGAAACGAGCGGAAGTCAATGTTCGTGGAGCCGCACGTACATACCTCGTCATCACATACCAGCATCTTGGCATGGAGGAAGCACGGTTCGTAGAGCAACACCTGTATGCCTGCTTCCTGAACTTCGCGCAGATAGGAGCGGCTGCCCCATTCCACAAACCAACCGTCGGTCTTGCGCGGCACCATCACCCGCACGTCGACACCCGAGGCTGCGGCCGTCTTCAGCGAGAAGAGCACGGCATCGGTGGGCAGGAAATAAGGAGTCTGAATATAGATGTATTTCTTCGCCGACAGGATGATGCGCACATAGCCCTGCATAATCTCGGGATAAGGAGCCATGGGAGCCGAGGTGACGGTCTGAAGAATGGTCGATGGCGAATGATCGATGGTCGATGGTGAATGGTCGATGGTCGATGGTGAATGGTCGATGGTCGATGGCGAAGGATAGTATTTGCGGTCGCTGAGTTGTGTGCGGTCCACGAAATACCAGTCTATAAGGAAGGCCCGCTGCAGGGTGTATACCCCGCTGCCCTCGACGCGCAGCATGGTGTCGCGCCATCCGCGGCCATGGCGCCCTTTCACATAGCGCATGGCGAGGTTCATGCCGCCGATATAGCCCACCTTGCCGTCTATAACGATAATCTTCCGATGGTTGCGATAGTTCACCTTACGTGCAAACTGTGGAAAGCGCACAGGCATGAACGGCTCCACCTCGATGCCCTCCACACGCAGGTGCTCAAAGAACCGGCGACCGACGCTCCAGCATCCCACATCATCGTAAAGCACACGCACCTCCACGCCTTGTCTGGCTCTGTCGATGAGGGCATCAGAGAGCATACGGCCCAGTGCATCGTCCTCGAAGATATACACATCCAGGTGGATATGGTCACGAGCCGATGCTATGTCGCGTAGCAAAGCAGGGAAGAACTCATAGCCGTTGGCCAGGATGTCCACCTTATTATTATTAAAGGGCAGCGAGAAACTCTGATTAACAAAGAGGTCGATGACAGGATGCCAGGCCTCTGGCAGTTGAAGGTCGCTCTGTTCGGCAAAGCCCGACAGGGAGCGTCTGGTCAATTGGTCCATAGACCTCTGACTGATCATGCGCTCCCTTCGTGTGTTAACGCCAAAGAGGAGGTAGGCAATGATGCCTGCTACGGGCACGAAATAGATCACCATTGCCCATGCCATGGTCTTGGCAGGCTGCCGGTTGTCCATCACCACGTGAAGAATGGCCGTGATGGCAATTATCTGATAGATGATGAATAGGATGGTCTGCCAGGACATTATTCAATGTTTTCTAAATTCTTAACAGAATGTTTAGTTGCTTTCACTCAATGTCAATGAGTTTATGGGTCTGCAAGGATAAACGCCACTGCGGGTGCTGCTTGATATAGTCGACACAGGCCTGGGTGATGGCTTTGTTGCGCTCGGCATCGCCAGTGTCGCAAGGCTGGAGGTATAATAAATGAGGAATGAGAAACGAGGAATGAGAAATGACGGCTGCCGGATCCGTATGCTCATCGAACACGATCTTCAGTTCGTCAGGCTGACGACAATTCTCATTTCTCATTTCCCATTTCTCATTCCTCATTTCTAATTTCTCATTTACCTTCGGCGACACCGTCAGCCAGTCAAGGTTCTTGGGGGCAGGGCGCGTGCCGTTGCTTTCCATTGCCACTTCGTAGCCATGCTGGTGGAACAGGTCGATAAAAGCCTCATCGACTTGCAGTGTAGGCTCGCCGCCTGTGAGTACTACGAAGGGCCTGATGTCGGCGGGAAAACCGCCGACCACGGACACTAATTGAGGGCTGCCGACCGGTGCTGCTGAATGAGGGCTGCCGACCACGGATTGCATTTCGGAGAGGATGTCTTCGGTGGTCATCTCGCGAAACGCATCGAAGTCGGTATCGCAGAACGGGCACCGCAGGTTGCAGCCTGCAAAGCGGATGAACACTGCTGCACGACCCGTGTTGCGCCCCTCGCCCTGCAAAGAATAGAAGATGTTATTTACCCTATAAACCTTCATGCGGTAGCAAATTCTTCATTCTTCACTCTTCACTCTTCATTCTTCACTCTTCACTCTTCATTCTTCACTCTTCATTCTTCATTCTTCACTCTTCACTCTTCAATTTCATACGCCGCCATGTTTCCCTCGCTCTCCTGCACTTCGGCCCTGTAGCAGGTGGTAATCTGCTCCACACACCAGCGGGCTATGTTCTCGGCAGTGGGGTTAAAAGGTAGTACCTCGTTCAGGTCCTGGTGGTCCAGACGGCCCTTTATCTTACTTTTGATTTCGGTGAAGTCGACCACCATCCCGTTCTGATTGAGTTCCTTGGCACGGCAGAAAAGGGTGATGACCCAGTTGTGGCCGTGCAGTTGCGAGCACTTGCTCTCGTAGTCCAGCACCAAGTGGTGACTGGCTGATACTTCCAGTTTTTTTTGAATGTAATACATAATTGCGTTTTAGACAACGAGATCGCTGCCCAGCCGTTTGGCCAGTGCATCGCGTATCTCTTTGGTTTCCTTATGTTCTTTTAATAGTTGCATCATCCTTTCCATGTTGCTGCCCACCTGCTGCAGTTGACGTTGGATCTCCTTCAGCCGTACCTCCACAATATCCAGCCGGTAGTCCATAACCAGATGGAGCACACGCTGGCGCAGACTGCCCTCACGGGGTTCCACCACGAAGCGCCCGCCCAGTTGGTGGCGGTCGATGGCCAGGCGTGTGGCCAACTGACTGACCTGCACGTCGGGATGAGTGCAGAAATAGGCCTCGGCCTTGAAGCCCGGCTCGTCGCAGTGCTGCACGGCCTCCATCAGTATCTGGTTGTGCAGGTGCGACGTAAACTGTAGGCCGTCCTGCGACAGGTCGAAATGGATATACTGCGCCACGGTGAGTGACACGGTCTGTCCGTCGTCGGTCTCTACGTTTTGGAAGATAACTTCCTCGCCATGGCGGATAATCTCTCGCAAGAGGAGCAGTTCCACCTGACTGCTCGGCGACGTGGTTGTCAGAGACGTGGTTGCCGTAGTGGCGGTTGACGGAGACACGGTTGTCGGGGAGGCTGTTGTCGAAGTAGTTGTCGGGGGTACCTCCGTACCTTCGTCCCCCCGTTTCTCCTCGTTAGCCAGGTTTCTCTCTCTCTCCTTCTCTTTGTCCTCGATATCCTTGCGGATAAACTTGTTCATCGCGGCAATAAGAGGCTGCTCCTTCATGTTGATGCGATGGGCAAAGTCGGTCAGATAGGTAGAGCGTAGTATCTGGTCGGGAATCACGCTGATGCTCTTCACGATGCCGCTGATGGCCTCGCTGCGCTTCACGGGGTCGCTGACGTTCTCCACCGTCAGACGGCTCTTGAAGGTGATGAAGTCTGTCTGGTTCTCCTCGATATATTTCTTCAGTTCCTCGGTGGAGTGTTTGCGAGCGAAGGAGTCAGGGTCGTCGCCGTCGGGCAGCAGCAGCACCTTGATATTCATGCCTTCGGCGAGCAGCATGTCTGTGCCACGCATGGCGGCATGGATGCCTGCCTCGTCGCCGTCGTAGAGCAGCGTGATATTGTTGGTGAAGCGGTGGAGCGTATGGATTTGGTAGGTTGAGAGTGCCGTGCCGCTGTTGGCCACCACGTTCTCGATGCCTGCCTGGTGCATGGCGATGACATCGGTATAGCCTTCTACCATAAACACGCGGTCTTCCTTGACGATGGCCTTCTTGGCCTGGTAGATGCCGTAGAGTTCGCGCTCCTTATGGTAGATGTCGCTGTCGGGCGAGTTGACGTATTTCTGTGCCACGCCCTTCGTTCGCGAGTCGAGCACGCGGCCGCCAAAGGCCACCACCTTGCCGCTGACATTAAACCAGGGGAAGATGGCACGGCCGCGGTAGCGGTCAACTAGAGCCCCCCCTACGTCCCCCGAGGGGGCTTCTTTAGTTTGGCTATCCATAGTAGCCCCCTCGTGGGCTGAAAGGGGGGCTCTCTCATAGCACAGTCCCGTCTTCACCAGAAACTCCGCCTTGTAGCCAGCCTTCTGTGCGGCGGTGGCCAGCGCGTCGCGCCGCTGCGGAGCATAGCCCAACTGGAATTTCTCAATGATGTCGTCGCGTATGCCACGGCTGCGGAAATACTGCTTGCCTATGGCAATGCCGTCGGGGTCGTTCTTCAGCGTGTTATGGAACCAGTCTTTCGCCCACTCGTTGACGATGAACATCGACTCGCGTTCGCTCTGGGCCATGCGCTCCTCGTCGGTCAGTTCCTTCTCTACAATCTCGATGTTGTATTTCCGGGCCAGCCAGCGCAGGGCCTCAGGATAGGTTATCTGCTCATGCTCCATCAGGAAACTGGCAGGCGTGCCGCCCTTGCCGCACACGAAACAGTGGCAGATATTCTTGGCAGGCGACACCATGAACGACGGGTTGCGGTCGTCGTGGAAAGGGCACAGTCCTTTGTAGTTCACGCCGCTCTTACGGAGCGTCACGAACTCGCCCACGACATCTACGATGCGTGCTGCGTCCATAATCTTGTCTACCGTTGCTCTGTCGATCATTTTAGAGGTGAGGGGTGAGAGTTGAGAGTTATCGTTTCAAGTATTTCGCCAGTTCACTGTTGTTTTGCCGCAGTCCCTTGGCGAAACTCTGGGCGTTCATCTGTGCGCCCAGTTTCGAGGTGTGGGTATGGTCTTTCTTGAAATACTTCTCGCCGGCTTTCTCCTTGATGGCAGAAATCTTGGCCTTGGCTTTTTCCTTGTCGGCGGGTAAACTGCCGACGGCGAACTTCTTGTCGAGGAAGTCGGCCGAGATATTATGCATGTCGACAAACTCCACGCCAGTCTCTTCCACCACCTCGCGATACCATTTGCCGTAGGAGCCGTCGCGTCGCTCTATCTTGCCATCGGGCCACTCGTTGCGCGGTGTCAGCGAGACGAGGATGGGCGTAGCCCCTTTCTCGCGCACGTCGTCAATCATCTTTTTCAGATACCAGCCAAAGGAATAGACCACCTCGTAGGTGTCATTGTCCAGGTGATAGACATGCAAGGTGTCTGCCGTACCCGGTATCACGCCGCGTGCCTTGGCATCTGTGATGGGGCAGATGTCGTTATGTCCGAACTGGATGGTGACGTAGTCGCCCGGCCGCAGGGAGTTATACACCTTGTCCCACAGACCTTCCTTGATGAAGGTGCGGGTGCTGCGTCCTGCACGTGCAGCGTTGACAAGAGTAATCTTGCTCTCGTCGAACACGGTAGATGCCTGCGATGCCCAGCCCCACATGCCGTTATCGTCCTTGTCGGCGTTCTTTACCGTAGAGTCGCCAGTGAAGAATACAACCGGTTTGTTCTCTTGGCGCTTGTTGTTGTAGTTCTCACCTTCCACATTTCTCATCATGGCTTGAAGAGGCTTCAGCAGCGGATTCCTGCTCTCCCACAACCCCTCGGCGGCACTGCGGGCGTTCATCTCGGCACCGAACTTCGAGGTATGGATCTTGTCGCCCAAGAAATGATACTGCTGCTTCCACCGGCTGTAGACATCGAGTTTCTGACCACTACGCTCGTTCAGGTCAACAAAGGGCACGCCCTCAGTGGCAGCCACGTAGGCCGCCCATTGCGTCTGGGGCTTTCTCACAGTCATGCCTTTGTCGTCGAAAGCATCGCGAGGTGTCAGCGACATCAGGACGGGATAGGCCCCTTTTTCACGCACCTCCTTGATATAAAGGCGCAGATAGTGACCGTAACTATACACGGTGTCCTGCTTCTGCGTGCGCTCGTTGAAGCCAACATAGCACGTATCGGGGTCTACGCCAGGAATGACGGCGCGTGCCCGCTTCTTGTCAAAGAACTCGCCATTGTCGTTGTGGCCGATGGAGACAATGACCCAATCGCCGGGTTTCAGGGCTTCGCGCACCGCCGGCCACAGGTCGGTATAGAAGGTGCGAGTAGACATGCCGCCCAGTGCCTGATTCTCCACTGCAATGTCATCGCTTTTGAAGTATTTGGGGAAGAAATAACCCCATCCCCACTGTCCGTTGTTGCCGTTGCCCAAGGTGCCGTTGCGCATGGTAGAGTTGCCCACCAGAAACAGCACCGGCTGCGTGCCCCTGCGGGTAGAGCCCGGCTTTGGTCTCGATGTCAGTGCCTTGGCGATAGAGTCGGGCGTGTTGTCCACCACCCTGTTCACATCCTCGATGGGATCGGGCAGGTTGTCGAAGCCTTGTGCGCCTGCTGCCACCGTCGTGGCGACCAGCAAGAGTGTTGTCAGTAGTCGTTTCATTGATGTTTTATTGTTTGGTTTTCAAGTAGTTAGCAAAGATACGGGCCGCACTCTCCACCTTCGCCGCGCAGGGCCGGGTCTTGTAATATTCGGCCGTGCGGGCAGAGGCGACATAACTGTTCTGAGCCTTCTCGCAGCCCTTGATGCCAAGAATCTCGGCACAGATGAGGCTGCCGTTCTCCTCCTTCGACCTGGCCAGCAAGTCTTGTACCACCTTATAGCAGGCCGACTTACCTTCGCGGTCGCTGCCCTCAGTCTGTCCGCAGTCGAGGCCTACGAGCATCACGATGCCTGAGACAGCACCGCACATCATGCGCATGCGGCCTACGCCGCCGCCGAAGCCGGCGGCGATGCGCTTGGCCATCGTCTCATCAAGGTCGTAAAGGTCGGAAAAGGCTGCCACCACACTTTGGCAGCAGCCGTATCCGGCTATGAAATAATCTACTGCACGACTTACGCGCGCATCCAATTCTTCGTTTGTCATTCCTAAAAGAAATTCCAATAATATTTAAGGGAAAGAAATTAGAATAATAAGAATAATGGGCTGCGCATGATAAGTGTGCAATAAAATTATTCTAATTATTCCAATTTCTTTCTTTAAAATTATTCCTCTGTCTTTTCTGCTTTAAAATTCTCGAGGTCTGAAACCTGGAAGGCCTTGATGTATGCGCTCTTGCCGAAGACATCCTCCTCGGTCATGCGGACATAGACATTGGCACTCTTGGCGAACATCTCAGGCGCCTTAGCGGCATCGCGGATGATGAGCAACGACATCACCAGTTCGCAGGTCATGTCATAGAGACGGCGGGCCAGGAAGTCCTGTGCATCCTGATTCTCCAGGGCCTTCACGTTGGCGAGAGCCTCCTCATAGATAGGAATCAATTTCTTGACACGCTCCAGGAGAGCGGCAGCAAATTCTTCACTATTCACTCTTAACTCTTCACTTTCCGACATCTCCTTGATGTTGGCAAGCATCGTGCCGTTGGTGATGTAGCGGATAGCAGCAACGACCTGCAACTGAGTGGTTCCCTCGTAGATGCTGAAGATGCGGGCGTCGCGGTAGAGACGCTGGCTCTTGTACTCCATGATGAAGCCCGAGCCGCCGTGAATGCTGATGGCATCGTAGGCGTTCTGGTTGGCATACTCCGAGTTCATGCCCTTGGCCAGCGGTGTGAAGGCGTCGGCCAGGCGCTGGTACTTCTTCAGTTCCTGCTTCTCCTCGGGGGTGAGGGCACGGTCGCGGGCAATGTCCTCCAAGCACTTGTAGATATCAACATAGCAAGCCGTCTGGTAGAGCAGCGAGCGTCCGGCATCAAGTTTGGCCTTCATGCGGCTGAGCATGTCGTAAACGGCGGGGAAGTTGATAATCTTCTCTCCGAACTGCTGACGCTCCTTGGCGTAGGCCAAAGCCTCGTTGTAAGCCTCCTGACTAAGTCCGACGCTCTGGGCGGCGATGCCCAGGCGGGCACCATTCATCAGGGCCATCACGTACTTGATGAGGCCGAGGCGAGTAGATCCGCAGAGTTCTGCTTTCGCGTTCTTGTAGGTCAACTCACAAGTAGGCGAGCCGTGGATGCCGAGTTTGTGCTCGATGTGGCGAACGTCGACGCCGCCGTTGCGCTTGTCGTAGATGAACATCGACAGGCCGCGGCCGTCCTTCGTGCCCTCCTCAGAGCGGGCCAGCACGAGGTGGATGTCAGAGTCGCCGTTGGTGATAAAACGCTTCACACCGTTCAGACGCCAGCAGTTCTCCTTCTCGTCGAAGGTGGCCTTCAGCATCACGCGCTGCAGGTCGCTGCCGGCATCAGGCTCGGTGAGGTCCATCGACATGCCCTCTCCGGCACAGACGCGGGGGATGTATTTCTGACGCTGCTCCTCGCTGCCGAACTCATAGAGCGTGTCGATGCACGACTGCAACGACCAGATGTTCTGGAAACCGGCATCGGCGGCACTCACAATCTCTGAGAGCATAGAAAACACGGCGTTGGGCAGGTTCAGACCGCCGTAGCGGCGGGGCATGGAAACGCCCCAGAGGCCGGCCTTGCGGGTGGCGTCGAGGTTTTCAAAGGTCTTGCTGGCGTAAATCATACGGCCGTTCTCGAGGTGAGGACCTTCCAGGTCCACGCTCTCGGAGTTCGGTGCGATGATGTTGGCAGCCACGTCGCCAGTGATGTCGAGAATCTGCTTGTAGTTCTCGATGCAGTCGCCGAGGTCAACAGGGGCGTAGTCGTAAATGGAAGCATCAACAAAGTTGCGCTCTTTGAGTTCAACAATGCGAGCCATTAAAGGATGATTGAGGTAGAACCCAATCTCTGGGTGGTCTGTATAATAATTAGCCATTTTTCTTCTTTTTATATTGTTTATAGCCAAAAGCAATTAATAAAACAACCAAGACGCCCAATAATCCAAAGAAATAGAAAATCAATATTCCTAAGATGACTCCTAATGCGGTTGTTAAATAATCTTTGAACTTCATCCTACTTACTGTTCTGCTTATAATACTTAATCAGTTTCGGAACGACCTCTTCGACCGTGCCGTTGATGACATAGTCAGCGATGCGGTTGATAGGTGCATCGGGATCGCTGTTGACAGAGATAATGATACCAGAATCCTGCATACCAGCGATGTGCTGAATCTGTCCAGAGATACCACAGGCGATGTAAACCTTGGGGTGAACGGTAACACCTGTTTGACCAATCTGACGGTCGTGATCCAACCAGCCGGCATCGACGGCGGCGCGGCTGCCACCCACCTCACCGTGGAGCACTTTGGCAAGTTGGAACAGCATGTCGAAGTTCTCCTTGCAGCCCATGCCATAGCCACCAGCAACGACGATGGGTGCACCCTTGAGGTTGTGCTTGGCAGCCTCCACGTGGTG
>JAFSYY010000050.1 GCA_017455845.1 Prevotella sp. | reverse complement strand
TCGCTGTCGACAGCCACCTCGGCCAGCTCCCACGACACCTTCTTCGTGGCCAGCGTCACACGCTTCTTGTTGGTCGTCTCCGTCTCGGGAGTGAACAGCAGGTAGGTGCGCTTGATGTCCTGCTCCGGGTTCCACTTGGTGATGTCGCCGATGCCGCGCGAACTGAGGCTCGGCTTGAAGATGCCCAGACCGTTCACCTTCACCTTGCGGCCCTGACCCAGATAGTGCTGGATGGCTCCGCCCAGCTCGTCGATCACGGCCTTGCAGTCGGAGCGCTTCACCGATGCCTGCGTCTGGATGAAGTCGGCCAACTCGTCCAGCTCTACGAACTTCTCGTCGTAGATGGGGCGTGCGTAATACTTACCGAAGGCCAGCGACTTCGAGTTTGTGTTTTTCTGAAGTGCATACTTGTTTGCCATAATTGTAAAAAATTAATAAGGTTAATAAAAAGACTGATTATTCTCTCTCGCCCGAGCCTTTCGGCCGTGGCGGTAGCTCCACTGAACTACGATACAAAGATACGAAATATTCTTCATATTACCAAATATTTCCCCCGTTTTTTTAAGAAAAAAATCACTTTTTCTCGAATATTCCCATAGTATTTCTCCGAGCGTTTCCTTCCCTAAAAAGGAGCGCTCCCTTTCAATAAAAGGAGCCGCTCCCTTCAACATAAGGAGCCTTTCGCCCGGCTCGTCGATGCTGTGCCCTTGGCCGTTATTTTACTATACCGTCCGTTGCTGATGCGTAGTGTCAGATGGTATTTGTTAGTGAATTCTCCCAGGTAACGGTCGGCGGTTTTCTTCGGGATGTTCATCTCGGCGGCCTTGTCATACCATTGTAGCGTGGTGAACGCGTCGTCAACGGCCATGTAGAGCTGTCGCTGGCGGTCAGGCATCTTGATGTCGGGAGCCACCATTGGCTGTTGGGCATGGGGCAGGATGTTGGCATAGACATGGGTGGTGTGGTTGATGAGACAGTTGCTGATGGTGATGGCGGTGTCGAAGTCGGTGTCGTTGCATACCAGCACCTGCGACTCAGGACTGAACATCGGTTCGCGGTCGGCACTCCGCAGCACGGTAAGCACCATGGACATGCGGAAGGTTGAGAGACCCAGGCGGAAGATGTATGCCGACAGTTCGTCGCCGTTCATGCCTATCTGCTCGTTGTACAAAGGGGCGAAGAAGTCGTTGAAACGGACTTTCTGCTCCTCGCTGAAGGTAAACTCCAACGGTTTGCCGGCATACTGCTGGAGTGCCTGATACAGTTTGTAGTAACGTTGTCCTGTCTTGAGTATTTTATCTTCCAGCGGCTCGCCTTGCTCACGGAATGGACTTCGCCATCCGCGCTTGCCGCTCAGACAGTAGAACAAGAAGCGGTTGGCAAGTCCGTTCTCCACTTGATTGGCAGGCAACAGCGAAGGTATCTGGCCTGGCGTACACGTCAGCAGGACGGCCAGACGGGGATGCTCAATGACGATGCGCAGGTTGTCGCTCTTTCTGCTGAGTGTAGCACGCTCGTGATGGAAGGCCTTGCGCAACAGGTCGCTCCACTGGCCCCACTCCTGTGTCTGGACGTTGGCCAGCGTGTCGGCTTCGGTCTCAAAGATGATGCCTCTGCCGTCATTGTTGCTCAGGTCTTCATAGACCACCGATGCCGACGAGTTGGCGGCGATGAACAGCGACTGATACTTCGGTTCCTTGGGCTCCTGCTTGCCCTTACGCTCTTTGGGATTCTGTGATTGCCAGGCGCCGAGTTGTTGCTGGTAATCCTCCTTAGCCAGCTCTTGCTGGTGGCGAATTTCCCATTCTATGGGCATCACCAGCTGGCGGCAGGCATCTACGGCACCCTTGTTGGCAATAGCCGACGGGGCATTCAGGATGGCGAACAATTCGGGCGATACTCGCTTCTGGTCATAGACGCCCTCAACGTTGGGCATGACACCCGACCACTCCACCAGAGCGGCTATCGTCACCTTGTCGCGGCTTTCAGCATCTTGTTGCGTGTCCATCACTTCACGAAGCATCGAAGGCAAGTCCTCGAGGATTAGTTTGTCCGAAAAAGTCTCGCTGTATGAGAATCTTTCCTCGGATTTCGACTCCATGTCCTGAACCTCAGGATTCCTCACTTTTCTCATATTCTCACTGCTGTCGGAAATAATAGGTTGTAGGTCTGAATCGGGAGTAATAATTGATGTAATACCTTTATTTATGGTACTTTCTAAAGAATTATCTATCTTATAGTCAC
>JAFSYY010000049.1 GCA_017455845.1 Prevotella sp. | reverse complement strand
GCCGTGGAGCGAGTGGCCGAACTCATGGAGGAAGGTCTCCACCTCACCCAGCGTCAGCAGGGCAGGCTTCTCGGGCGTTGGCTTTGTGAGGTTCATCACCACGGAGACATGCGGTCGCACGTTCTCGCCTTTCTTGTCGATGCACTGGCTCTGGTACTGCGTCATCCATGCCCCGCCCTGCTTGCCTTTACGCGGGTGGAAGTCGGCATAGAAGACCGCCAGATAACTACCGTCGCGGTCAAAGACCTCGTAGGCCTTCACGTCGGGATGATAGACGGGTATGTCCTTGTTTTCCTTGAACGTGATGCCATAGAGACGGTTGGCCAATCCGAAGACTCCGTCAATAACCTTTTCCAACTGGAAGTAAGGCCTCAGCATCTCAGCATCGATGTTGTATTTCTTGAGTTTCAGTTTGTGGGAGTAGAAGGCCATGTCCCAAGGTTCAACATCCAACATTTCCTTCTTTGCCGCAGGCTTATAGGCCTTGATGAGGTCGTTGAGCAACTTGTATACGCTCCTCACATTGCCGGCCATGCGGTTTTTCAACACATAGTCGGCATAGGTCTTGAAGCCCAGCAACTGTGCTATCTCGCGGCGCAGGTTGATGAGGCGTTTGCATATCTCAAGGTTATTGTTCTCATTGTCGTGGATGCACTCCGTATTCTTGGCCATATACATCTCTCGGCGCAGTTCGCGCTGGGTGCTATAGGTCATAAACGGCGAGTACGAGGGGAAGTCGAGGGTAAACAGCCAGCCGTCCATCTCCCTTTGCCGGGCTTCTTCGGCCGCCGCCTCTATAGCCGTCTGGGGCAGCCCGTCGAGTTGTGCCGCGTCGGTGATGTGCAGGGTATAGGCTTTGTTTTCCTTGAGCAGGTTCTGCGAGAACTGCAGCGACAGGATGCTGGCCTCCTCCGTCAACTGGCGCAGACGGTCCTTGCCGGCCTTGTCGAGCAGGGCTCCGCTACGCACAAAGCCGTCGTAGCAGTTGTCGAGCAGCATTTTTTCCTCTGGTGTCAACTTACGGTGATGACGATGCACATACCTCACACGCTCAAAGAGTTTCTCGTTCAGGCGCACGTCGTTGGCATGCTGCGTGAGGATGGGCTGCATCTTCTGTGCCAAGGCATCCATCTCGTCGTTGGTCTCTGCCGACAGCAGATTAAAGAACACGGTAGACACTCGGTCGAGCAGGTCGTAGTAGCCCTCAGTATCGTCATCCTTATTTATAATAGTGTTGTCGAACGTGGGCTTGGCCGGGTTGTTGATGGTCTTGTCTACCTGTTCGTTGTCACGACGGATGCCTTCCATGAAGGCTTCCTCATAGTCCTCCAGACGAATACGGTCGAAAGGTGGCGTGTCATGGGGCGTGCCGTATGGCAGGAAAAACGGGTTAATCCTTTTCTCTTGTTGTTCGCTCATGATTCTTTCTTTTATGCACTGGTGGTGACAGGCGTTAGTAGCCGAAGATTTCCTTGGTTGACACGCGCTTGACGGGTCCATACTGCTGCAGGGCGGCCATGTCGAGGTCGGCCTCGTTGCCCAGGATCACATAGCGGTAGGTCTTATGGGCGATACGCTCGTCGGCAAACTTCAGGAGATCGGCCATGGTGAGCGAGGGCAGTGCCTCGTAGATGCGCTGGTTGATGTCGTAGTCGATGCCTTTCTCCTGTGCATCAATCCATGCGTTGATGAGTCCGAACTTCGTGGTTCTCATGCTGGCCAGACGCTTGACGAGCGACTCCCGTGCAATATTCAGCGCACCCTCGCTCTGCGGGAGGGAGTCGAGGATATGGTGGAACTCGCGTATGCAGTCCATCATCTTGTCGTTCTGGGTGATGATATGCGTAAAGAACATCTCCTTATAGTCAGTGTACTGCGGCTGCACATACATGGCGAAAGCATTGTATGCCAGGCCACGGGCCTCACGCAGTTCCTGGAAGACGACGCTGTTCATGCCGCCGCCGAAATACTCATTGAAGAGTGCCTGAACGGGAGCCTCGTCGGGATTCCATGACCGTTCTTCGTTGTGATACATGCGCATATAGATGTTTGAGGCATCGTAGGGGGCCAGGAGGATTTCGTTCTGCGGCGTGGGCTGCTGCACGTAGTGACGGGGAGCGGGGATTTCCGATGGGGTAAACCCATCGGCACGGACTGTCGCGGAATCCGATGGGGCAAACCCATCGGCACGGACTGTCGCGGAATCCGATGGGGCAAACCCATCGGCACGGACTTCATACTGCGCGACGGCGGCGGTCATCTCGTCCTCGCTCATCGGGCCATAATATAATATGGTGTGGGGATAGTACGGCAGGTTCTTCAGCAGGTCGAGCAGTTCCTGCGGATTGGTGTTGGCCAGCGTGTCGATGGGTATGTCGTTGCGGCTCGGGTTGTACTGGCCGTAGATGCCGTAGGATGCCAGGACGTCGAAGTTACGTTTCTGGTCGAGTTTGGCATCCATACGTTCCTTGGCTTCCATCGACACAAACATGGCGTAGGCCTCATTATCCACGGCGGCATGCTGCATGAAATGATTGAGCAGCGCGACGGCCTGCGGCATGTTCTCGCTCAGTCCGTTGAGGCTGACGGAGATATTCCTGCCACCCACCTGGATGTTGTAGTTACATGCCAGTTTATAGAACTGCTGCTTAATCTGCTCAGCCGTGAGAGAGTCTGTGCCGAGGAATTCCAGATACTGCGCAGCATAATGGTAGCGCAGGTCGGACTCTTCGCCGAAGTCATAGCGGAAAGACAGTTGGAAGCGGCCGTTCTCGGTGTTCTTGACATACACGAAGGGTAAACCTTCGTGCACACTACCAAAGGTCAGGTCTTTCTTAAAGTCCACGAAGCGCGGCTCAATGGGTTTCACCTCCGTGTTCTGCACCTCCTTAACAAAGTCAGACACCATGTCGCGGTTGGTAGGTATGGGTGTGATGGCGGGCTTCTCTATCTTCTTGATGGTGGGGTCGTTGCCCTGACGCTTATAGACAGCCACATAGTTGTCGGCAAAATGACGCTGAGCAAAGGCCACGATCTCATCCTTCGTCATGGCGGCGATGCGGTCAAATGTCTTTACCTCCTGCTCCCAGGGCGTGCCGTTGATAAAGGCCTGCATATACATGTTGGCACGGGCGCGGTTGCTCTCCAGGGCGTTATAGTATTGCAACTTGAGGTTGTTGATGACCGACGGCAGGAGGTCGTCGCTAAAGTCGCCGGCCTTCAGTTTGTCTATTTCTTCAAGCAGCAGGGCGCGCACCTCGTCAAGGGTCTGCCCGTCTTTCGGCGTTCCGGCAAGGATAAAGAAGGAGTAGTCCATGCCAGGCTGTATGCCACCCCATGCACCCAGCATCTTCATCTGCTGATTGATATCCAGATCAAGGAGTCCGGCCACGCCGTTGCTCAGCATGCTCTCGATGACATTCAGGGTGTCGGTCTGCAACGAACTGGCCTTGTCGAAGCGATAGCCGAGCCACAGGGTCTCGGCCTCCAGTCCGATGACGGTAGTGTCGACGGGTGCCGTGATTTCCGGCTGCTCGGGGAAGGTAGGCTGCGCCACGTCGTCGCCCGGCTGCCAATCGCCGAAATACTTGTCGATGATAGCCATCACCTCGTCGGGGTCGAAGTCGCCCGCCATGCAGATAGCCACATTATTAGGCACATACCATTTCTTGAAATAGTTCTTGATATTGGTAATCGACGGGTTCTTCAGATGCTCCTGCGTGCCGATGGTGGTCTGCGTGCCGTATGGATGCGTGGGGAAGAGTTTGGCATTCAGCGCATTGATCATCTTGTCGGCATCGTTGGTCAGGTAGATGTTGTACTCCTCATAGACAGCCTCCAGTTCGGTATGGAAGCCACGGATCACCATGTTACGGAAGCGGTCGGCCTGAATCTTGGCCCAGTTGTCCACCTCATTCGAGGGGATGTCCTCCACATAGCATGTCACATCGTTCGACGTGAAGGCGTTGGAGCCCTCCGAGCCAATGGCAGCCATGAGTTTGTCGTACTCGTTGGGGATGTTATACTGCGCAGCCAACTGACTGACGGAGTCGATCTCATGGTAGGCCTGACGGCGTTCCTCGGGGTCGGTCAGCAGGCGGTAGGCCTCATAGCGCTGCTCTATCTCGTCCAGATAGGGTGCCTCGGCGACAGGGTCGCTCACGCCGAACTTATCCGTACCCTTGAACATCAGGTGCTCCAGATAGTGTGCCAGTCCGGTGGTCTCTGCGGGGTCGTTCTTCGAACCGGTGCGCACGGCGATATACGTCTGTATGCGCGGCTCTTCCTTGTTCACGCTCAGATACACCTTCAGTCCGTTGTCCAGGGTGTAGATGCGTGTCTTTGCCAGGTCGCCCTTCACCTCTTCATACTTGTACTTTGAGCAACCGCTCATGAAAAACAAGAAGGCAAGAAGGTAAAAAGGCAAAAAAAACAGTTTCTTATTCATATCACATCTCAACTCTTAATTCTTAACTCTTAACTCTCAACACTTAATTCTCATAGTCAATCTCATGGTCGAGTTTCGAGAGGAAGTCCTCATAGACCTCCTGTTCCACGTCGCCCATCTGGTATTCCTTCTCTGCATCCTTGCGGATCTCGGCAATCCATGCACGGCGTGCCTTGACATAGTCTTCGCGTATGCGCTCACAGGCAGCCTCGTCGAGTTCGGTCAGGTGATAGTAGTCCAGGATGAGTTGGTAACTCCATGCCCAGCGGTAGTCGCTGTAGTGGTTGTTGATGTTCTCGAAACGGTCGAGCACCTGTTGGATATTCTCTATTGTGCCGTTCTTGATGTCGTCGAGCAGCCGCTTCTCCTCGCTCTCGGGCAGCAGCAGTCCACTGAGGTCTGACCAAGGCCCCTTGCCTACATCCGATGTAGGACGATCGAAGAAGCCCTCCTTCTGTGCACGTTTCAGCACGGCACCCATATAGATACGCAGGGCGATGTCGTAGTATTTCAGGCCCTTGCGCAGGCTGGAGGCGTTGATCACATATTCATGGAAGTTATAGGTCGTCACATTGTCGCCCGAGGCACTGCGCAGTGCCTTCAGGATGTCTATGCCTTGCAGTATCTCGCCCACGGTGAAGGGGCTGAGCCAGTCGAAGTTGATGATACTCTTCTTCGACAGTTTCGAGCGCTTGTCGCGCTTGGGCCATTTCTTGATGTCGCGGTACAGCCCCACGGTGGTAATGTTACGGCCCGGCACCAGGTACATCGTCTCGCCATAGGCAATGAGATAGGAGAACGGCAGGTTGCGCGTGTCAGGATGGTGCATCAGTTTGCCGAAGCACACCGAGAAGGCACCGATGGTGGCTGGCATCAGGATATAGCCGCCCGATGCAGTCTTCGAACCGCGCTCCAGAGTGCCGTAGTGCAACGGTCCCATCTTATACGCATGATTCGAGAAGTTGGTGTTGGAGCCGGCATTATAGAACGAGAACTGTCCGCCGATGAGCAGTGAACTCTTATGGTGCGAGGCTGAGAAGGGGCCGCAGAAGGCGGCACAGGCCTCACCGTTGGCCATAAACGAGTTGGCAAAGAAGAGCGATGCCTCGGCCGTGAAGCCGTTGGTAATCTGGCAGGCCTCGCCCACGAAGCAGTCCTGCATCTTCACCGAGTTGTTGATCGAGCAGCCGTCGCAGATGATAGAGTTCTCGCAGATAACGCCCGTGCCGATATATACCGGCGCGTCCTCACTGCTCAGGATGGTACACTCGTTCAGACGGGCGCAGCCGTCAATCTCGCAGTCGCCCTTGATCACGGTATTGGTGATGTCCTTGGTGTTGATAATCTTCACACTGTTGCCTATGATGCCGCGCTCGGGCGTGCTCACCCGCACCTCGTCGTCTATGAGTTGGCGCAGGCAGTTCACCAGAGCCTTGTCGCGGTTGTATTTCACCATAAAGGCGGCCAACTGTGAGTTGAGTTCACGGAACAGCACGATATTGCCGTCGCCCATCTCGTTGAGCACGCTGATGGTGCTGCCGGCACCGTAACTGGCACCGTCGAGGGTCTCCATCGTCGAGATATTCGAGATATAGCAGTCATCGCCTATCGTATAGTTGTTGATGAAATTGCCCACCTTCTCTATCAGGCAGTCGTTGCCCACGCTCACGTTTCGCAGCGTGGCATCGTTGATGCCAGAGTGCTTGAAGAAGCCCTTGGCCACCTCTATCTTCTTCTCAAACCGTCCCAGGCGTATGTCGCCATAGAACATCACGCGATGGAAGTTATAAGGACGGAATTCATTGTCCACCAATACCCGGTTCCAGTCTTCTGCCCAGCATACATTGTTCTCAAGTACCTGGATCTCTTCTTGTGTCAGTTGTCTGTAGTCTCTCATAAAAAAGTAATAATAATCTGGCTGCAAAATTACTGTTTTTCCCTGACACTCACAAGAAAACTGAAAGAAAACTTGCTCATATCAAAAAATATCTCTAACTTTGTCGTCGAAAAAGAGACAACATGAAGCGATTATTGTATTATTTTTGGGGGCTGTTTTGCGCCTGCATCATAGGAGGCCAAGAGGTGAGTGCCCAGGAACTGGAGGCCAAGATCAACTTCAACACGCAGCAGATTCAGGGCACGGACAAGTCGGTGTTTGAGAACCTGCAGCAGACGCTGGAGCAGTTTTTCAACGACCAGCAGTGGACAGCACTGCAGTTTCAGGAGAACGAGCGCATCCAGTGCACGTTCAACATCACCGTGACCAAATACGATGCCAGCAACAACCGCTTCAACTGCACGGCACTGATACAGGCCAACCGACCGGTATATAACTCGGCCTATACCACCACTATATATAATAATAGGGACAAGAACTTCGACTTCGAATTTGTGCAGTTCGACCAGTTGAACTTCAACGAGGAGGTCATCGACAACCAGTTGGTGGCACTCTTTGCCTATTACGCCTATCTCATCATCGGCCTCGACCTCGACACGTTCTCGCCCATGGGCGGCACCGACGTGCTGCAACGCTGCATGAACCTGACCAACAACGCGCAGAACCTGGAGTATGCGGGCTGGAAGTCGTTTGAGGACTCGCGCAACCGCTTTGCCATCATCAACGACTATCTGGACGAGGGCATGAAGGCGTTCCGGCAGTTGCAGTACGACTATTACCGTTCGGGATTGGACGAGATGGCGCAGAATGTGGAGCGCGGGCGCACCAACGTGACCACCGCCTTGGAGCAACTGAAGAAAGCCCACGAAGACAAGCCGTTGAGTCTGCTGCCTCAGATATGGACTGACTACAAGAAGGACGAACTGACCAATATCTATAAGGGCAAAGGCACTCAGAAGGAGAAGGAAACCGTCTATGACCTGCTCTTCGGCATCAATGCCTCGCAGAGCCAGACGTGGGACAAAATCAAACAATAAAAGCGCATTGATACCATGCTGAGGCAACTATATATCAAGAACTTTACGCTGATTGACGAACTCGACATGGAGTTTCGCAGCGGCTTCTCGGTCATCACGGGCGAGACGGGTGCCGGCAAGAGCATCATCCTCGGGGCTATCGGGCTGCTGCTGGGACAGCGGGCCGACTCGAAGACCGTGAAGACGGGCTGTGACAAATGCGTTATCGAGGCCCACTTCGACCTGTCGCGCTATCAGATGGAGCCGTTCTTTGAGCAGAACGACATAGAATACGACGCGCAGGACACCATCATCCGCCGCGAACTGACCGCCTCGGGGAAGAGCCGTGCCTTTATCAACGACACGCCCGCCTCTCTGGCCATGCTCAAGGAACTGGGCGAACAACTCGTTGATATCCATTCGCAGCATCAGAACCTGCTGCTCAACAAGCAGGACTTCCAGTTGAGCGTGGTCGATATCATTGCCGACGATGCCAGGGAGCGCGACGACTATCAGCAGACTTTCGCCCGCTATCAGCACCTGTGCAAGGAAGAGCAGCGGGTGCGCGAGGAGATAGAGGCCGGCCGGCAGAACGCCGACTTCATGCAGTTTCAGTTTGATGAACTGGAGAAAGCCCGTCTTTGCGACGGCGAACAGGAGGAACTGGAGCAGCGCAGTGATACGATGACCCATAGCGAGGACATCAAGACTGCCCTCTACGAGGCTGAGACAGCCCTACAGGGAGATGAGGCGGGCATCGTCAGCCAGTTGAAGAAGGGCATCGCCGCCCTGCAGGGCATCGCACGGGTCTATCCCGACGCAGCCGAACTGGCCGAGCGAATGAACGGCTGCTATATAGAACTGAAGGATGTGGCAGCAGACGTGAGTGCCAAACTGGAGGACATAGACTTCGACCCCTCTGAACTGGAGAGCGTGAACGCCCGTCTGGACAAGATCTACGACCTGCAGAAGAAATACCACGTCGGCAGCGTGGCCGCCTTGCTGGAGATACAAGCCGACCTGCAGCGCAAACTCTCGAATATTGAGAACAGCGACGAGACGCTGGCCGAACTGCAACGGCAGAAGGCCGAGGCACTGAAGACGGTGCAGGCAAAGGCCGACGTGCTGTCAGCAAAACGCCGCAAGGCCGCCGCCGACATAGAGAAGCAGATGCGTGGACGGTTGGTGCCGCTGGGCATGCCCCATGTACGCTTCGAGATCAGTGTGGAGCAGGAGGCTCCAGGGCGCAACGGTCAGGATCGCGTGTCGTTCCTCTTCAGTGCCAACACCTCCACGCCCTTGCAGCCCGTGGCTCAGGTGGCCTCGGGTGGTGAGATTGCCCGTGTGATGCTGGCACTGAAAGTGATGATCAGCGGTGCTGTGAAACTGCCCACCATCATCTTCGACGAGATAGACACGGGCGTGAGCGGCAAGATAGCCGAACAGATGGCACGGATGATGGACGAGATGGGACGCGCCGACCGGCAGGTCATCAGCATCACCCACCTGCCGCAGATTGCTGCCATCGGCTCTACCCATTATAAGGTGTACAAGGAGGAATCGGCACAGGGCACCGTCAGTCGCATGCAGATGCTCACCGACGGTGAGCGCATCCACGAGATTGCCCAGATGCTCAGTGGCAGCGACGTGACCGAAGCGGCCATTGCCAATGCAAAACAACTGTTGCGCTGCGCTAATGAATAGTGAATAGTGAATAGTGAAAAGTGAATAGTGATTAGTGAAAAGTGAAATAGGACTTAAATAATGACAACATTTAAAAATATCCCGAATAGTTTGAAGTGGTGGATGGCGATAGCACTGTTCACTATTCACTCTTCATTGTTTGTCAGCCCCGCAGGGGCTCAATCGCCCTCTTGGGTAAAGAAAGCCACGAAGTCGGTGTTCACGCTGAAGACCTTCTCTGCCGACGGCACGCTGCTGGGCAGTGCCAATGGCTTCTTTGTGGGAGCCAATGGCGAGGCCGTGAGCAGTTTCGCACCGTTCAAGGGTGCGGAGCGTGCCGTCATCATCGATGCCTCGGGCAAGGAGATGGCCGTGGAATGTATCATGGGTGCCAACGATACCTACGATGTGGCGAAGTTTCGTGTGACAACCTCGAAGGCACAACCGCTCGCACTGGCTGCCGACAAGCAGATGGCAGATGCCCAGGTGTGGCTGCTGCCCTACCATGAGGTGAAGCGAGTGCCGCAGGGCATGATCAGGAAGACAGAGACCTTCAACGGCGACAATGCCTACTACACCGTATCCTTTCCTTCCTCATCTTTCCTCCTTCCTTCTTCCTCCATTGTAGGCACGCCGCTGCTCAACGAGGCAGGCGAGGCAATAGGTCTGATGCAGCAGCCCACGTCGGAAAAGGACACACTGTGCTATGCCGTCAGTGCACTCTTTGCCGACAGCCTGAAGACCACTGGCCTGAGCATCAACGACCCTGTGCTCCGCATGACGGCCATCAAAAAGGCCCTGCCACAGGATGTCAACCAGGCCATACTGACGCTTTATGTGGGAGCATCGTCGCTCGACTCACTGGCCTACGCTGGCCTTATTGATGATTTCATCCGGCAGTTTCCCAACCATCCCGACGGCTATACCTACCGTGCACAGCAGCATGTCGACGGCAACCTCTTTGCCGAGGCCGACCGCGATATGGCACAGGCACTGAAGGTGGCCGAAGAGCCCGACGAGGTGCACTACACCTATTCGCGGCTGATGATGCAGAAGGTACTCTACAAACCCGACGTGCCCTACGAGTCATGGTCGATGGATCGTGCCTACGACGAGGCTGGCGAGGCATACGCCATCAACCCGTTGCCTACCTACCGCGAGCAGCAGGCCGTGGTGCGCTATGCCCAGAAACGCTACGACGAGGCTTACACCATCTACGAGGAACTTTTCAACTCGCCGCTGCGCTCGCCAGAACTCTTCTATTCGGCATCCGTCTGTAAGCAGCAACTCAACGACACCACGGCCCAGTTGGCATTGATCGACAGTTGCGTGGCCATGTTCTCGCGCCCCTATCTGAAGGAGGCGGCGCCTTATCTGCTCCACCGCGCACAACTGCTCATGGATATGAACCGCCACCGACAGGCCGTCAACGACCTGCATGACTATGAGGCATTGATGAAGGCGCAGTTGAATGCAAACTTCTATTACCTGCGCTTCCAGGCAGAGGTGGGTGGCCGCTTGTTCCAACAGGCTCTCAACGACATTGACCAGGCTATCACGATGGCTCCCACATCCGATCTCTATTATGCAGAGAAAGCATCGCTGCAGGTGCGCGTGGGACAGTATGACGAGGCTATGGAGACGGCCAAGGCAGCCATCCAGGTGGCTCCCGACCATAGCGACGGCTATCTGTTCCTCGGTCTGGCGCAGTGTCTGAAAGAACAGAAAGACGAAGGCCTCAAGAACTTGCAGAAAGCCAAGGAACTGGGCGACCCGCAGGCCGATGACCTGATAGAGAAGTATTCAAAATAGATAATCGCGAAGCGACCATTCAACATTCAACCTTCAACATTCAACCTTCAAAAGATGTCTTGGAATTATATATTGACGATTTTCATTGGTGCCCTGCTGGGTGGCGCTATCGGACTGGAGCGTGAGTACAGGGCCAAGGAGGCCGGCTTCCGCACCCATTTCCTCGTGGGACTCGGCTCGGCCCTGTTCATGGTACTCTCCATGCATGGCTTCGACGGCTTCGAGCCCCAGCCTGGGGTCATCATTCAGCGTGACCCTGCCCGTATGGCGGCGCAGGTGGTCAGCGGCATCGGCTTCATAGGTGCCGGCACCATTATCTTCCAAAAGAACGTAGTGAAGGGACTCACCACGGCTGCCGGCCTATGGGTCACCTCAGCCATCGGCATGACGGCCGGGGTGGGGATGTACGATGTAGCCGTGGCGGCTACCGTCATGGTTCTGGCTTGTCTGGAGGCCATGAACTTCCTGCATCACCGTGTCTTTAAACACTGGCATAAGGAATACGATGCCGACGAGAAGGACAACGCATAGTCCTTCTCACCTTATCACCTTATCACCTTATCACCTTTCGTCCGTTCTGTATATACACGCCCTTCATCAGCGGCTGCCCGTCCAGTCTACGACCGTCGAGGGTGTACCAGACACCGTCCTCATTCGTCTTATCCGATAAGTTCGTGGTCGTTATTCCTGTTACCACATCGTTGTCGCCGAAGTCGAGCACAAACTCACGGGTCTGCGCGGCCTCCGAGAACTGGAAGTAGGCACGACAGGCCAGCAGCGTGCGGGTCTTGCCCGTATGCTTCAGCGTATTGCCGCTGGTCATATAGTAGATATCGTCGTTGGCAGGGGTGTCGATATTGAAGGCATCGTAATAGCCAATGAACTTCACGTGGCCGTCGGCCATGCTGATCTCAGCGGGGGAGCCGCTTTTCACTGTGACATTTGCAAACACAGGACTCGTGATGTCACGCGTGGTGGGGTCGGCCTCATCGTAGCCATTGGCTTTCTCCCACTTGATGATATAAGGTACACCGGCAGTGAGCGTCGTCACGGCCTCACCAAAGGTCAGGCCGACAGTGGTAGCCGTCATCGTGGCATCGGTCAGCGTCTTGGCGATGGCACCATCCAGTGGACTGCCAGCCAGCGTCACGTCGAAGGGCAGGCACAGGGTGTTCCACTCCCCGTCTTTGTAGAGCGTGCGCCCACTAAGGGTGACATCATACTTCCCATGGCTTGCAACCGCCGTGCTGATAGCCGTGCTGTTAGAGCCATTATCAACCAGAGCAAGCGATATGCCACCAGTCAGCGTAATCTCATCAATATACGCACGTCTAGCAATGGTAGCGAAAGAGATGGTCACCTTACCCTTGGCTTTGGTGAGCCTGACGGTGCAGAGCGTCCACTCGCTGGCAGGTGTGAACGACGTCTTATCGGCCGTGGCACCAGTCACCGTAACTTTCAGGTTACCTGTGTCGTTGCTGTATTTCTTCAGATAGAACGTCAGCGTGCCATTGCCATAGAGTGCTATTTCCTTTGTTACCATCTCTCCATAGTTAGTACTGTTTCCTAACTTCATACAGCCGCCATTGCCGTAGGCATTGCTGGTGCCGCCAGAGAAAACACGGGTGAAGGAAGACCATTGGTCGGAATCAAGACTGGTATTATCTATAGCGATTGCAGTTGAGCCATCATTTTCTTTAGAATACTTACTCATCCCCTCATACAGGAGCGTCTCACCGCTGGGTGTCGGCTCTATGCTGGCAGCCTTCTGAAGGATGTACTGTATGCCGGCCAGGGCGTCAATCTTGCCATGACCGAAATGCGAGGCATTCGAACCTGAGGTAAACTCGTCCTGGATGGCTGTCTGCTTCATGATATCCTTTACATCGTTGACCGTCAGTTCCATATTCTCTTCACGCGCTGCCTGCAGCCACAGGGCCACGATGCCTGCCGCCACTGGCGTGGCCATCGACGTGCCCTCCATCATTGCGTATGGATAGTTGGCATTGTTGACAACAAGGTCTTCTATATAATCATCACCATAGTAACTGTCATCATCGACCGAAGGCGTATGGTAGTGGTTCACGCCGGCGGCAAGGCGTGCCCCCGGGGCAGTGATCCACGGATAGGCCTCGCCTGTAGGACTCATCTCGGCCGTGGCATAACTGGAGAAATAGGCAATATCACCTAGCGTGTAAGCGTCTGCCGTATAGGAAAGGCCGGAAGCAGCCTTCCAACTTTTCTTCGAGACGTAGGCACCCACCGAGATGGCATCAGGTATGGTGGCCTCGTCGCTCACACACATATCATCGGTGCCTTTAGTCCAGACGTGGCCCGAGGTGGTCAGGCAGTCGGTAAAGTAACTCCTGTCGCCTGCCCACATGCTAACGTCGGCCGTTCCCGAAGAGGGGAATATCTCAATAGCAAGCGTATAGTCATAGGATCCCGTACTCCTAATACCATCCTCAGAATAAACGGCAACGACATATTTGCCGTTATCCTCTTCAAAGAGAACACCCATTTCGCCAGTATAGTAAGCGTCTAAGCCACTGAACGTCGACGTTGGTTCAGTCAACGACCATGATGTCAGCACGTTGCCCGACGTATTATCCAGCACATAGATGATACAGTTCATCTTCTTGGATGCAATGGCACTGGCTATCATGCCGCCGTAATAATATCCGCCATACCTGTTTGAACGGATGACAGAACCTAACGGACTGGCTGACGACACATCACTTTTCTTCACGAAGAAGCCGCCATCCTCATTGTTGGCCCTGTGGCCGGCATCGTTTGACGCGGCAAAAAGGATGATATGGTCGGGATGGCTGTCGCCAAAATGCTGGCCCACCAACTCTGCCAATTCACCCGTGCCGTCACGAGGTCCTACCGAAGAGCCCCAACTGTTGCTCACCACCAGCGGCTTGCCCTCTTCGTCGGCGTATGCCACCATCTTCTTCAGGGCATTGATGAGATAGGTATCCTTCAGGCCTTTGATACCGGCCAGATAGAGGTCGGCACCTGGTGCCATGCCGCCGTATGTGGCAGCGGCATGGTCGTCGGTCACCGTAACACCCGTGCCGCTCACCACGACACTCGACCCACCCGCTGTAGAGGCCGTATGTGTGCCGTGATCCTGAGTATCATCGTCGGTCGTCGCATAACTGATATTTGTCTCATTGTATTCCTTGGTACTCGAGCCGTCATAGATATAAGCCTGCTTGATACGAGAGTTGCCGTCCTTATCCTTAAAGGCGATATGCTGGAAGTCGATGCCCGTGTCAATAATGCCAAGCACCACGCCACTGCCGTCGTACTGGCTGCCCACGCCCTGGGCCAGCGCACTGGCCGACGGCCCGAGCAGGTCGTCCACATGAGTCAACTGGCGCGAGACATCGGTCAGAGGGCGCATCAGTTGTGCCGCCTTGATACTGGTCACATTGCCGATAGCGGCCAGCGCATCCAACTGGCCAACAGGCACGAGGGCAGTGACGAAGCCGAGGTCTTCGAACGTCTCCTCCACCTTTACGCCAAGGCCACGCACGGCATCCAGGTCGCCCGCATCATGCAGGTGGATGAAGCACGACATATAGACCTCGCCGCCCACCGTGTCGGCACTGGCTACCAGACGCGGCGGCTGCCACAACAGGGTGCCGTCGGGCAGACGGCGTTCCGCCACACGGTGCGGCTTGCCGCTAACGGCCTCCGCCGCCAACGCCTTCTGTCTATTGAGAAAAATCTGTGTGGTCATCGAGAACTTCTTGTTCATCTCCTGAGCCCACAATGTCATGACCGGCACCGTCAGCAGCACAAAGGCTGTCAGAGCCTTCGCCGCCAGGTGCGTGAAAATACCAGATACCGTTTTCATATCACTCGTTTCTTAATCTTTCAACATTTTATCCTCTACAGGCATAATCCGGTGCAAAGTTACACATTTTTTATATAAAAGGCTTCTTTTTCGAGATTATTTTGTGATTTTTATGCTCATTTACTTCCACGTTGGCTTCTTCCATTGATGGCTATTACCCTAAAAGATACCTCCGACGACTGTTAAGAGACCGAGTGACCTAGGTCGACAGACCGATTGACCTAGGTCGACAGACCGATTGACCTAGGTCGACAGATCGATTGACCTAGGTCGACAGATCGATTGACCTAGGTCGGCAGATCGATTGACCTAGGTCAATCGATAGCGAAAGAGGCTCCATCGCATGGCGGTGGAGCCTCTTTCGCGTTGCAAAACGGCCATTTTCTACCTGCAAAGACATGGCTATTGATTTTTGCTCTTCAAATTCCCGGAAAAAAAATGTTATTCCTCCAAAAATGCTTTCATATGTCAGCATTATTTTGTAACTTTGCGCCCAAATTAACATTATAATACTAAGCAATGATGAAACATTTTCTTACCTGCCTGCTGCTATGCCTCGCACTGACGGCACAGGGCGCACAGAAAAGCGACACGTTTACAACGCCGGGCGGAAAGACCGTAACCATCCATCACATCAAGCACGCTAGCGTGCACATAGAGTATGAGGGGCGACATATCTATGTGGACCCCGTAGGGAAGATGCCGCCGGAGACCGACTTCTCCATCCTGCCCAAGGCCAACATCCTGCTGATCACCCACGAGCATTTCGACCACTACGACCCGCTGGTGGTGCCGCAGGTGTGTATGGAGGCCACTGCCGTTTATACCAACAAGACCGTGAACGGCAAGGTGCACCGCGGACTGGTGATGAACAACGGCGACAGCATACGCTATGCCGACGACATCATGATATGGGCCGTGCCGGCCTATAACACCACCGAGGGCCGCGAGCAGTATCACCCGAAGGGGCGCGACAACGGCTACATCCTCGCGCTCGACGGCCTGCGCATCTATATCGCCGGCGACACGGAGGACATCCCCGAGATGGCCGACCTGAAGAATATAGACATCGCGTTCCTGCCCTGCAACCAGCCTTACACCATGACCATCGACCAACTGGTGAAGGCGGCCAAGACCATCAGCCCGAAGGTGCTCTTCCCCTATCACTACAGCGAGACACCTATCAACCAGGCGCTCATCAAACTGGCCGGCACTGGCATACAGGTAAAGATCAGGGACTACAAATGAACAGATGCTTCAGGATTTTTCCTTAGTTCCCAGAAGGCGACGGCAGCGGCTGCGGCCACATTGAGGGAGTCTACACCGTGGGCCATCGGGATGCGGACGACATAGTCGGCAGAGGCTATCGTAGCCTTCGGCAGACCGTCGCCCTCGGTGCCCATGATGATGGCCAGGCGCGGCTCTGCTTTCAGCATGGGGTCGTCAAGAGGGATGGAGTCGTCGGTGAGGGCCATGGCTGCCGTCTTGAAGCCCAGGGCCGACAGATGGCTGTAGTCATCGAGCCATGCCCACGGCACGAGGAACACCGAGCCCATCGACACGCGCACGGCACGGCGGTTGAGCGGGTCGCACGAGTTGCGCGTCAGCAGCACGGCATCGATGCCCAGGGCTGCCGCCGAGCGGAAGATGGCCCCGATATTAGTGGTGTCCACCACGCCGTCGATAACCACGATACGGCTGTAAAGTGAAGAGTGAAAGGCAACGGGTAGGCGACCATTGGTCGGGAATGGAGTGAAGAGTGAAGAATCGGCTGACGCCGGTGAAGAGTGAAGAGTGAAGAGTGAAGAATCCTTCGGGCGGCGCATGGCACAGAGCACACCGCGTGTCAGGGTGTAGCCCGTCAGCCGGGCCAGCAACTCACGCTCGCCAGTATATACAGGTATGTCTCCGCAACGGGCAATGATGTCGGACGCATCGCCCATGATATGCTTGCGCTCGCACAATAGCGACAGCGGCTCATAACCCGCATCGAGAGCCACACGAATCACCTTGGGACTCTCCACAATGAAGACGCCCTTCTCCGGGTCAAGCACATTCCTCAACTGTGCCTCGGTCAACTGTCCATAGACCTCTACGCCCGGATCATTGAGTGATGATATTTCTATTGTCATTATTTTTCGAGATGGCGAGATAACGAGATGACGAAACGACGAGATTACTGCGCCTCGCGGTATTTACCTTCGTCCTTGTCATCGAGCATCGAGAGGTACGACTGGTAGCGGCTCTCGGCTATATAGTGTTCCTCCAGGGCCTTCAGCACCGCACAGCCCGGCTCATGGGTATGCGTGCAGTTGGAGAAACGGCAGTCCTTGGAGAAATGGAAGATGTCCTTGAAATAGCCGGTAATCTCCTCCGGCTCCATGTCAAACGTGCCGAAGCCTTTGATGCCAGGGGTGTCGATGAGATAGGAGGAGGGAGGAAGGACGACAGAGGAAGGAAGGTTAATGGGAATCATCTCACTGAACGTGGTGGTGTGCATACCCATGTTATGGGCATCGCTGATCTCGGCCGTGCGCAGGTTGGCACCCGGCACCAGGCGGTTGATGAGGGTGGACTTCCCCACCCCACTGTTGCCGCTGAGCAGCGTGATCTTGCCTTGCAGCAACGGAAGCAGGCCGTCGATGCCCTGACCCGTCTCTGCCGACACCTGACGGCACTCATAGCCAATGGTCTCGTAGAGGCGAACCAAGGCCTCCTGATAGCGGCGCATATCATCGTCGAGCAGGTCGCTCTTGTTAAACACCAGGACCACCGGCACGCGGTAGGCCTCTGCCGAGGCGAGGAAACGGTCGATAAACGTGGTGGAGGTCTGCGGGTTGACCACGGTCACAATCAGGAAGGCCTGGTCTACATTGGCCGCAATGATATGGCTCTGCTTCGACAGGTTGATGCTCTTGCGGATGATGTAGTTGCGGCGGTCTTCTATCTCCTTGATAAAGAAGTATTCCTCCTTCGACCTTCCTCCTTCGTCCTTCGTCCTTCGTCCTTCCTCCAGCACCACCCTGTCGCCCACGGCCACGGGGTTGGTGCTCCGGATGCCTTTCAGTCGGAAGTTTCCCTTTATCTTACAGTCAAGCAGTTGGCCATCGTCCGTACGGACGGTGTACCAACTGCCTGTATTCTTCACAACGAGACCTTTCACCATCTCGGAATCAATAGTATTCGATGGTTCTGCTGAGGCTGCCGTTATGTACCGGGCCGTCGGGACCGTCGATCAGAATCATGTACTCCTGATTATAAGATATCCAGTTGCCGTGAGAGTCGTAGGTGTACTCCCATTTCGTAGGCCGTGTCCAGGGCCGTTCCGAGGTCTGGTTCATCCACTCCTGCAGCAGTGTCACCTCGCCGATCTTGTCGTCGTAGGTCCACTGGCGCGAGAAGGTTAAGCCGAAGAAGGCATCAAGGGGCTTGCCCTCCTTGCATGTCCACTTCACGGGGTTGATATACCTGTTCTCGGTCTCGGAGTATTCGGTCAGCCCCGACGGGCCGTCGACAGCCAGCGGCATGCCATTCTTGCGCCACTTCATAGAGGTGATGATATTGGCCCAGTTGATCTCTCCCGAGTAGGGATAGTTGCCGCTGTAGGTTATCGGCGGAAAGGAATAAGTGGCCAGGTCGTTGTTGGGGTTGCCGTTCTCGTCGGTGGAGTAAGTCTCATAACTGACAACCATTTGACTGCCCTCGAAACGATAGTTGTATGTGGTATAGGTGCCCGACTGCCGCATCACGCTGCTATACTTACGTACGGAGAGGCCCTTGCGGAGGTCGTACAGGGCTTCGCGATACTCCGTTCCCAGGAAGTTGACGAAGGTGCGGCTGTCGAACGACTGCGGCTCCACCCATACGTACTTCTCGCCGTTGTCATACTCATACTCCGTGGTCTCAATAACGCTCCACTCGTCGAGCGTGGTGCCGCCTTTCTCCTTCACACGTCCATACACCATCTTCACCAGGCGACCCTGCTTGTCGTATGTGTACCACGTGCACCACTCCCCACGGCTGCTCTCTTTATCCACCCTGCGGGCAAAGGTGAGGTGTCCGGCCTCGTCGTATTCATACTCCATGTAGTTGCTGCTGTTGAAGTGCCATTTCTTCACCTTGCCGCGCAGACCGGCCTTCTCGCGGTCGGTGCGGTCCCAGTAGTTGGTCTCGTACCAGGCCTCGGGCGCGAAGTTTGCAGTGGCAGGATTATCGTCCGACGGCTTCTCACCGCCGGGCTGCTCCTGGCTGTTCTGGCCATTGTTCCCCTCATCATCGTCGTCATCGCCGCAGGCGGCAAGAAACGGCATACCGGTGAGGAGCAGCGAGGCCATCACCATCTTCCAAAATTTTTGTTTCATCATAGCATCTAAAATTTAAATGAGAAATGAGAAATAAGAAATGAGAAATGTAAATGAATAAATGATGAAATGCCGTTGTGCGCGTATCAGTCTGGCATCATTTATTCATTTTTTCATTTACATTTCTCATTCCTCATTTCTCATTCCTCATTTCTATATTACACTGTCATAATCTCCTTGTTCTTAGCCTCGATCAGTTCATCCAGTTTCTTGATGTACTTGTCGTGGACCTTCTGCAGATCCTGTTCGGCATCCTTCTCGTTGTCCTCGCTCAGGCCGTCCTTGATGGCCTTCTTCAGTTTGTCCTTGATGTCGGCACGCACATTGCGCACCTCCACCTTGGCCTTCTCGGCAATCTTGTTGCACTGCTTCACCAGGTCACGGCGGCGCTCCTCGGTGGGCTGCGGGATGCCCAGACGAATCACCTCGCCATTGTTCTCGGGCGTGATGCCTACGTCGCTGTCCATGATAGCCTTCTCAATGTCGCGGATCTGCTTCCTGTCCCAAGGCTTGATGGCAATGGTACGGGCATCGGGACAACTCACGGAGGCCACCTGGTTCAGGGGCACCTTACTGCCGTAGGATTCAACACGGACGCCATCCAGGATGGCCACATTGGCACGGCCGGCACGGATGCGGTTCAGTTCTTCTTCCAGGAACATCGCAGCCATCTCCATGCGCTCTTCGGCCTTCTTCAAAGTCTCTTTTACGTCTATCATAATGTTACAGTTTAAGATTTTGCTGACAAATTTACCACTTTTATTTGAATTGCGCAACAAATCGCAAGATTTTTTTCATTTGATTTTGTGTAATCTACTTAGTCATGCGGCAAACTGACATGTTTTCGCTGCGAGCCTGGTCAGATTCATCCCTTGGGAACGCTACGCGTCTTATCAAAAACAAATAAAAACAAAAAAAACAAATAAAAACATTTTTCTATCCTCGCACCCCCGTAGCCCCGAAACTCAATGCTAAGAAAGAACAATGCCGCCGCTCCTCACGGAGCAGCGGCATCAAAAAAAATGAAAAAAAAATTAACTTTATTGACGCACCGCCAGGTTCTCACGAATTGGGCGGGGCTAAATCTATTTTTGTTTTTGTTTGCTATTCTTCACTGTCAAATTCATCTTCGTCGTCCCAGACGTTGTAGCCACGACGTGAGACGGCCTCGCCACCGCCCTTTGTGCCAGAGCCGAAGCCGGCGGACTCAGCAATCATCTGCTGCGTTTGGACGTTGATAACTGTCAGTACGGGATTGATATATTGCTTTTTCATAATCGTTGTTCCTTTCTTTACTTTTTTATTATTGATTATTTCACCAAAACCTTTTTGCCGTTCACGATGTACAGGCCCTTCACAGGCTGGCCGACGCGCTGGCCGCTCAGGTTGTAGATCTCATTATGCATTATGCATTGTGAATTATGCATTGAAGAGATGCCTGTGGTCTCATCGCCGAAACTGATTGCCAGGCTGCGTGAGCCAGCAGCCGTCGGGTCGCTCTCGCAGTGCAGATAAGCCTTGCCTACTGCAACGCTTCCGCTGCCAATCTGGTAGAACAGACCGTCGCTGTAGAGGATATAGTCGTAGGTCGTGCCATCGAACTCAGTCGAGCCGTCACCAGCAACGAGGAGGTTTGTGCCGATTGCATCTGCTGTCTCAAGAGCAGGTACACTATACTCCGTATCAGCCGTTCCAATGAGAAGTAATGGAGTACCGGCGGGAACTGTGGTCACTTCGTCAAGCGTTACCTTACCTGCTGATGCGTCAGATGCCCTATATGCCTTCAGACCAGCAACACCGCTGAAATCAAGAGCCGTACTTGCGACATAGGTCGACTTGTTATGGGCAGGCTTGATGGTAGCATTCTCGCGAACCACTGTAAGAGCCGTCAGATAGGTGGCAGTACCACCGCTGCGCCCGATATAGAGGGCCTCTGCGTCGGCACTAAGAGTGAAGTAGCCGGTTGTCAGCGACTTTGGACTTGATGCTGAGCCACCATTCACGTTGGCAAAACTCTCACCCGTCACTATGGCACTGCTGATGGCATCGTCATCGTAAATGGCGATGGTAGTTGTCTTAGTGCTACTATTGCTGTAGCAACCCGTCCAGATGACACGGTCGCCCTTCTGGAATTTGCCTGCAGCGGGAGTTATCTTCCAATAGTTGGTTGCCTTATCACTGCTCAAGGATGAATTAAACTTGATGACATTGACCTTTGTTCCATTGATTGATTGCTCTGCAATGGAAACCTGATCGCTGTTTCCAACCGTTCCATTACCTACTGACGTAGCATAGTCATAGACCTTTACGCCCACTGTGGGATATTCGACTGTAAGATACTTGGTATAAGACTGGTCGCCGATAACGATTTCCACACTGCCTGTCGTTCCGTCGGCAGCCGTGGCTGTATAGGAATAGATGTTTGAACTGTAAGTGCCGGCAGTGCCGTTAAATGTGACGGGTGTACTGCCTTCGCCATATACATACAGTTTCAGCACGGCACCCTTCACAACGGGCGCAGTAAGTTTTGTTCCTCCGTTCATCTGGCTCCAGTCAGTCCAGTTAGCATTGGCAATCTTTCCATCGCTTGCATCCATCGTCAGAGCCATGTCAATGGTCTCGCTGCCAAGAGCCATCTGGGCCACGTAGGGGAAGGCAGCATCTCCTTGATGCGACCATGCCGGAGCACCTTGTCCAGTCTGGAACTGCCAAGTGATTGTGGCAGGGCATACACCCAGATCAACTGTGTTAGCGGTGAACACAGCTGTCATTGTTGTATTGGCAGTAATCGTTGCAGAAGCTCCGGCTGCATAAGTGGTTGTGCCGTCGTTCCACCCCGTCAGCGTATAGCCTTCCTTATAGAGCGTCTGGTTGGTGGGCAATGTCACTGCCGACTCCACCTCTACTGCGGATGGAACCGTACCCGTCACGCCCGTTGCGTCACCGAGTGAGAAAGTCACGGTGTAGAGCGGGTTCACAGTAAGCGTGATAACATCAGAGGTTGCACTACCCTCGCTGTTGGTGGCTACGGCGTAGTAGTAATATGTCCCTTCTGTGGTGGTAGAGGGGGCGTAGGTCTCATTGATGGCTCCGTCGATGGCGGCGGGATTTGTCTTTTCTGCATCCGTGCAACTGTACCACTGAATAGTTGGAGTAGGAACACCACTAACAGTAGCGGTCAAATTGACAGCATTACCGACATAGACTGTTGTGGCAGAGGCTACTATGCTAATGGTAGGAACCGATGCTTCGGATACGGAAATTGTAGCAACGTTGGAGTCCGTCGTGCCGTTTGTGTCGGCTACACGGCAGAAATAGTAGAAGGTGCCAACAGTAGCAGTTGAAGGAGTATAAGAGGAACTCGTCTCGCCATTGATGACTGCGGCATTTGATTTATTTGCATCGTCGCAGCTGTACCACTGGTAGGACAAGTCGCCAGCAGAGGCGGTGGCAACCACTGTCAGGGCCGTTGCCGTTGCGTCCTTCTGATAAGTAGCAGAAACGGGTTGGGTGGTGATGTCGGGTACAGGCAACTGATAGTCCACTACTGCCACGAAGAATACCTGTTTTGTAGAGAAAGTAAAGGTAAACGAATTAACACGGCTTAATTCCTTTGTAATAACTGTGGGATTGGTACCATCCTTATGTGATGTCACTACATCAGAGCAAGACGTTCCGTTGATTTCACTCAGATTGGCATCATCATCAGCATTAGTTGTTACGTAGAATGTCACCGACTTAGCTTTGTAGCCTGACGGCAGCGTTAATGTCATCTGAGCTCCGTTACTATTTTTGAAAGAACTGTAACTATTACTATTAACAGTAACTGTACTTTGATTTGAAAGTGCTTTCCCAAGGTTGCCTGTAATCTGAATAATAAATCCCGTTTCAAGGTTAGTACCATTACCATACCATACATTTCCGGCAACAGTGCTTTCCAATGTACCACTTGACTGTGATGTCATGTTGGCAGGACTGATGATGGCTGTGTCTGCCCACGCCCCGCTGCATACTGCTAGCATGAGCGTTAAAAGAGTAAAGATTTTCTTTTTCATTTTAATTCGTTTTAGTTAATATTGAGTTATAATAAATATGTATATACATTATTATATATAGGGGGGGAGCACCTGGAGCGTAGGAACACAAAAAAGCGCAGACCCAGCCATACCTCTGCCAAGGCCTGCGACAGCCTCAATATACCTATGGATGAAGTCTGCGCACAATGCGCAACTTCAACGGTATATTGATTTCGCTCGTAAAAATCTCTTTCGAGGTCGCAGTTCGGCAGAGAATTGAGCAATTAAAAAATAGCGTGCCTCATACTACGCCCGACCCTAAGGCCGCTTGGCTCGTCGAAAAACACGGGTGCAAAGTTACTGATTTTATGTGAAATAATGGTACGGGAGAATAAAAAAATAAGAGCGACGCCCCGATTTTAACTTTATTTAGTAATGATTAAAAATTACAGGAAAATTGAAAAGAAAAATATTGTAACATGCGCAACTATGATAATTTTCGAATCAGATTTTGGTTAATTTTGAGCGTAGCGACCCCAACAAACAAACAGTTGACTCATGGTATTCTCCTTTGTGTTCGTCCGCCTGAGGCGGAGAAATCCAACAGAATTCAATTCAAAATTAAACAGATAAAAATCAACCATAAGATTGAAAATGCGAGGATATAGGCTTTTGGAGGCTTTTGGGAGTAACAAGTAACTTTTTCGGCGTTTTCTTTGGTCAATACAAAATAAGTGTGTAACTTTGCACCCATGTTCGCGAAAAGACTCGCGGATGATGCTTAATACACGTGGGGGGAACGTCAGCCCCTGCCGGACAGAAGACTTATAATCCTTATAAATAAAAACATTATGAAAAAACTTTACTTTTTAAAAACAATGCTCCTGCTATGCGCCCTCGTAGTGGGAAGCGCGAGTGTGTGGGCGGCAGACGTTACCTTTACTGTTAACGTTGAGACTAGTAATACAACAACATTAACTAAAAACGGTATTTCTCTTACTGCAAGTAGTGGAATATTTTCTCGTTCGGATAATTATAGAATCTATTCTGGAGCGACTCTGACGGTGAGTTCAGAAGTAGGTAATATTTCTAAAATTGTCTTTACTTATAGCCAAAATACACTTACCTTGAAAAGTGGCGAGAATGGGAGTATTTCCAATGATACTTGGACGGGAAACACCTCTTCTGTCGTTTTTAACACTTCAGGTGGTCAAGTTAGATTAACAAAAGTTGTTGTCACCTACACTCCTTCTGCCCCTTCAATTAACTCAGAAGACGTAAATATTGCTGCCGACGTTTTGTCAGGCAATATCAGTTATAGCATAACGAATCCAGATGGAAGCACATTAACTGCCACGAAGAAATCGGGCGACTGGTTGACCGTTGGGGCTGTTGATGCTGAAAATGGCAAAGTGGCGTTCACTGCAACAGAGAATACTGATACGGAGAACTCTCGTGAAGCCGTAGTGACACTTACCTATGGCGATGCTACCAAAGACGTGACCATTACGCAGGCTGCCGCCGTTGCCAAATATGCCGTAACGTTCTCTGCTCCCAGCAATGGTACTCTTGTTGTTAAGAATGGCGAAGAGCCTATAGCGAGTGGCACAGAAGTCTCTGACGGCACTGTATTGACAATAGTGGCAACTCCAGCCAATGAAGACTATAGACTGACTAAATGGGAATATAATGCCGCAAATGCAGGATGGAATGACGGCGAAGGTACCACATACGAAGTAACAAGTGCAGTGGCATTCCGTGCCAGTTTCGAGGAGATTGTAAGGCACACCATTACTTACAATGTTAATGGTTCGACGACATCTGTTTTGGTTGAGGACGGAGAGCCCATTTCGTTTGCTGCACCAGAGTCTGGTATCCCTGCTGGCTATTCTTTCCTGGGATGGGTTGTTGAGGCCAACAAGATCGACACGCCAACAGATTCAGATCCCAGTGCCAACTACGTGACATCTGCCACAAGTACAACAGACATCATCTACTATGCTGTTTTGGCTAAAATTGTAAGTTATACTACTGAGAGTTGGGAGGAAGCAGCACTCACTTCCATGACAACAACTGATGTTTTTGTTATTTCAAATGGCACTTATGCAATGAACAATGACCAGGGTGGTTCAAATCCTCCGACACCAGTATCCATTACAGTCGCTAACAGAAAGATTACTTCAGAAGTAGCAGATAGTTTAAAATGGAAAGTAAGCGGTAATGCAACCGATGGATATACCTTTTATCCAAGTGGGGATGCCACTCATTGGCTTTATTGCAACACAACAACAAGTTCTGGCAGCAATAATAACATAAGAGTAGGAACAGGTAATAGAAAACTCTGGAAGATTAATAATAATGATTATCTTTGTACAAAGGATAATTACACAACGAGATACTTAAGTATCTATAATAATCAAGACTTCCGTGGATACACAAATACAGACAATGCCTTTGTTCCCAAATTCTACAAATATATAGCACCCGTACCAACTTATGGTGGATATTGTACCTCTGTTAAAGAAGAAATAACCATCACTTCTGTCGGTTGGGCCACTTATTATTCAGATAACGCACTTGATTTCACGGGTATAACTGCATTGACGGCCTATACAGCAAGCAAGGATGGCGATGCCGTGATATTCACCCAGGTGACAGGTGCCGTTCCCGCACATACTGGTCTGCTGGTGAGCGGTGTAACCACCAATATCCCTGTTGTCACGACAGGTACAGGAACCAGCCTGCTTGAGGGTGTTACCGTAGATACTCCGATGGATGCAAATACCATCTTCGTGCTGAAGAAAGGCAGTAAAGGTCTTGGATTCTATAAGAACAATAATAACTTCACCGTGCGTGCTCACTCTGCCTATCTGCCCGCAGATGCTGTAGCCGGTGCACGTGAGTTCATCTGGTTCTTTGACGAGACAGCAGGCATCTCTTCAATGCATAATTCACAATGCATAATGCATAATGAGGTCTACGACCTGCAGGGCCGCAGGGTTAATTCACGATTCTCAATTCACAATTCACAATTGAAGAAGGGCCTGTACATCGTGAACGGCAAGAAAGTAATCAAGTAAAATTATCTATCACGAATTTGCGAGATTTGTCGAAGACCCACGAGTGCTTGCAGTAATTTAAGATTATCATTCAAACATCAATAGTCAGAATTCTCTAATTCTCTAATTCGTGATAAACAAAATCATTCATGATGAAATTCATGGTCAATTAATGGTAATTCGTGTTTAAAAAGAAAAAGATTATGAAAAAGATATATGTGACACCCGCGATGGCAATGGTTGCCGTCAGAACTGCTAACATGGTAGCCAATTCGCCACTGGATGTAACTGGTGCAAGTCCAGTACAGAGTGACTTCACAGGCACTACTAACGACGTGGACAATAATTTGTCACGTTTCAGCCTCTGGGACGATGAAGACTAACCTGCTTGGTCATCGTTTTTCGACCTTCTAACAAAAATATTCACCGAATCGCTTGGCGGTTCGGTTCTTTATTTGTATCTTTGCATCCAAGAGTGCACCATTCATATTATTTCAGACGATGACAGAGAACAGCAAATATGTACGCTTCGACTGGGCCATCAAGCGCATCCTACGTGACAAGGCGAACAAGGAGGTGCTTGAGGGGCTCATCGAGGTACTCATCAAGGAGAAGGTGACCATCACCGAGATAAGCGAGAGCGAGAGCAATAAGGACAGCCTCGAGGACAAGAGCAACCGCGTGGACGTGAAGGCCACGACCGAGAAGGGCGAGATCATCATCGTAGAGGTGCAGTTGACCAAGGAGCGCGACTTCTTCCAGCGTATCATCTTCGGCACGACGACGGCCATCAACGACCAGATAGGCATCGGCCAGGACTATCATGTCATCAAGAAGGTGTATTCCATCAACATCCTTTACTTTAACTTCGGCTCCGGCAACGACTATGCCTTCCACGGCATCACCACGTTCCACGGCATGACCAACAAGGATGCGGAACTGAAGTTGAACACCAGGAGCGAGCGTGAGTATATGGACAGCGAGCGCCGCCGCATGACCGCCCCCGAGGAGGTGTTCCCAGAATATTTCCTCCTGATCGTAGACCGCTTCAACGAGGTGGCCAGGACACCCATCGAGGAGTGGATGGTCTACCTGAAGGACGGTGCCATACGCGACGACACCACCACGCCGGGTCTGCAGGAGGCCCGCCGTAAATTGGAGTACATGAAGATGACGGACGAGGAGCGCCGTGCCTACCGCGAATACATGGTCAGCGTGCATGCCGCCCAGGATGCCATAGATACCGCGAAAGCCGACGGCAGGGCCGAGGGCCTTGCCGACGGACGCGCCGAGGGCCTTGCCGAGGGCCGCGAAGAGGGCCTTGCCGAGGGCCGCGAAGAGACTAATCGCGACAATGCAAGAAAGATGAAGGAGAGGGGCATCCCCGATGACGTGATTGCCGACATCACAGGACTGCCAATCAGCGAGATACAGCAGTTGTAGCACCTAAGGTTGTCCTTTGTTGTCATAGTTGTCTTTTATCATCAACTAATGTGGTCTGCTATTGCGGAATTTAGGAAACAAAGTAAGCGGCTAACCTCACGGTCAGCCGCTTACGTCATTAAAACTTTGCGTATTCACCCTTACGGATGAAAAAACTAATTAAATGATTAAAAGCCGGAGTTTCACAACTCGGGGATATCTCTAGTCTTCGTCGTCCCAAGAACTACCGCCTTCGCGGGAGAGACCTACAGAAGTGCTGCTAGCCTCGGCGTTGCGAAGATATCCAGTGCTGTTACTGCCCAGCAGGGCTTCAGTTTTCACCACCACAGTCATTGTGACAGGTGCAATATAATTCTTTTTCATATTTCGTTTTCCTTTCTTTTTTATTGATACATTAATTCTTGATTACTTTTTTGCCATTTACGATATAGAGGCCCTTCGTGGGGTTGGTCACGCGCTGACCTGCCAGATTGTAAGCCTCGCCGTCAATCTTGGCTTTCTCAACAGCATTAATACCTGTGGACTCGTCGAACCACAGGAACGAGCGGGCAGCATCAACACTGGTCAGAACTTTCAGGTATGCAGTGTTGGTGCCCATAGAGTTACCTTCACTGTACACTTTATAAAAACCAACGCCAGCGGATTCATTCGCAAGAATATAGTGGGTATAGTTATTATTATCTTCTTTGGAGGTCTGAGATAATTTTTCAGAACCGCCAGTGAAGGCAATCATGTCGTTAGTCTCATTGCCACCGGCTTCGGCTGACACAGGGAGGCTCAGGGTAATATCAGCATTCGTTAAGTTCTCCAGAAGCACACCTTTGTTAGCAGCCAGCACGTCGGTCTTCTCCGTCTTCGTAACCTTGCCGGTAGTGGCATTGGCGGTCACGGAATAGGCAGTCACGCCTTCGGCAGCAACGCCAGAGAGGTCAACGGGAACGGAAGTACCAAAGGTGGCGTAGTCGTAAGTGGCTGATACGGTCTTGGAGATGTAGGCATCGGCAGAGACTTTCCATGTACCATCATTGGTTGCAAAGGGATTATAAACGGCAGTGATTATAACTTTCTCAAAATCATAAGAAGGCTTTGTCAATTTCCATGAATAGTTAGTGCTTTCTGCAGTATTAAAGTAAGCAGATGTGGAAGCCACATCACCATAATTTAAAACTAAGTCCTGACTAGCAGGATATGCAGATTTCTTGAATATGGCTGAATAAAGCCTAAAAGAGAAGTCTGAAGTATAATCATCCGATTTGACCTCAAATGTCCAACTAAAATCACCTTTCTTAGTAAAAAATGCACTGCTATCATACAACCAATTCCAATTTCCATTACCAGAATTACCCAGACTCCAGCGTAACATAGGGGTAGCGATAACACGAATTCCCTTATTATCTATATCAACAAAGTAAATTAGTGTATAAGTTCCATCATATGGAACATTAACTCTATATTCATCACTAGGAAAAGTGGTACCGTCATTCCATGCATTCTCGTTTACCTTTACTTTAAAGCCATAATCTGTGTTAGCAGTTAATGAACAACCTTCAACTACCAAAGTATAGATACCACTAGAAGTTGTCTCTGTAAGCAAGTTTCCATTGTCTTCCCACCAAAAATCAGTTGTATGACCACCATTCACAATAGCACGATTACCAGATATTATAAAATCTGTTGCACTTGCCGTGCTCACCATCCCCGCCAAGGCGAGGAGCAAAGTAATAAATTTTTTCATAAGCGTTTTAAATCTATAAGTTGTTAATTAATAATTGTATATGTGATTGTTTGTTGTTCTTGTTGCGGGGATGGGGCACGCTTTCAGCGTGCTGGGAAGCATGAACGACTCGGGCTGATGATGTCACGCTGGGAAGCGTGACCTACTACGATTTATGGTTATTCGCGTGTTAAACCCACATCGGTCGTTAGACCGAAAATGTTGTTTTTATTGTCATTGTTGTCTTTTAAAAAACATCTTTTGTCCTTTTTAAAACAACATGTACAACATAGACAACTTATAACGGTCTAACGACCGTTTTGGGTTAAAAAGAAAGCAACTTCCTTGGAACACTTATGTACACAAAAAGAGCGCAGAAAAGCCGTAGTCAACTCTGTCTCTTATACGAGGCTCTGGAATGCCCATCAACAAAGACATAGTGATACAACACTCCCACGCTATAGCGTGGCGAAGTCTTCTCACGTCATCTTGTGTTGATTGAAATTTTCCAGATTTCGTATAACAAGACGAAGCGTTTGCTTCTACCTATTTTTTACCCACAATGTTATTGAAGTCGGCCCGGCCTCACGGCCTCCCTGCCCTCCGGACAAACACGAGGCATGTCCTTACTCTCTGGGCAGCCTGCGCCTACGCACAGAAACTTCGCGGCAAATGTACTCAATTTTCCTAAACTGACAAAATTTTTCCTGCTTTATTTGCATTTCAGCCGAAAATTCTTGACATAGATTCAGTGACGGCGTATTCTTTAACCTGTCAAACAGATTGCGGAAAAAGAGTATTCATAGAGGATTACTTCTTGAACAGATGGGGGATGAACTCGTGGAGTCCGCGACGCCAGGTGAGGAACTCATGACCTGTGCCGGCCGACTCAGAGGCATCGACCTTGATGCCCATTTCGCGCAGGCTATCGACAAGGGGCTGACCCTTGATGAAGTCGTCGCTGCCCCAGTTCATGTAGAAGTAGTGGATCTTCTTGTTGAACTCGTCGGCATTGGCGAAGACACCGTTATACGCCGTCTTCACGTCGAGACCGAAGATAGCACCGCTGAATGTACCCATCCATGCGAACTTGTCGAGGTTCTGGAGCACCACGTCGAAGGTCTGGTGACCACCCCATGAGAGGCCTGCCATGGCACGGTTCTCACGGTCGGCCTTCGTGCGGAAGTTCTTGTCGATATAAGGGATGAGGTCGTTGAGCAGTACGGGATAGAACGAGGCACCATACTCGCTGCGTCCCTGCTGGTTGCTGCCGCCGCCGGCGAAGTTGAACGGAGCCTTGATGTCGCCGCTCTCCATGACCACGATCATCGGCACAGCCTCGCCCTTGGCAATGGCGTTGTCCATGATGTGCTGCATCTTTCCCTGCAGGGCCCAACTGGTCTCGCCCTCACCCATGCCATGCTGCAGGTAGAGCACAGGATAACGCTTCTTACCTGTCTCATACTCGGCAGGGGTATAGACCAAGGCGTGACGCCAAGTGTATTTACGATTTACGGATTTTCGATTTTCGATTTGGGCGGATTTTCGATTTTCGATTTGGGCTGCGCCGTCATTTACGCTTGCATCGTTGTATGACGGATAGTAGATGCTACGCACACAGCCGTGGGCGATGCCCTGCTGCGGACGGTAATAGTCGCCCTCGGGTCCTTCGGGGATCTCGATGCCGCCGGCCTCGCGGTTACAGCCGAAGTAGGTCTCAGAGGCGGGGTCGATGAAGTTCACGCCGTTGATATTCATGAAATAGTAGTGGAAGCCCACGGGCAGCGGGTCGGTGACGGCCATGAAGGCACCCTTGCCGTCGGGCTGCATGTCGTACTTCTTGCTACATACGTCGACCACGACCTTGCGGGCCTGGGGAGCCTCGATGCGGAAATAGGCACGACGCTCCTTGTCAACCTTCGGGAACTCGTTGCCGGGGATGGCGTTCTCTACGGTGACAGCGTCGGCAGGCACCTCAATCTTCTTCGGCATATCGATATGCGGGCGCTTGGGCTCATAGCCCAGGAAGCGTGCCACGGCCTCACCGTAGCGGCAACCCAGTTCACGATAGCCGGCAGCATCGAAGTGCAGTCGGTCGGGACCATTGGTGCAGTCGTCCGACGAGATCACCTGAGAGGTGTGGAGGGTCTGTGGCAGTTCATCGATCTGCTTCTTACAAGCAATGCACACGCCCTGGCCACCAGCCTGGACGATATTGCCAGCATAGAGGTTCACCTCCTCGGGCTTCAACTGCAGGTCGCCACAGAGGCGGTCGTAGACCTGTTGCACCATGCCGGCCCACTTCGGGTCGCCAGTATTGGTCTCGCCCTGATGCATCAGGATGCCCTTGATGACACCGTCCTTCTGAGCCTTCTTGGCCAGCATGACGAGTCGTTCATAAGGGTTATTGTCGTAGGCGGCCAGCATACCTGTCATCCAGTTGGGCGCCCTCTTCACATAACTCGGGATGCTGTCAGGGAGGAAGCCCCTGATGTCGATGCCGCCGATGGCCACATGGATGACACCAATCTTGATGTTATCGGGCAGCGAGGCCACGAGGGTGCGTCCGAACCAGTCGGCAGGCGTCAGACCCGTGTTGGGTCGGCAGAGGGGCGGCACGGCCTCGCACCACTCGCCCATCTTACGTCCCTGGTCGGGGAAGTCGACGGCCGGCATGAGGAGGAATCGCGGCCCCGGACTGGCCAGGTCCTGAGCCTCTGGGCGTGCGGCACCCTCCATGTTTGACTGTCCGAAACAGAGGAAAATGTAAAAGTTGGGGTCGACGGCGGCATTGGCGCTGGCGGCTCCGAGCAGCAGGGCTGCTGTAAGGATTAAGGTTTTCAGTTTCATCTTTTTTTATATTAAATTCGTTTATCATTTAAAAGTCCAATAGTCCAGACGTATGTCGCCGTGGGTGTCGGAGAAACAGAGGTAGAGGTCGTGAACGCCGGAGGCGATGGACACCTTGGTCTGGAACAGACGGTAGGCATCGACAGAGCCTGTAGTGCTGACAGGCAGTGTGGCGATGACGGGGCCATCGCTGCTGTCCAGACGAAGCGTCAATGTGCACGAACCCGTTGCGGCAGCAGAGATAGAGAACTCGCTGGCACCTGATGCGAAGTCCACACCACGCAGACGGATAAACTCACCGTCGTTGATGTCGAAGACATACATATTCCTCTTACCCGTAGATTCTGGCATATCCTTGATAACGCCTGTGTTCTCGATGCCCATCTTGGCCGTCTTCAACCCATAGCCCCAGGCCATCGTCTCAGCCTCCACGCGGCGATAAGGGTTCAGCCACTGCAGTTGCTTCAGCGGTTTCTGGTTGAGCCAATAGGGAATCTCCTGAATGGTGCCGTCGGCATGATAGGTGATCTCCTGTGCCGACACCGTGCGACGCTCATGATGGACATAGGTGTCGAGGTGCATCAAGTCGTAGTTCTGACCGAAAATATACGAGTGTCCCTTGTAGTCGCAGATGCCGGGATGGTTGCCACGGTCGCGCTGCGTGGGGCGCATGATATAGTTCTTCCACTCCCAGGGACCTGTTGGCGCATCGCTCATGGCATAGCCCAAAGCCTCGGGACAGCAGGTGGTGGCGTATGCCAGGTAGTAATGACCGTTGCGCTTATAGAACCACGGACCCTCCTGATAGTTTTTCAGCGACCAGTTGGCCTTCTGCGAGCCAGGCACACGGAGGTCGATCTTGGCACCCTCCTCCTTGACGGGACGCATCACGCCATCCTGCGGATTGACCACAAAGATGTCGCCCTGAGTAGAGATCATATCCTCATTGAGTTTGATGCAATACACATGGGGGTTGCCCCAGTACATATAAGCCTGACCGTCGTCATCGATAAAGACAGAGGGGTCGATGTCGTCCCAGTGTTCTTTCTGCCACACCAGGGGCTCGCCCAGCGGATCACGGAAAGGACCGTAGGGGGAGTCTGCCACCAGCACGCCGATGCCATGACCATGCAGGGGAGCATAGAGATAATACTTGCCGTTACGCTCTACCGTCTGGATAGCCCAGGCACCGTTGTCACGACTGCGCCATGCGAACTCCTTCAATGAGGCCACGGCACCATGCTCCGTCCAGTTGACCATATCCGTAGTTGACCACAAGAGCCAGTCGTACATAAAGAAGCCGGCAGAATTCTTCTCGTTCTCGTCGGGGATATCCTCTGGCGAGGCATCGTGAGAGGTGAACAAGAACAAGGTGTCGCCCACCACGATGGGCGAGGGGTCGGCCGTATATTTGGTCTGGAACAGCGGCATGTTGACGCTCAGCGGGTCGTTGTAAGGATGAACCACCAGAACGAAGCCGCCACGCGGACGACATTTCATCTCCGAGGGGAAATCCTCCAGCAGGGACACGAAGAAAGAACGCTCGCCACCATCGCCAAAGAGCACGATGTCGCCGTGAGGATCGAGGTGCGAGGTACGAGGTGCGAGGAGCGAGGTATGAGAATCGAGGTGCGAGGTGCGAGGTGCGAGGCGCGAGAGATTGAGAGGAAGCGTTTTCTCGTCGTCGGTACCATTGATGCCGGCTATGTACCAGGTCTTACCACTGCGACGGGCCATCACCACCGACTCGCCGGGGTAGCCGGAGAGCAGATGCGTCTCGTCCCAAACGGTGGGAAGGGTGGAGAGGAACTGCTGCACATCATGGGGCTGCGACAGATAACTCTCCGGACGGTCGGCCAGATGCTGCAAGCCACTCTCGAAAAGCACGGTCAGAGCAAGTTCATGGGCATGGGAAGTGATATGCGGATGCTGCGAGTCGCTGAAAGCGCAAGGGGTATAGTCCATCGGCCCAATCACATTGCGTGTGAAAGGCAGCGTGGCATTATGGGCAGCAGCCTTCTTGGTAAAGGTGGGCACGTTGTTGTACCACTCGGCACCATAGACACCCTCGGTGCTCATCAGGTTAGGCCAGGTGCGCTGCCAGCCACGCGGGATGGTGGCACCATGGAAGTTGACCAGCAGATGATGGCGGGCAGCACTCTCCAGCAGGTCGATGCAATAGTCCATGTTCTGCTGGTTGTCGCCAGAGAAAAAGTCGATCTTCACACCTGCCACGCCAATCTTCTCACACCAGGCGAACTCCTTCTCGCGGTCTTCGGGCTTGTTCAGGCGGAACTTCGGACCAGGGGCACCATTGACCCAGCCGATAGAAGAGTTGTACCAGATCATTGGCTTCACACCCTTCGACTTGGCGTAATTAACGGCATCCTCGATGGTCTTGCCTTGGTTGGAGGCCACCCCGTCCATCTCGTCCCATTCGGCATCAATGAGCACGTAGGGCAGATGCAGGGCCACAGCCATATCCACGTATTTCTTGATGATATTATAGTCGTTAGAGCCATGGTTATAAGCCCAATAGATCCACGACACCGTGCCGGGGTGAATCCAACTGGTATCAGCAATCTTACTGGGTTCCGACACATCGGTGACCAGCGTTGACTCCACGATGTCGGCCAGCGTGCCGATGATGGCGATACGCCAAGGGGAGGTACGAGGTACGGGGTGCGAGGTACGAGGTACGAGGTGCGAGGTACGAGGTGCGAGGTCGGGCACAACCTTGAACAACTCGCCGTCGCTGTACAGGCTCGAAGCGGCCTGGCCTTTCGAAATATTGGCCTCGGAGATAAGCACGAAGATGCCATCGGCGGCCTCCATCAGCAGCGGATAGCCCCAGTGGGTGTTTATTTGGTCCTGTTCCACCGAACCGCCGAAGCCACCCAGGGTCTTCACTTGTGCCGTGGTCGTCATCGGGAAGAAGCCCTCGTAGGAGTCGCTCCACTGAAGCATCCACCGTTTCTTGCCCTCGGGAATACGATAGGTGGTCTGTTCCTTATCGGTCGTTGGGTCGTTTGACTGTTTGGCCGTTTGGGAGGTTGTCTCATAGCGGAAGGCGATGCCGTCGTTATAGAGCCTCAATACCATGCGCGTCTGTTTGTTCAAGGTCAGCAGATACTCGTTGGCCTCGTTGGTGCAGTGGAGGCGCTTGCCCGTGAGCATCTGGTAGTCGGCCTTGACGCTACGCGCCTTGCCAGCCTTCAGGGTCTTCACGTCGCCATAGCCCACTACGGGGATGTCCAATACCGGCTGCTGTTGGTAGAGCACCGTGAGCCCCTTGCCCTTAGTGGCAACTGTCAGTCTGCCGTTGGGCGACGTCATGGTCTGTGCCGATGCCGCACCGGTAAAGCCCACCAACATCAGAAACAATATAAGGTAATCTCGTACCTCGAAAAACCGTCCCATCATATTATTCACTTTAATGATTCAAACTTCACATTCTTCTCAATGGTCCAGCCATCACGCTTCGACAACAGGCAGTCGTTGCCCTTGAACATCTTGGCCGACTCCTTGTCGCCCTTCAACTGCCAGTTGAGCCAGTTCAGGGCCACCACCGAGAACTCGCCGCCATGAGGCTGGCGATAGGTGCCGCCATGACCTACGGGGAAGTTGGTGGCGCAGCAGGGCACATGGTTGATTCTGTGGAAGTCGTCCATGCCGTTCTCATAAGCAATATCCTCCTTGCCACCCAGGATATAGATGATGCTGGTGTGTATGTCGTCGAGTTTCGACTTGTCGGGCATGGGCATGCCGCCAACGGCCTGTGCACGGTTGCTGTTCTTGAAGAGTCCGCTGTTGCAGATCATCAGCGTCTTGATGCGCGGGTCGGCACAGTTGTAGAGCGTCTGCAAGCCGCCGCACGACATACCTGCCACGCAGATATTCTTCACATCTATCTTATTGTAATAAGGTGAGTTTTTGTCGGCGTTCTGCGCAATAATCCAGTCGATGGACTCTATCTGCTGCTGGGTGGAAGACATCGGGCCCTGATAGGGTTTCTCCTCCATGGGGATATAGCCTGTTGCCAATACGATATAGCCGTAAGATGCAATCTCGTTGAGGAACTTATAGTGCTCCCAAGGCGAGTTGGTGCAGGCACCGTTGCCCCAGACAAGCACCGGCAGCGGCTTCTTCTTGTTGAAAGCAGAGAGGTCTTGAGGCACAAAGATGGTATGGGCATCGAGCGTCTCTTCTTCCTTCATGATGGCTTTGTAGGGACCCTGTCCGCCGTCCTCAACGACGAGCGACTGCAGGCCACGAATCTCCCACCAGTCGAAGTTGAAGAGTTTGGGACCCTTACGACCAGTGAAGGCAAGGTAGAGATCATGGGATTTACTATTTACGGATTTACTATTTACGATTTGACTTTCCATATCGACCGACAGCGTCTGCCATTTCTCCCACCCGCCGGTGGCAGGCACCTCCAAGCGAGCAAGGAGTTGTCCATGCAGACTGTCGAGGCGCACCTCTATCTGACCGCCACGCAAGCCACTGGCTACGCGGGCAATGAACTTCTTCGGCACGTTAAGGCTAAAGTCCACATTCTGTAATTTGATGTAGTCACCATTGTGGATGTCGCTGACATAGACGCCTATCTCATCGTTTTGCTCGGTCTTCACACCAGAAGAGAAAGCCATCGTCTCGGCCTGCACCTTCTGATAGGGGTTGAAGACAGCGATGGGCTTCACACCCTCGTCGGTAGGCATGATGGTGGGGAAACTGCCATCAGCGTTATACTGGAACTCCTCTACGGCCACGCTACGGCCGAAGCCACCGCCCTTCGGCAGTTTGCCGGTGTGATAGAAGAAATAGGAGTGACCCTTGAAGTCGGCTACGCCACAGTGGTTGGTAAACGACTTGGTGTCGCAGAGCGGCATAATCTCGCCAGCGTAAGTCCAAGGACCTGTGGGCGACGGCGCCGTGCTGTAACTGATATGCTCGGGCACGCCGCCGGCAGCATAGAGCAGCGCATAGCGGCGGTCATTCGTCATTTCTCCTTTCTCATTTCTCATTTTCATCAGCCACGGGCCTTCGACGTATGAGTCCTTGTATTTCTTGCCAGGCACACGCTCCTTCATCATCGGACCGCCAAAAGCCTCCTCGGTCATGTCCAGACGGCCCAATTCACCACTATAGGAAATCATGTCGCGGTTGAGTTTCAGGTAGTAACACTGGGGATTACCCCACATCAGCCAGGCCTGACCGTCATCATCGATCATCACCGTGGGGTCGATATGATCCCACGAGCCGTTCTCGAAGAGCGGTTTTCCGATTGCATCCTTGAAAGGTCCCGTAGGCGAGTCGCTCACCGCCACGCCGATAGCCATGCCCTTGGAAATCTTGCTGTGGGCACAGATATACCAGTAGAACTTGCCGTCGCGCTCAATGGTCTGCGAGGCCCAGGCGCGGTCGTCGGCCCATGAGAAACTCTCCAGTGCCAGTGGAGAACCATGGTCGGTCCAGTTCACCATGTCGTCGGTGGAATACACACGCCATTCCTGCATCCAGAAGAAGTCGGCATTGTCCTCATCATGTCCGGTGTAGACATACATCCTGTCGCCAGCGACCATTGGAGCGGGATCACTGGTGAACCATGTCTGCACAAAGGGGTTCTGTGCGTTGGCAGCCACGGCCGTCATAGCCAGTAGGACTGCTGTCATCATTGTCTTTTTCATTATTTCGTGTTTTTAATTATGATTTTAAATGAACGTTTCTTACGTGGACTGATATTCAACTTACCCTTGGCATCATTCCATTGGAAAGAGGTGCGCGAGCATTGTCCCTCCTGATAAGCCATCGTTGTGCCATCGTCTTCATAGAGCGTGAAGGCACCGTCGGCACCTGGATAGACCAGCACCTCGTCACCAGCAACGGGGATGATGCTGCCGGCACGCACGAAGACAGGGATGGCGGCCTTGGTGACGGCTGTCGTCACCGTCTGTCCGTCATCATAGTGTTGTCCGGTGTGATAGTCGTACCAGCCGCCCTGTGTCTTAGGCAGATAGGTCTGCCATGTCGTTACATCAGGTTCTGTCACAGGACTGACGAGCAGTGCCGGTCCGAACATATACTCGTATTTCTGGTCAAGCGCCGTAGCGTCGTCAGCAAAGTCGAACACCAGCGGACGCATCAGCGTAGAGCCGTCGAACGAGATAGCCGCTGCCATACTATATATGTAAGGTAACAAGCGGTAGCGCTCTTTCAGACAACCGGCAATGACAGCCTGCGCCTCAGGACCGTAGTTCCATGGTTCAGTGTTGCTCATATAGCCATGCACACGCATCAAGGGCAGATAGACGCTGGTCTCTATCCAGCGCAACATCCGCTCGATATAGGCCGCATCGGTATATTGATTACCGGGACGGAAGAAGCCGCCGGCATCATACGTCCACCAGGGAATGCCGGCTGCCTGCATGCCAAGACCTGCCGTCAACTGACGACGGAACGTCTCCCAGTCATTGCCCACATCGCCACTCCACATCGCCGAGCCATAACGCTGGATGCCGGGAAAGCCGCAGCGGGTGAGAATCATGGGACGATTAAGTGAAGAGTGAAGAGTGAAGAGTTTGCTTCCGCCTTTTCACTCATCAGTCCTTCATAAACCGTTTTGTTGACCAGTAGTGGATAGACGTTGCGCACCTCTTCCCCACTCCACTGGCCGTTGTTCACACGGCGGCCAACGAGGTCGTCGTTCTCAGGTTCCGTAGCATCCTGCCACCAAGCATCAATGCCCAGAGGCACCAGCCGGGTGCTGAAGTTCTGCCAGTAGGCAGCGGCAGCATCGGTGTTGAAGAAGTCTATCCAGTCGGTGCCGGGGATATAATAGTTGTCGGCCGTCATCTGCCGGCCCACCTCCGAGTTCTTGTCAATCTTCGACCAGACGCTGACCATCAGCCGCATATCCATAGCATGCAGGCTGTCGGTCAAAGCCTTCGGATCGGGGTAGAAATCCTCGTCGAAACGCATGGAGTTCCAGCCGTACTTACCCCAGTACTGCCAGTCCTGGACAATGACATCGACAGGCAACTGCTCACTACGGAAGCGGTTGGCCGTCTGGAGGATCTCTTCTGAGGAATGGAAACGCTCACGACAATGGATATAGCCCAGCGCCCAACGAGGCATCAGCGGAGCCTTGCCCGTCAATTCGCGATACGCCGCAATGATTTCATCGGGCGAGCCGACGAACACGGTATAATCGACGGCAGTAGCCACCGGCGAGCGCAACACCGTCTGGTTCTCCACCTTATTATAATATAATATAGGGCTGTCACCCTTTGACAATTCTGCCCGCAACACATGATGACCGGCCTTTAGAGGTATAATGACCGAAGCAGTGGGCGGCAGCCAGAGGTTCTGCATCTCAAGAACGGTCTGCCCATCAATAGAGAGGTTATGGCGGCGTGCCATCTTCTGACCGACATCCAACAACAAGGAATAGTCGCCATCCTCGGCCAGGTCGATGGTTGCCTCGTAGATATTCCGCTGGCGTACTTCCTGCCGGCCGCCTTCCGTCGTGGTGACATTCACCACCTCAGACAGGCCAGCCTCATCCAGAAGAGTCATCCTGACCTGACGGTCGCAGGGATTAAACTCCACCAGTCCGTAGTTGTTCCACAGCACGCCATAGCCCTTGCTCGACAGCAGCATGGGAATGGAGATCTGAGTGTTCACCTGCGTCAAACGGCGCGACAGTCCGCGCACATTATTGTAGCCGTCCTGAAACTGTCCCAGGCCGTAGAGACGCTCGTCGGGCGGGGACTGGAAAGCCAACGTGGCCTCCCTACCCTGCATCTGATGCAGCGTGGCCGTAAAGACGGGAATACTCTGTTTGTTCTTGATGCATAACGTCTGCCTGGCCGCATCAATATCGACCGACATATCGCGATTGCTCACCTCATCTTGCTTCACATAGAGCCAGTTGGGCAGTTCGGATGTCGTCTTCTGTTCCCAATACTGAATCCTCACGGCATTGCGGGCCACCTGGCGCACACTCAGCGTGCCTTTACCAAATGGCACCTCGCCAGCCAACGCAGGGATGGCCAGCAAGACCAATAGTGCGAGGTACGAGATACGAGGTACGAGGTGCGAGAATAGTGCGAGAATCTTTTGCATATTACTTAATAGTCAGAACGATGAACTATGAACTACTCTCTGATCACCACGGCACCATTGGTTGGAATGGTCACGGTGACTTGCTGTTTCTTGTTCTGCTTCACAGTCTTAACGCTGCCCTGCAACTGAACATCATCGCTATAGACAGTCAGTTCCGTGCCTTTCTCGAACATCGGCAGCGTGATGGTCTTCTTCAACGGCTGACCATCAGCATTGATACCTGCCACGAACCATTGACTACCATGGCGACGGGCCATGATACAATACTTGCCGGGATAACCGTCGATAAACCTCACCTCATCCCACGTCGTGGGCACCTTCTTCATGAAGTCAACAGCCCAGGCAGGCGCATCAGTCAGGTTATTGGGAGCCATGGCAAAGTGCTGCACACTGCTCTGGAACAGCACGGCCGTGGCCAAAGCATAGACATCGCTCGTCACACGGTGCGTGCCACGCTTGTTGTCGGCATTATAGTATTTGTTCAGCGTAGAACCACCAAAGTCCATCGAGCCCACCGTATTTCGGATAAACGGATGGATGCAGCCGTTGAAGGCCTCCGCATCACAGGCACCCTGTCCGAAGTGCAGATTCTCGCTGGCCAGCACTGCCTCACTGGCCACATAGTTAGGATACATCCGCTCCCAGCCGCGAGGCAGCGTACAGCCATGGAAGATGACCTGAATACCGAACTCGTTGGCATCTGTGAGGATATCCTCATAGAGTTGCATCATGGGCTGCTTGTCGCCACCGAAGAAGTCCACCTTGATACCCAGGATGCCATTCTCCTGCATCCATTTCATCTCCTGACGACGGACAGACGAGCGGTTCATCTTGTTCAGCGGCGACTGCGGTGCATCGTTCCAGGAGCCGTTGGAGTTGTACCAGAGGAAGATACCCACGCCCTTCGACTGCGCATAGCGTGACAGTTCAGCCATCTTCTCATAGCCAATCTGCTTGTCCCACAGGGCATCGATCAATACCGTGCGCCAGCCCATGGCCGCCGAGAAGTCGATATAACGCTTCTGCTCATCGAAGTTACAACTGGGATCCATGCCAATGATCCACGACCACGAACCGGCACCATACGTATAGTCACGGCTGGCCTTATACTTCGGCTTCACCAGGTCGAAAGGCACCGTTGTCTCCACGATATTCTTCAGCGAGGTACCTACGGTGATGGTGCGCCACGGTGTCTCGGCAGGCAGGCTGACAGCCGCCGTCGTCGTGCCGAAACCGTTCATCTCGCCCTGCTGGGGGAAACCGATCTTATAAGAAGCCCCCCCCTCTGCCCCCGAGGGGGCTACATCAGACAGTAGGCGGCAGCCTACGTAGTTGCCATCGGTGCCTGTCTCAGAAATCAGAATCCAGGCGAAGGCAGCCTCCGAGACTTTCGAAGACCCTTTGGAGGCTGTCAGGGGAGCCTTGAACAGGCAAGGGAACGTATAGCCCTCACCCCATCCGTTCTTGCCCATCGGCTCGTCAAGGGTATAGGGTGTCTCGTAACTGGGCGACGTGCGGGCGAAGCCGCCCATGGGCTTCGCCTGCGGACAGAGAAACGTGGTGGTGCCCTCTGGCAGCATGAAGCCACTGGCCTCACCCTCTACGACAGCGGCGAGGGTATCACCGCCCCTACCCTTCTTCGGATAGATCTTATAACGGTAGGCCACGTCGCGGTTGCTCACGCGGAAGATGACATCCATCCTACAGGCAACCTTCTCAAACTGGCACACGGCCTCGGTAGCCTCGTAGTGCACCGTGCCCTGCTTGATGGTCTTCAGCGTGTAGGATTCTTCCACCTGGCCAACCTTACATTCCTTCAGTGTCAGTCCCTGCGTCAGGTCCTCGAAGTTGAGTTTCAGTCCCAGAGGCGACTGCTCCAGGAACACCACATCGCCCTGTGTCACCCGGTAGGTTGGCTTTCCGTCGGCATTGTCTATCGTTACCGTCAGCGTGCCGTCGGGACTCTTAATCTGTTCTGCAGCCTGTACTGTGGTCAGGCTGGCCAAGGCCATGGCGGCCATCAATAGCATTGATTTCTTCATTCTGGATTATTATTTCGTTATTTCGTTATTTCGACATCTCGACATCTCGACATTTCGACATTTCGTTATCTCCTGACAACCCTTGCCGTCCGTGTGCCGTCGCTCATCACCGTCTGCTCCACGAACATGCCCTTCGCAGGCTTCTCTATACGCTGGCCCGACAGGTTAAAGTATTCCGCACGGCAGGCCCCGGCACTGCTGATGCCCTTGACGGCCGTCACATCACCGAGGCGGCGTATGGACGACAGTCCGACGACCAGGTCGGCCCAGGCGGCATCGGCGGTATAATAGGTGATGACATAACGCCCTTTCTCCAGCACGTCGAACGAGAAGTTGCACATCGTGGAACCAGAGAAATCGTTACTGGCCGTATTGCCCACGTTTGCCGTCGGCGTGACGGTCTGCGAGGCTATCTCCTGCCCGCCGACAGTCTCCAATGCCACTGTGACGGGCGAGAACTCGGCACAGTTCCAGTTGGCAATCTTATGATAGATGGCATAGTTGCCGGGATAGAGCGTCAGCGTGGTCGACGTGCCGTTGTCGGCAAAACGGGCATAGCCAGCCTTGGCTGCACCGGTGACGTTACGCGTATAGAACCCCCATTCGAAGTCGTGCGTAGAACCGGTGAAATGGAACACACGCGGCCCGGAACTGTAGCCGCTGGAGAAGCCCGTGCGCTTCTCGTTGCCGTCGTAGGCCGTCCATCCCTCCGGCACGCTGCCTTCGGTAGTAAACACCTTCGACACCACATGATTATTAGTCTCTGTCACGGTAACAGTCACGGTGCTGCTACTGGTACGTCCTTCATCGTCGGTGACCACGGCCTTCAGTTTATGAGTGCCCTTGGCCAGACCGCTGACCTGGAAGGTATAGGGTTCCTTGGTGAACTCCTGCAGCAGGGCGTCATTGTCGTAGAACGCCACCTTCGCCACCTCGCCGTCGGGGTCGCTGGCCGTTGCCTTGAACGAGAAAGCCGGCACCTCCGCCGCACCGCCCATGGTGATATAGGTCAGGCCGTCCTTCGGCGCGGTGATCCTCACCTCCGGGTCTTTCAGTTCCAGCGAGAAACGCTTGCAGAACTTCCATATCTCGTCGCCCGTCTTCACGCCGTAGTCGTTGCTGATCCAGTGGCCCTTGTCCTTCATCTCCATCAGCACCACCTCCACGTTACTATTGCCCGGTCCCCACACACGGCGGGTGATATGGGGTGCCCCGCGATAGTTGGTGGTCACCTGAGCCTGCGTGGGACAGCCGTTATGCTTTATCCAAGCGTTCAGCGCACCCTGCACGCCACTGAACACCACCACATCGTCGCCGGTGCCATGGGTATGGATGATAGGTATGGGGCGCACGCTGGCATTGGCCGTGGTGCCGCCCATGGGATAGCCGCTGATGGGAGCAAAGGCCGCAATCTTGTCGGCAATCTTGTTCATGGCATGGTAGGTGAACATGCCGCCCATGGAGAAGCCGGAGAGAAAGACGCGGTTGCGGTCTATCTTATACTGCTGCACCATCTTGTCGATCAACGCCAGCACGAAGTTGATGTCGCGGTCGCCGCTGATGTCCCAGCCCTTGTCTATGCCGTTAGGGAACACGGTAACAAACTTGGCGGTGTCGGCCACGCTCTCTATGGCCAGCATGCCTTTCTGGTAATTGGCATCCTGGTTCATGCCATGACAGGAGATGAGCAGCGGGCGGTTCTCGCCAAGGTTTGCCGGAGCATAGACGATATAGTTACGGCTGGTGCCGTTGACGGTGATATTATCGGCCCAGGCCGACGCTGCTGATGCGCATAATGTGTAACCTACAAGGCAGATACGGAGGATGGTTCGGGAAAAATGGTTCATTGTCGTTTTCTAATTATCGTTATCAGAATTATTTTTTAATTTTTTATACTCGAAATAGTCCACATCGACATAGCCGCCAACTTTCTTGGTGGCATAGTTGAAGATGGCAAACTTGGTGCCCATGAAGAAGCGGCGATAGTCGAAGATCATGCGGTAGTCCCTGGTGCCTATCTGCGTCCAGTGGTCACCGTCGAGGCTATAATAGAAGTTGGCCACGTCATGATGCCCGGGCTGGAAGTCGCCGGTGATCTTTAAGTAGAGGTGAGGGGTGAGGGGTGAGGGATGAGAGGGCAGGACTACCATTTCAACAACCTTTTCCTCTACACCGGTCACGGCCTTCTCACGCTCAGTGAGGGCGACGCTCTGCTCGCTCATCTCCAGGACATATTTCCTGCCCTGCCTCTTGACCGTGAGCACGCCACTGTCGCCATTGAAGGCCGCCAGACCAGCACAGTCGCCATCCTTCATCTTCCTCAGGTCGAGGCAGACGGCACCGCTGCACACCGGACCCTCCATACGCTGCGTCAGGGTATTCGGAGCCAGGTAGAGGTTGGGCACCACGCGACTGGTCTTCAGGCGCAGGAAGCCGGGGCGCTCGGTGAGGCTCCACGCATCGTCCACGGGGTTATGGTTCCACTGCCAGCACTTTTTAAGAGCCCCACCCCCAGCCCCTCCCGCGGAGGGGCTGGGGGTGGGGCTAAAATCATCGCTTTGCACGATACTTGTCTCGGGCATGCCGCTACGATAGGGGCGCATGGTCTCGGGCACACGGCCGCTTTCGTCGCCCAGCATAGGCCAGCCGTCGATCCAGCGGACAGGGCTCAGCGTGAGCACACGGCCTACGCCGCCGCGGTCCTGGAACATGATGCCATACCAGTCGCCCTCCTCGGTATCGACGATGGTACCCTGTGCCAGATACGAGAAGCCGCCGAAGTCGCTCTCCAGGATGGTGCTCTTCTCCCACGTGGCGTTGAGGTCCTTGGTGCGATAGCACACCTCACGGCGGTGGCGGCCTGGGGCGAAGACATGACTGATAAGCAGGGCGTAGTACGTGCCGTTATGCTTGACGACACGGGTGCCCTCCAGCAGTCCGCGCTCGTCGGCCTCGCGCTGGAAGTAATGGCGCAGGCTGCCCTCCACGACGCCCTTCAGGTCACGTGTCAACTGGCACATCTCGCCCGTGCCGAAGAACACGTATGGCGTGCCGTCGTCGTCGAAGAACAGCGTAGCATCGTGGAAATGGCGCAGGCGGGAGTGGATGGTCCACGGCCCCTCGGCCTTCTCGGCTGTGAAGATATACGTGTCGCCCATGGCACCGGCCTCGTTGGGAGCCAGCAGCGCCCAGAACCTGCCGTCGTGATATTTCAGCGACGTGGCCCACTGTCCGCGGCCATAGACGGTGCCAAGACTTCTGAATTGAGAGTTGAGAATTGGGAATTGAGAATTATGATTAGACTTGCTGCTTATCTTCTCAAGGGGAAGGTCGTATTTGGGCGAGTCGGTCAGGCGGTCGAAGATATAGCCCACGGTCTCCCAGTTCTTCAAGTCCTTAGAGGCCATGACGGGCGCACCGGGCATGAGGTGCATGGTGGTAGAGACCAGGTAGAACGTGTCGCCCACACGGATAACGTCTGGGTCGGGCACATCGGCCCACAACATGGGATTCTTTATCGGTGCCTCGCCGGGCTGCTGCACCCCGGGCTGTGCCTCGGCGGGCTGTTGTGCCCCGGCCGGGCTGAACCATAAAGAAAAAACAATCAGCAACAAACTCGTAGTAAATATTCTCATAATCTTTAAGTTTTTATTTCTCAACCAAAGTCTCTCAACTCTCAACTAAAGCCTCTCAACTCTCAACTAAAGCCTCTCAACTCTTTTCCCCGTGCAAAATTACAAAAAACAAACGAGACGTAGCCCTGTGCCACGTCTCGTTTGTTTTATAGAATGTTTCGTTATCACTTCTTTACTACTTTTTCCACACGGATAGAGCCGTCGCTCATGTGCTTCTTCATAATCTGCACACCCTTCTGGGCTGTCATCATGCGGCGGCCGTTCAGGTCGAAGAGTTCCAGACTGCGCACCTTGGCAGGTGTCATCCTCTCGGTCTCCACTGCCGACACCTCATCGAAGGCCTTGGCATAGTCGAATTTGGCAAGGGGAGCCGTCAGCAGGATGCGCACCTCGTTGAAGAAGGTATGAGAACTAGAACCGCCCTCAACGCCGATGGTCAGGTTGCCGTCGGTAACATCGACCTCCTCAAGCACACATACATGGCTGTCGTTTGAAGCGAAGGGGAAGGCCTGGCCGATACCAGGAATATTTCCATCGTCGGAAGACAGATAGTCGTAACTGCTGGTAGTAGCAAATGCGAAACTGCCTGCAAAGTTGTTCTCGTCGTCGCTCATGCGCTCGCCAAAGGCAAATCTGATGCTATAGACACCGGCAGGCAGGTCTTCGATGGTCTGCTCTACGCGATAACTGCCACCCCAAGTCTGGAACATGCAGTCCTCGGCCACGCCTTCAATATTCTTTGCAGCACCCCAGCCCACTGTCAGGCCCGGACGGTTGTAGCCCTCGGGAGTGGTCCAGCCGGGAACGTTCTCCTCGGTGAAGTCTGTGTTGGGCAACTGCTTGTAGATGTTAGGATTCTTCACGAACACGGTCATATCATAGGTCGGAGTAATCTCCTCCAGTGTCTCACCGTTAACCTGTGCCTCAAACAGAGTGTTGGCGGGATCCTTCAGCGCACCGTAGAGTGCACGCTTGATGTGGCGCTTCATCTTCTCGGCCAAGGCGTCATCGTCGGTAAGGGCTTTCTTGAAGGCCTCACGGGCAGTGTCAGTCTCGGGAACGCCCAGGGCTGCCAGGGCAGCATCACCCAGACGCAGACGGTCAACGAGCACGGCAACACCGGTGCCCTTGCCGCCATTGGCGTTCTCGGGCTCAGAGGGACCCTGGGTGAACAGCAGGCTGGTCACGTTGGCAATATCCTTCAGTTCGGCAATGGCAGGAACCAGTTCGGCCTCGCTCATCAGCACGTCGAACTCATAGAACAACTGCCACTGGGCCTCGCCCTCGGGATCCTCGTTCATGTTTCTCCACTCAGAGGAACCATGGTACTTGGCAACGACATCCTTCAGTTGACCGAACAAGGCTGTGGTCACAAACTTGGTAGCCTTCTCGGGATCACCGTCAGGCATCTCGTTCTGGCGAACCACGTCGATAGCCTTCTTCACCTGTGTCTCATACTCGTCGCAGTTAGCGTGGTGGTCGTTCTGAGCCTTGGCAGCCTCGCTAAGGGCAGCGATGGCTTCGGCGTAGGCAGAGGGAGAGGTAGATTCCCAGCCCTCATAGTAACTGATGACCGACTGCAGGTTGCTGTACTCAGCATCCTGATAGCGGGGATTCTCGTTGGCAGCCAGGGTAGCCTTGGCCGAAGCGATGGCAGCCTCCAGGGCACGCATCTCCTTCAGGCCGGGAACATTGGGCTCGTACTTCACCGTCACATTGGCAATGATAACCTCGTTGAAGCCGGGACGGTCCCAACGGATGGTGTAGTCGCCGTCAGACTCGGGCGTAAAGACAGCCTCGGTCCTGGTACTGCCGCTCACGGCATTCTTGCTGCCGTTCACGTTCGGGGTGTTGTTGACCGTCTGCTTGAACACCTCCTGGTCGAAAGCATCCAGCACCTTCAGGTCGAGCGTAGCACCATTGTCTTTCCACATACAACTGTTGAACGCGATGGTATAAGGCTTGCCGGCCTTCATCGTCAGAGGAGGATTGGTCTGGCAGTAGCCCTCACGGAAGTAGAGACCCTTGGTGAAGTCGCCACCCTCGCCGAAGTTGAACATACGTGAGCCGCTGCTGTAACTGTTGCCGGCAGTGCGCAACTCCTCGCCCTGCATCACCTCGAAGCCTTCGGGGATGCCACCCTCGGCGCAAGCAGCGAAGGAGTCGTTAGTAAGGAGAACCTCCTCCGTGTCGTTCGGGTCGATCTCAACCTTGCCGATGCTTACGGTGAACTCGTAGGAACCGAAGTTCTCAAGCATATTCAACTCAGGGGCAATCTTGTCAATCTTAATGGTGCAGACACCATTGGAGAGCGAACCGCTCAGGGTCACCTCCTTGGCATAGCCGGAAGAAGGGCTCACGGTCATGGCGTTGCCGTTGGCAGTAGCCTCCAGGACAGAGCAGTCAACCTCCTTGTCGAAGGTGATGGTGAACACGGTGCTGGTGGGCAGGTTGAACGAGCCGTCCTCGGGATCGGTGCTGATAACCGTAGGAATCACCACGTCATAGGGATAGGCACCCTCCTCATTCTCCACATCGTAGTTGTAGGTAGCGGTCATCGTGAAGTCGCCTACGGCAGAGCCGGCGTTCACGCCAGAGGTATAGGTCAGACCGATGGTATTGGTGAAGGCCACCTCTACAACGTCATCATCGCTGGGAGCCTCGGTCAGGAAGATATAGAAGCGACCGTCGGCAAGACCCTCCACAGAATAGATCTCGGCCTCCTCGCCGTTAACCTTCACCTTGGCGCAGCCCTTGTCGGTGAAGAACACACGCTTGGCACCGCCCAGTGCTTCCACCATCTGGGCAACATTGGTGTCGAAGCCAAAGTCCACCTTTATAATAATATTACTGTACTCTACAACGGTACCCAGTTTGAACACCTCAAACTTCACGTTGTCGAAGTAGTAGTTGTTGGCATCAGCAAACTCGTTCAAGTTGAAAGCAACAGAACGGAAGTACTTTGGAGTGCCGTCGTCATTCTTACCCTCGGCCTGCTCAGCACTCACGGTGCCCTCGGCAGAGAAGGTCTGCCACTCGCTGGTGAAGTTCACGTCGCCCAGCATCTGATGCCAGATATAGTCGCTGGGCTCGGCATGTGCCTGCGTAGAAGCCTTGGCATCGGCATCGGCACGATAGTCGAACGACACACGGTACTTCGTACCGGCGGCCACATCCTCGTTGAAGCGGAACCAGAACTGGTTGTCCCAGGCGTTGGCTGCCTTGGCAGTAGCCTCTACCACGATACCACGGCTGCCATCAACACCGACGCCGTCGGAGATGACAGAAGGCATGGGGTCGCCCTGCGACAACTTCGTGAAGAAACTGCTCACGTCGTCACCTTCCATGCTGCTGTTGTTAATCAGGTTCACCCAGCCCACCTGCTGCGAAGGCTTAGCCTTCTCGGCCTCGATGCTGTAGACAATAGCCTGCGTGTTCCACGCGGAGCCCTTGACGGAATGGAGGTGCACGAAGCCAAACTCCTTCTTAATCTTAATCAGGTCGATGACATACTCATCGTCGCCTTCCTTGGTGTAGAAGTCCTCTGCCCATGTGCCGGCATTGGGGATCACCAGGCACTTGGCCTGCGCCTTGTCGGCATTAAACTGGCCCTCATGCTCAAGACGGTTGATGAAGATACGGGGGTTCGAGCCGTTGGTGTTGCCGTCGGCATCGCAGCCTTCCATCTTCACATACAACTTTGAATAGTCGCCCAGGTCGGCCCAGGCATTACAACTGGTGTCGCCGATAGGACAACTGCTGGCCTCGCCGATGATATAGGCGGCCGTCTCCAGCGGACCCAGGTCTGCGGCGTCGGCACTGAAGTCATCCTCAGTGTGACTGTGGAACATGTCGGCGGTGATAGCCACACGCTCCTGAGCGTTCACATTCACTGCACCGAGCATCATCAGCACAAGTGCAAGAATCATTTGGAAAGATTTTCTCATGTGAAATTTGTTTTTGGTTAATAATGTTGTTAATTGATTGAAATTTGCGGCAAAGGTAACATTATTCCATGAAACACGCTTTAGATAATGTTTCATTGTATTTTCATTTTGTGCAAATACACAAAAAAAAGGGCTACTCACCGCACGTTTCCAATCAGAAAGACACACCAGCCTCCCGCATGAATACGGAAAGGCTGGTGTGTCTTTTGTTTGTATGAAGCAGGTTAGAATCCTGCCTCCTCGCTTTCTTCCTCGTCGTCCCAGACGGAGCGGAGGCGCGACAGCACGTCGTACTCAGCACTGGCTTCATTTTCTTCCTTGACGGTAGTACCGGCTACGGTGCTGCCCTCCATGAGATGACTGACGGTGTGGAGCATCAAGATGTTGGTAACGGGGCTTGAATATGTCTTTTTCATATTGTTTTTCTCCTTATTATTAGAAATAGGTGTGCGGCACGGAGGCCGCACCTCCTATGTGTTATAATATGTGTGTTACTTCCTCTTTTGCGGTTTACTTTATCACCACTTTCTTGCCGCCCTTCACGTAGATGCCTCTCTTCGGCGTAGAAGATTCCACGCGGCGACCCTGCAAGTCGTAGACGGTGCTGCCGACTGCTGTAGCAGCCGTAGCGGTGATGGCCGTGGTGGTGTTGTCGCCGAAGTCGATACCCAGACGGGCAGGTGCGCTCTCAGCCGAGAGATAAGCGCGGAAGGGCTTGGCGATGATGTCGGAAGAAGCCACCCTGTAGAAGCCCAGACCCTGTGCGCCGTTCTGCAGCACATAACTGCCCTCGGGCACGGTAGTTGCCTCAAAGACACCCGTCAGGGCACCGCTCTGGTTGGCGGCCGATGCGCTGACAGCGCCAGAACCTGCAAACGTCTGCGCACCGCTGCCGTTCAGCAACACCGGAGTATTAGCAGGAATGGTGCTCTCTACTGCCGTAGCCGAGGCAGCATCACCGCTGACATATGCCAGCGTATAGGCCTTCACGTTCTCGGGCAGGGTAGCAGTGAAGGGCAGGCAGAGCGTGCCAGCCTGAGCATCGCTGTTGATAGTGGTAGCGTAACTTGCGGCGGTAGCGGTGAAGTCCTTTGGAGCCTTGAAAGCGTAGCCGTCGGTCAGCACAAGGTTGGCGCAGGTAGTGCCAACGATAACGTTGTTTGCGTTGGTCATCTGTCCACTATTTGCGATGAAGAGCGCATTGGGATTGGCAGGATTATAAGAAAGACCTGTTTCTGTCAGGCTAGTAACATCAAAGCATGTGGCATTAGCGTCAGTAAGTGCATTGACCCCGGCAACAACAGTGCTTTCTGTAGGAGCAACAGGCGAGCCACTGCCAACGTAAGCCTGCGATATGACAATTGTTCCTGCACTTCCCTGCCAGTAAGCAAGGTTCTTGATGCCTCTCAAGAGCGGATAGTCAGAAATCTTCACAACGAAGATACCTGAAGCAGTAATAAACGACTGGGCAGTCCAATCAGAAACTGATGAATAATCTGCTATTGGATGAGCATATAGAGTAACACGGGAATTGTTATCACTACGGCTTTCCGTAGAAACAAAAACGCGAAGGCCGGTTTTTGCATCTGTAGAAGCATCAGATACAACAAAAAGAAGATAATCGTAAGCCGTAATATCTACAGACTTAGTGTCTTTATCAATATCACCTCCAAACTGAGTTCCATCACCGACGGTTAGAGGATAAGCTATACTCCATTTATTGTTATCAGCACCCGTCATGCCATTTAAGTCTGTAACTCCCTCTGGAGCAACCTGTACTTTAGTCTCCTCGATGTAGTTCACCAGCGGGCCTTCGAGCCAGAATCTGTTTAGGCTAATGTCGCCTGTGGCGTCACTAGCACCTGAAATCTTGATGGATGCAATAGAAGAAAGGTTTTCTGTCGCAACTCCCATCTCTTCAAAGGTTACGCTCTTGTTTCCTACTGAAGCATAATAAGTGGTCTGGGCAGCACCATTACTATAATATATAAGAATACGGAAATGGTCGCATGTACCAGCAGATGTTTCAAAGTTAACGGTTGTGAAAGAAGAGAGATTGCCCGACAGACCAGGAAGCGTGATGGCATTGCTATAAGTTAATGTCCATGCGAATGTTTTGGTAGAAAAATTCCATGTTGCCTCACCTTCACTTGCAGCCATATTGCTCAAGTTAACATCCAAAGTTCTCGTGGGCTGAGAAAGATAAACATCGCTGATGACTGCAGAGGCGGGATGGTCAGCATCAATGGTGTTGTTCTCACTATTCTGCCAGGCACTACCCAGTACTCTAATCCATTCCACTTTGGCAAGGTCGGAAGCAGTAAAACCGAAGTCGTCAGTCAGATATTTGGTAAATGTTCCATTACCGTTGAGTGCAACCAGTTTCTCCTGACCATTGGCCTTTATTTGCAAACGGATACCAACAGCATTGCTCAAATCGGAGACCGTAATGGAAATCGTTGAGCAATCCTTATAGTTTCCTGCAGCAAAGTTGAAGTTGGAAATCATGTTGTTGCTGGTTGCAGTCCATGTCATGGTGTTGGTCGTTCCATCCCATGTACTTACAGGTCCATTGCCAAGTTTGCTCAGGTCGGCATAGAGTTTACCGGCTTTTACCCCCCCCACTCCGGCAACTAATAATGCCAGCGTGAGCATTAATTTTGTAATTTTTGTCATTTGTAATAAAGATTTGGTTAATAATTAAATGATTCGGGCTGCAAAGGTAGTGTATAACAATGTAAAAGCGGCAGAAAAATGTCTCATAGGTTTTTCTATATGTCTAAAGTGCCCAAAAAAAACGAAAAACAAAGAAAACAGTTTTGTATTCCTGCCGAATACAAGTTGTATTCAGGCTGTATACAAAAAGTATTCCGGCTGTATACAAACTGTATTCGGCCTGAATACAACTTGTATACAGCCGGAACACAAAGTGTATACAGTTTTGATACTGTCACCCATGACCCTGAACAGGTTAACGATGAATCGGAATCCTGGGCTTTTTGGCCATAAAAAAAGAGGTGTAAGTTTGGCGGTTTGAGGAAAAAGTTGTATCTTTGCGCCAAGATAAATACAAAAAGCAATGGCAAGAAGATATCCTATAGGCATCCAGACGTTCTCGGAGGTTATCCGGGGAGGTTATACTTACGTTGACAAGACAGACCTGGTGTGGGAGATGACGCACTACGCCAAGTACATCTTCCTGAGCCGCCCGCGCCGCTTCGGGAAGTCACTGCTCACCACTACCCTGGAATCCTATTTCAAGGGAGACAAGGAACTGTTCGAAGGACTTAAGATTATGAATCTCGAGCAGGAATGGCAGCAGTACCCGGTGATACGGCTTTCGCTGAGCATGGCCAAGAACCAGGACTCTCCCGATGCACTCCGTGACAGGCTGCTGCTGCTGTTAAAGCCCTATAGGGATGAGTATGGCAGAGACCCAGAGGAGAAAACACCCGGAGGCGTGCTCGCAGGACTTATCGGTAGGGCCTACAAGAAAGAAGGGCGACAGGTGGTCGTCATCATCGACGAGTATGACGCGCCGCTGCTTGACGTGCTTCACGAAAAAGAGATGCTTGACCCCATGCGCAAGGTGATGCAGGAGTTTTACCAACCCCTGAAGGACTGTGAGGCAATGATCCGGTTCTGCTTCATCACGGGCATCACGAAGTTCTCGCAGTTGAGTATCTTCTCCACCATCAACAACCTGAAGAACATCACCATGCTCCCGCAGTTCTCCGCCATCTGCGGCATCACCGAGCATGAGGTCAAGACGGTGCTTACCGAGGGCATCGAGCGCATGGCTGTGGAGTACGGCTGTTCGGCCGACGAGATGTTCAAGCGCATCAAGACCCGCTATGACGGCTACCATTTCTCAGAGAAGTCGGAGGATATCTATAATCCGTACAGCCTGGTCAACGCCTTCACCGACTGCAGGCTGGCCAACTACTGGTTCGAGAGCGGCACGCCCACCTTCCTCATCCGGCAGATGCAGCACTTCCGCACCGACATCATGTCGCTCGACAGGATGGAGGTGGCCTCTTCTGCCTTCGACCAGCCTACGGAGAATATGGAGGATGCCTTGCCATTGCTCTACCAGAGCGGCTATCTTACGATTAAGGACTACGACCGTGACACAGAGACCTACACGCTTTCCATTCCCAATCAGGAGGTGCGCATCGGCTACACCCAGGGCCTGCTGCCGGCATATATCGGACTGAAAGGGTCTGACGTGCAGATAGGTTTTGCGGCGAAGTTCTGGCGGGCACTGAAGCAGCACGATGCCGACCTTGCCATGCGCGAGATGCAGGCATACATGGCTACGATTCCGTATGTTGAGGGCTTCAAGAAGAAACTCGAAGAGGCTGCTACGGCCGAGGGATTCTACGAATACTCCATGTACCTTATCTTCTCTATGCTCAACGTCTATGTGCGCACGCAGGTGAAGTGTGCCGGCGG
>JAFSYY010000048.1 GCA_017455845.1 Prevotella sp. | reverse complement strand
GAGCGGAATACCCATTAGAGTGAAGAGGGAAGAGTGAAGAGTGAAGAATTTGCTACCGCACCAACAACTATGAACTATGAACTATGAACTATGAACTAAAAGACCGGATACAAGAGAAGATCGACAACCTGAACAAGCCGAAGGGGTCGCTGGGACGACTGGAAGAGTTGGCCATGCAGATATGCCTCATCCAGCAGACGCTGGAGCCACGACTGTCGCATCCCTGTCATCTGCTCCTCGGCGGTGACCACGGCATAGAGCGCGAGGGTGTCAGCGTCTCGCCCCGTGAGGTCACCTGGCAACAGATGATCAACTTTACCCGTGGCGGCGGCGGCGTGAACATGTTCTGCCGACAGCACGGCTTCGACCTCACCATCGTGGACGTCGGCGTGGACTATGACTTCACAAAACTATCCTCTCACCCCTCACCTCTCACCCCTCACCTCTCTATCCTCGACCGGAAGATAGCCCGCGGCACGAAGAACTTCCTCTACGGGCCCGCCATGACCCAGGAGCAGTATGAGCAGGCACTGCAGGTGGGTGCCGACCTGGTGGACGACTGCCATGCCAAGGGCTGCAACATCGTGAGCATCGGCGAGATGGGCATCGGCAACACGTCGCCATCGAGCATCTGGATGCACCTCTTCTGCCACATACCCCTTGAGGACTGCATCGGTGCCGGCTCCGGCCTCAGCACCGACGGCATCCGCCATAAATACGAGGTGCTGAAACAAGCGGTAGCAAATTCTTGCGTCCCTTCGGTAGCAAGCGACCAAAGGTCGAGCGCTTCACTCTTCACTCTTCACTTTCATACTTCGGTGGCTTCGAGATGATTGCCGCCATCGGAGCGATGCTGAGGGCGGCAGAACGGCGGATGATTATCCTCGTCGACGGCTTCATCATGACGGCCTGCGCACTGGCCGCCTGCCAACTGACCCCCGGCGTCAAGGACTTTATGATCTTCGCCCATTGCGGCGACGAGAGCGGCCACAGGCGCATGCTCGACTTCATGGGTGCGAAGCCACTGCTCAACCTCGGCCTGCGGCTGGGCGAGGGCACGGGTGCCCTCTGCGCCTACCCTATCGTAGACTCTGCCGTGCGTATGATCAACGAAATGAACAACTTCCAGAATGCAAATATCACGAAATATTTCTAAGTTAGTCACCCCACCCCTGCCCCTCCCCTCCAAGGGAGGGGAGCGCCATGCGGCTTGTTTGCTGGCGGTAGTGGACTTTTTAAAGTTGACTCAATTATGAACTGTGAACTATGAACTATGAACTATGAATTATGAATTATGAACTATGAACTATGAACTCATAAAGTGGTACGACCGCCCGTGGGCAGCCTTCATCTTCTTCACCCGCCTACCCTTCTGGCGACTGCACCAGCCGCCCAAGCAATGCTATAACTCCGTCGTGGAGTGGTGGCCCCTCACTGGCTGGCTCACCGGCGGCGTGATGGCCGCCATCCTCTTCTTCGGCACCCGGTTTTGCATGATGAATTATGAATTATGCATTATCACCGCCATCATCGCCCGCATCCTGATGACGGGTGCCCTCCATGAGGACGGGCTGGCCGACTTCTTCGACGGCTTCGGCGGGGGCGGCACCAACCGTGAGCGCATCCTCGCCATCATGAAAGACTCGCACATAGGCACCTACGGCGTCCTAGGCCTCATCCTCTACCTCGCCCTACTCTATCTCTGCCTCTACAGCATGCCGCCGCTGCTGGCCTGCATGACCGTGCTCATGGCCGACCCCTTCGCCAAGATGCTGGCCGCCCAGATGACGCAGATGATGCCCTACGCACGCACCGCAGAGACCTCGAAGGCCCACACCGTCTACCGCCGCATGAGCATCGCCTCCGGCCTGCTCCTCGCCCTCCAAGGTCTCCTGCCCTTCGCAGTAGTTCAGTTCATAATTCACAATTCACAATTATCCAGTGCGGTAGCAAATTCTTCACACTTCACTCTTCACTCTTCACTCTATTATCTTCTCTTCGTGCCCTGCGTGGTGATGTATTTCCTCTATCTCTTCGTGTGGCACCGGCTGCGCGGCTACACCGGCGACTGCTGCGGAGCCTTCTTCCTGCTCATCGAACTGAGCATCTATCTTGTAACCGTATTATCTATTCAATAAGTGAATATGCTAAAGATATCGAAGGTTAGATTTTTCGATAATAATAACAACTAAAAACAAACAACAATGGAAACAATTCAGAACGAACAACTCACCGTGCAGGTGTCGGCCCTGGGTGCCGAACTGCAAAGTATCAAAGACAACAACGGCCGCGAATACCTGTGGCAGGCCGGCGAGAAATGGCCGCGCCGCTCGCCCATCCTCTTCCCCATCGTGTGCAGCGTCAACGACGACACCTACCGCGTTGACGGCAAGGAGTATCACCTGCCCCGCCACGGCTTTGCCCGCGACACGCAGTTCACGCTCATCAGCCAGGCAGACGACCGCGTGACCTACGCCCTCCATGAGAGCGAAGAGACGCTGAAGGTCTATCCCTACTGCTTCAACCTGGCCGTCACCTACCGTCTGGACGGCAACAAGATCCACGTCATCTGGCACGTGGAGAACACCGACAAGTGCGACATCCACTTCCAGATTGGCGGCCACCCCGCCTTCATAGCCCCCGGCTGTAAGGAGGACGAGCCGCTGAAGGGTGTCATAGCCCTCGACAACAAGGAGCCGATGCAAAACCTGAAGAGTTATATCGACGGCTCGCACGAACTCACCGAGATCGAGGCCACGGCCAAGGACGGCCTGCTGGTCATCGACGACGAGTTCTTTGCCAACGACAGCGTGAAGTTCCATAAGAGCCAGACCCACCAGGCCACGCTGCTCAACCCCGACGGCACACCCGCCGTCACCCTCGACTACCGCTGTCCCATCATCGCCTTCTGGAGTCCCTACAAGAAGCAGGCACCCTTTATCTGCATAGAGCCGTGGTACGGCCTCGGCGACCATCGCGGCTATGATGGCGACTTTGCCAGCAAGCCCTACATGAACCACCTCCAGCCCGGGGCCTCGTTCATGAGCGAGTACACCATCACCATCGGATAAGACAATCTTTTTTCACTCTTCACTCTTCACTTTTCACTATGTTAATACCATAGTTTTGCTTCACAACACTCATCACAAACGTGCTCTCAATGGACCCCACACTGTCGATGTCGCCCAGTTTGGTGAGCACAAATTCCTGATATTGCTTCATGTCTTGGGCGCGTACCTTTAATAAATAATCGTACGCGCCCGAGGTGTTATAGCACTCCGTCACCTCGGGTATGCGCTGGATGCGGCGCACAAAGGCATCGGCTATCTCGTGGTTGATCTGCTTGAGTTTCACCTTGCAGAATACCAGCAGCCCCTGGCCCAACTTCTCAGGGTCGAGCACAGCCACATATTTTTTGATGTAGCCTTTCTTCTCCAGCCGTTTCTGGCGTTCAAAAACGGGCGTGGGGGTCAGATGCACGGCATCGGCCAGTTCTTTCGTGGTCAGTTTTGCATTTCGTTGCAGCGTCTTCAGGATCTGCAGGTCGGTTTCGTCCAGTTCATAGTTCATAATTCATAGTTCATAGTCCGACAAAACAGAATGTTATTCTGTTGGAGGGCTGTTTAAGGCCCTTTCTTGGAATAATTTTCTTTTCAGAGTGCAAATTTAGGTATTTATTCTGGATTTTGCAAGAAATTTGGTAGATATTTCTAAACTTCGTAACTTTGCACCCAGAAACAAATAACGAAATCGACAAATAAATAGTAAATCATAAATTGTTAAATAGTAAATTAAATTGATTATGAGTAAGAAGAATTATCGTTTTGAGACACTGCAACTCCATGTAGGCCAAGAACAGGCTGACCCCGCAACCGACGCACGCGCCGTGCCCATCTACCAGACCACGTCGTATGTGTTTCGTAACTCACAGCACGCCGCCGACCGTTTCGGCCTGCGCGATGCAGGTAATATCTACGGTCGGCTGACCAACTCCACGCAGGGAGTCTTTGAAGACCGTGTGGCTGCCCTCGAGGGCGGCGTGGCAGGCCTGGCCGTGGCCTCGGGTGCTGCTGCCATCACCTACGCCCTGCAGAATATCGTGCAGGCTGGCGACCACATCGTGGCTGCCGACAATCTCTACGGCGGCTCCTACAACCTGATTACCCACACACTCTCAACCCAGGGCATCACCAACACCATTATCAATGTGAACGACCTCGATGCCCTTGAAGCCGCTATCCAGCCCAACACAAAAGTAGTATATGCCGAGACCTTCGGCAACCCCAACAGCGACGTGCTCGACCTGGAAGGTGTGGCTGCCGTGGCTCATAAGCACGGCATACCCTTCATCGTCGACAACACCTTCGGCACGCCCTATCTCATACGTCCCTTGGAGCACGGAGCCGACATCGTGGTACACTCGGCCACGAAGTTCCTGGGCGGTCACGGCACCTCACTGGGCGGTGTCATCGTCGACGGCGGCAAGTTCAACTGGAAGGCCAACCCCGACAAATTCCCCACGCTGGCCAAGCCCGACCCCTCGTACCACGGCATCGTCTTTGCCGACGCAGTAGGTGCTGCCGCCTACGTCACCCGCATCCGTGCCGTCATCCTGCGCGACACTGGTGCTGCCATCTCGCCCTTCAACGCGTTCATTCTCTTGCAGGGCGTCGAGACCCTGTCGTTGCGCGTGGAGCGCCATGTGGAGAACGCCCTGAAGGTGGTCGACTTCCTCGCCAAGCACCCGAAGGTGGCAGCCGTACACCATCCCGCGCTGGAAAACCATCCCGACCACGCCCTCTACAAGAAGTACTTCCCCAATGGCGGCGCCTCGATCTTTACCTTTGAGGTGAAGGGCGGACAGGACGAGGCCTGGCGTTTCATCGACGCCCTGCAAATCTTCTCGCTCTTGGCCAACGTCGCCGACGTGAAGAGCCTGGTCATCCATCCCTACACCACCACGCACTCGCAACTCTCGCCCGAGGAACTGGCCGAGCAGCACATCACGCCTGCCACCGTGCGCCTCTCCATCGGTACGGAGCACATCGACGACATCATCGATGACTTGGCACAGGCTTTGGACAAGATTTAGAACCACGAATTGCACGAATTTCACGGATTATTTGTAACTTTGCACGCGATTATTAAATAGAAAGAAATGGCAAAAACAGTATTAGTGACGGGTGCCAACAAGGGCATCGGGTTCGGCATAGCCAAGCACCTCGGCCTTAGTGGATGGAAAGTGGTTATCGGCGCAAGGGACAGACAGCGTGCAGTGAAAGCCATAGGCGACCTGAAGGCACAGGGCATCGACGTGCTCGGATGGGTGCACATAGAGTTGAAAGATCTCGACGGCATTAATAAGGCCGTCGGGATCATCAACGAGAAATATCCTGAGTTGGCGTTGCTGGTGTACAACGCCGGCATCCCAGGCGACATGAGCGTAGACAGCGAGCACACAGAACTAAGCGACATCCGCGAGACGCTCGACGTGAACTTCATCGGCACGTTTGCCCTCACCAAGGCACTGCTGCCCCTGCTGAAGAACAACGGTGGCCGCATAGTCAACGTCACAGTGCCCTCGGACATCAGCCCCTACTGGCACCCGCTGGCCTACGTCGCCAGCAAGGCGGCGCAGAACGCGATGATGGGCGTGATGGCCATAGAGTTCCAGCAGTCGGGCACGCCTGTGGAAACCTTCTCCGTGCACCCAGGCCCCACCACCACCGACCTGAACGGCAACATGGCCCTGCCCGGCTTCCACGACATTGACACCGTGGGCCAGACGTTTGCCGCCCTCATCAACGACGGCCAGAGACATCAAGGCGAGTTCATCGAACTTTATCCGATAGTGGAAGAAAACTAAAAAACAACCAACGATGAGAAACTATATCATTGCCGACAATCAGGAACTGACACGCTACGCCCTGGAGAACCTTTTAGAGAAGGACAAGGAGAATGTGGTGTACAGAGCGTATGACAGAGCCGGACTGGTGGCCCTGCTCAAGGAACACGAGAGTGCTGTGGTGCTGCTCGACTATACGCTGTTCGACTTCGCCGACGAAGACCAGTTGCTGATTATTGCCGAGCGCTTCGGTCTGTCAGAGTGGATTCTCATCAGCGACGAGTTGACGCGACAGTTCATCCGCCGCGTCGTCTACTCGTCGCATCAGTTCAGCGTGGTGCTCAAGGACAGTCCCCTGGGCGAGATCCGCGAAGCACTCAACGCCGTCGGACGCCACACCCGCTACCTCAGCCAGCGGGTCTTAGAGACCATCATCACCCATCAGCAAGAAGATGAGGCACCCAGCATCCTGACGGAGACAGAGACAGAGATTGTGAAAGCCATCGCACAGGGCAAGACCACGAAGGAGATTGCCGCCGAGCGCTTCTCCAGCATCCACACCATTACCACCCACCGCAAGAACATCTTCCGCAAACTGGGCATCAACACCGCCCACGAAGTGGTGAAATACGCGCTCCGCGCAGGATTGATAGACCCCAGCGAATTCTATATTTAAGGGGGCCAAAGATTGGCTGTCTTACATTGTGTGACTCGGCTTTCTTTCATTGACTTTTGTATTCGGCCTAAATACAACTTGTATTCAGGCTGTATACAAACTGTATTCAGGCTGTATACAAACTGTATTCAGGCCGAATACAAGTTGTATACAGCCGGAACACAAGTTGTATACAGTTTTAACACTTCGGTAATGGTGTTGAGTTAAAAATAGATAATTGTTGCGCCACGGAGAAAAAAATTCTCATTTTCTTTGGTAATGTGCAAATTTTCGCGTATCTTTGCACAATTCGAAAAAGACATCACATTATTTATTTATAATTTTAATCTTAAATTATTATCAACTAATGAGTCAAAAGAGAGTTTACCTCTTCGGCAACGGTAAGGCCGAAGGTAATGCAAAAATGCGTGAGGAACTCGGTGGCAAGGGTGCCAACCTGGCCGAGATGAACCTGCTCGGCGTGCCCGTTCCTCCTGGTTTCACTATCACTACTGACTGCTGCAACGAGTACTATCAGGTGGGACAGCAGAAGATTATGGAACTGCTCAACGACGACGTGACGGCAGCCGTGAAGCACATCGAGGTGCTGATGAACTCGAAGTTCGGCGACAAGGAGAATCCCCTGCTCGTCAGCGTACGCTCAGGTGCCCGCGCTTCCATGCCCGGTATGATGGACACTATTCTGAACCTCGGTCTTAACGACGAGGTGGCCGAAGGCATGGTGAAGAAGACCCAGAATCCTCATTTCGTTTACGACTCCTACCGCCGCTTCGTGCAGATGTATGGCGACGTGGTGCTCGAGATGAAGCCCGTGAACAAGACCGACATCGACCCCTTTGAGGAAATCATAGAGAAGGTGAAGGCAGAGCGCGGCGTGAAACTCGACAAGGACCTGAACGTCGACGAACTGAAGAAACTCGTGCAGTTGTTCAAGGCTGCCATCAAGGAGCGCACCGGCAAGGACTTCCCCAACGATCCTATCGAACAGTTGTGGGGTGCTATCTGCGCTGTGTTCCGCTCTTGGATGAACGAGCGTGCCATCCTCTATCGTAAGATGGAAGGCATACCCGACGAGTGGGGAACGGCCGTCAGCGTCATGGCCATGGTGTTCGGAAACATGGGCGACACCTCCGCTACGGGTGTGTGCTTCAGCCGCGACGCCGCCAACGGCGAGCCGCTGTTCAACGGTGAGTACCTGGTCAACGCACAGGGTGAAGACGTGGTGGCCGGCATACGCACACCGCAGCAGATCACCATCGTAGGCTCGAAGCGCTGGGCAGAGCGTGCCGGCGTGAGCGAGGAAGACCGCGTGGCCAAGTATCCCTCTATGGAAGAGGCTATGCCCGACGTCTATGCTCAGTTGAACCAGATCCAGAAGAACCTGGAGAAGCACTATCACGATATGCAGGACATGGAGTTCACCGTCCAGGAGGGCAAACTGTGGTTCCTGCAGACACGTAACGGCAAGCGCACCGGTGCTGCCATGGTGAAGATTGCCATAGACCTGCTCCACGAGGGTATGATCGACGAGAAGACCGCCATCATGCGCTGCGAGCCGCAGAAACTCGACGAGTTGCTGCACCCCGTCTTCGACAAGAAGGCCCTCACCAAGGCCAAGGTCATCGCTCAGGGTCTGCCCGCCAGCCCGGGTGCCGCCTGCGGTCAGATTGTGTTCCACGCCGACGATGCCAAGGCTTGGCATGAGGACGGCCACAAGGTAGTGCTCGTCCGTATCGAGACATCGCCTGAGGACCTCGCTGGTATGGCTGCCGCAGAGGGCATCCTCACCGCTCGTGGCGGCATGACCTCTCACGCTGCCGTGGTGGCCCGTGGTATGGGTAAGTGCTGCGTCTCGGGCGTAGGCTCGCTGAACGTCAGTTATAAGGACAAGACTGTGGAGATCGACGGCGTTGTCTATAAGGAGGGCGACTATATCTCTCTGAACGGTACCACCGGTCAGGTTTACGCCGGCCAGGTGCCCACGAAGGCTGCTGAACTGAGTGGCGACTTCAAGGAGTTGATGGACCTCTGCGACAAATATACCAAGTTGCAGGTTCGCACCAATGCCGACACCCCGCACGATGCACAGGTGGCTCGCCAGTTCGGTGCCAAGGGTATCGGTCTGACACGTACAGAGCACATGTTCTTCGAGGACAAGAAGATCATCGCCATGCGCGAGATGATTCTCTCCGACAGCCTCGCCGGACGCGAGAAGGCCCTGGCCAAGTTGCTGCCTTATCAGAAGGCCGACTTCAAGGGCATCCTCGAGGCCATGGACGGCCTGCCCGTGAACATCCGCCTGCTCGATCCTCCTCTCCATGAGTTCGTGCCCCACGATCTGGCCGGACAGGAGACCATGGCCAAGGAGATGGGCGTGAGCCTGGAGGCTATCCAGCGCCGCGTGGCTTCTCTGGCCGAGAACAACCCGATGCTGGGTCTCCGTGGCTGCCGTCTGGGCATCTCCTTCCCCGAACTCACCGATATGCAGTCCCGCGCCATCCTCGGTGCCGCCTGCGCGCTGAAGAAGGAAGGCTAGAACCCCATG
>JAFSYY010000007.1 GCA_017455845.1 Prevotella sp. | reverse complement strand
CTTCGATGCCGTTTGCACCGCTGGTGTTCACCACAACCTTAGTGATGGTGCCGGGGATGTCGGCGGTGGTCAGCGTGAGGGTCGATGCAGGCTTGCTGCTACTGCCAATCTGCTGACCCTTGGTGCGGTCATGGCCAAAGTGGCCTCCATCGGTGGCCAATGTCCACTCGGCATTAGCCAGCGTCTGGGTGCCTTCTTCGCTAAACGTCTTTGTTTCGAATGTGTAGGTGTAAGGATTGGCCAGTTCACCTGGCTCCACGGGTGTCTCTGCCTCCTTCACGGTCAGCGTGTAGGTAGCCTCGGCTTCCTTATAAGTCTGTGAAGTCACAGCCTGTGCCTTGACAATCGTGGTGCCGGCTGCTTTTAGGTTCACAATGCCATCGTTGGTAATCGTTGCCACATCGCCGTTGGAACTGCTATAGACAATGATGCCGTCGTATCCGTCGGGAACACCGTTCAGCACGGGTTCCTCGAAGTCCTCGCCAATGGTAGCCTCATAGTTCTCCTGCGGGAACGAGAGGGTGAGTTCGAGACGCTCGTCGACGGGGTCGGCACTCGTCTTCACGATGTCGTCAGCCGTGCGGGGAGCAATCTCCAGCGTTGTGTTGTAGAGAATAACAATACCCGTGATGTCGTATGTGGCACCGTCCTCAAGCGAACCGGCGTTGAAATTGTCGTAATAGGTAATCTCGTTGGTGCCGTCCGACAGTTTTCCATTGCTGAAGGTGACTCCCTTGAGCGTCACCAGTGTACTCTGGTTGGCAGCGGTGATGGCGTCGATGGTCTTCTCCGTGGGTGTCAGTTCAGTAGTGGTGATGGTCAGTCCCTCGGTAGAGAATCCTGTAATCTCGGTCTGGCCGCGATAGAGCACCAGATTGGCACTTATGGTGCCGTTGAGCACCTGTCCGGCTTCCAGACCGTGGTCTTTCTGATACACCAGAACGCCGTAGCCGTCGGCATCGGCCAGATAGGCATTGCTGCCCTTCACTGCGGTGACGAACACGTCGTTGAACTGTATGGTGACAGGTGTGCTGGTGGAGGTGACAGCCTCCTGCAGTGCCTTCAGCGACGTGATGGTTTCGTCGATAGGAGCAGCGGTGACGGTCAGCGTGAAACTGGCTGAACTGCCCTTCAGGTTGTCGTCGCCGGCGAAGGAGGCCTTGATGGTCGTGGTGCCGGCTGCGAGCAGGTTGATGACAGCGGCAGTCTCGCCGATGGTAGCCACCGCCTCGTTGCTGCTGCTCCACGTCACCGTGGCGTTCTCCACGGGAGCGCCGTCAGCACCGTTGACAGTTGCCGTTGGCAGGGCAATCGTGCCGCCCACCTCGCCTGTTGTGGCGTACTCGCCCAGTGTCACGGTCGATGCTGCGCGGGTGTCGCTGGCATCGGCCTTGTAGATGAATACTTTGGAAATCTGCGTGTTGTGATTGCTGGTCACCAGAATCCTGTAGATACGAGCCTTCTGGTTCTCACCCTCCAGCTCATAGACGTTGGTAACGTCCTTGGCGCCTGTGGTCTCTGCGGCCCCCACAAGGGCACCGTTGCCGTTGGTGATGGTCTGCTTGACATTTGCAGAAGCGCCGGAAGTGCCCACTACCTCAATCTTGGCGACGTCAAAGTCGACTTCAGGCAACTGGAGGAACGAGCCTTCCTTGCCAAGGATAAGATAGCCTTTGTTCAACTTGTAGTTGTTAGCGGCACACAGTTTGATGGTGTAGGTGCCATCAGTGAACTCGGCAAGAGTCGTGTTGGTTCCGCTCGTCGGGATGTTCCAGTTGTCTTGACTGGTAAAATCGAGCGTCACAGCAGGTTCATCTTGCGCATACGCGAGTCCTCCGAAGAACATGACGAGCATGCTCAGCAGGGATAGTCGTAACAATTTGTACTTCATACTGTTTGTTTTTAAGTTAATAAAGTTGGTTAGTAAAAAAGATTTGTTTCAGACTGCAAAGATACGAATAATGTTTGGGAACACCAAATTTTTGCATCCTTATTTTTCAATCCCTACCGCAAGCGGTCTTACAAAAACCTATAAAGACAAAAAAAAACAATAAAAACCGCGGTAGACATAAAAAAATGTTTTTCTATGTTTTTCCTGTTTTTATTGGTTTTTAGAAGACGCGTAGCGTTCCAGACACTTAAGTTATGAAGTTGGCGTTACCTTCCCAGGTAGTTTCGCGAGAGGTAGTCGTTGAACTGGTCTTTGTACAGGTCGCCGATAGGCAGGTAGGTGTCGGCATCCATGATGACGCGGTTTTTGTTCACCTCCTGTATCTTCTGCAGGTTGACGATATACGAGCGGTGGATGCGCATGAACTGTCCGGAGGGCAGGTAGTCCTCCATCTTTTTCATGCTGAGGAGCGTGATGACGGGCTTCTGTCCCTCCAGGTAAATCTTCAGATATTCGCTCATGCCCTCCACATAGCGTATGTCGGCAATGGTGATGCGCACCACGCGGTAGTCGGTCTTGACGAAGATGGTGCCGTCGGTCTGCACGGGGCTGCTCTGCTGCTGCGGCGTGTTCTGGTGGCGCAGGTTATACTGCTCCTGCACCTTCATCGCAGCCCGCAGGAAGTCGTTCATGCCGAAAGGCTTCAGCAGGTAGTCCACGGCGTTGACCTTATAGCCTTCGACGGCATACTCGGAGTAGGCGGTGGTGAAGACGATGAGTGGCGGTGCTGCCAGTTGCCTTACGAAGTCCATGCCGCTGAGGTCGGGCATGTTGATGTCGCAGAAGATGGCATCGACCATCTCCCTTTCCATGATGTCGCGGGCTTCCAGCGCACTCTGGCACTGTCCGGCCAGATGCAGGAACGGCACCTTATTTATATATGTAACTAACTGTTGTAGAGCCAGAGGCTCGTCGTCGATGGCAAGAACGTTGATCATTTTTATTTTTTTATTTTTTAATTTTTAATCAAGCGGTAGCGTGAGGTCTACGGTATAGGTGTCGGCTTCGTCCTTGATGTCGAGGGTATAGTTGCTGCCGTAGATGAGTTCCAGTCGTCGCTTCACGTTCGGCAGTCCCACGCCGCCGTGGTGGTCCTCGCCCTGCGGCACCTTGCTGTTGCGGCATAGGAAGAGCAGTCGCTCGCCGTTGATGTGGATGGCAATGTCGATGAACGACTTCTGGCGGTAACTGACCCCATGCTTGAAGGCGTTCTCCACGAAGGTGATCAGCATCAGCGGCGGTATCTCGCGGTCGGGCATCACCTGCGGTATGTCTACCGTGATGTCTACCTGCTCGGCCACGCGCATGCTCATCAGTTGGATATAGTTGTCCAGGAAGATAATCTCCTGGCGCAGGGGCACTTTCTGTTTGGAGCCCTCGTAGAGCACGAAACGCATGATCTTCGACAGTTCCACGATGGTTTCCTTGGCCTGCTCGGGGTCTATGTCTACCAGTGCGTGGATGTTGTTGAGCGTGTTCATCAGGAAGTGTGGGTTGATCTGGTATTTCAGGTATTCCAGTTGCTGCTCCAGGTTCTCACGCTCCAGCGTGGCCAGGCGTTCGCGGTCGTGGCTCTGTCGGAAATAGTACTTGATGCCCAGGTTCATGCCTATCATCAGGATGAAGATGATTGTTGCCACCACGTCGTGCTGGCCGACGATGGCGGGTGGGGTGTCGTTGAATGTCGGATTGTCGTTGTCGGGTGGGGCAGGCCTGTCGAAGCCGTCGGGTGGGGCAGGCCTGTCAGTGCCGTCGGGTGGGGCAGGCCTGTCGAAGTCGTCGAAGGGTGGCCTGTCGTGCTCTTTGTCCATGGGATGGTGCCTGTCCATCATCTCGTGTGGCCCGTGCCGGTGGCCGGTGATGTCAGGCTTCTGGGCACACTGTACCACGATGAAGGCCCCCAGGAGTGCTATGATGGCTGTGGCGTAGAGCAGATGGCGGCGGTAGTAGACGAGCAGCGGTGCCAGCAGGTAGTTGTGAATCAGGAAGGCCACCAGGAAAACCAGATACTGCTTCCATACGTACCATAACTCGTTCCAGGGCAGGGTATGCTCGGCCCCGTTGGTTGCGTGGTGGATATAGATGCTGAGTACCGGTGCTATGAACAGTATGGTCCATAGTGCCAGATAGACCAGTGATTCTTTTTTGTTGTTGCTTGTCATTGTACGCGTCATAGTGGTGCAAAGTTCGCAAAAAAGGAAAATCGGGGCAAATCCGTTCAACGAATGCCCCGATTCCTTCAGCAAACAGATTACAGCCCGAGCGACTTCATGGCCTCGGCAGCAGCCTCGTTCACCTTCTCATTGGCTTTCTCGGCAGCCTTGTCGATCTTTTCGCCCACCTTCTCCTTGGCAGCGTCGATCTGGTCGTTGACGGCCTGGTTGAGCGAGTCCTTCACACCCTCGGCGGCCTCCTGAGCATTGTTGAGCACCGACTGGCCGGCGGTCAGCGTGCTGACAACGGTCTCGGCGGGAGCCTCCACCAGTGCGCTGACCACGCCCTGTGCCACGGCATTGTCGCCGATGACGGCAGTAATCTTCTCTTTGTTCTCCTTCACAAACTCCTGAATCTTGGCCACGTAGGTCTTGGCTGCCTCAGGGTCTTTTGCCACAATCTCGGCAACCTTGGCCTGTATGCTCTGCAGCGTAGACTGCAAGGCACTGGCATCGCCAGCCTCGATCTGTGCTTTCAGGTTCTCGATGACGGCAGAGGCCTCATCACTCTTGTTTTCACTACATGCGGCAAACACCAGCGAGATGGCTGCAACGGCAATAAAAAATAATTTTTTCATACTAAAAATATTAATTGAGGTTTGTAAAATAATAATTTTGGTTGCAAAATTATGAAAATCTATTGAAATACGCAAAAAAAATAAGATAATCCTTTGACCTTAGCAAAAAAAATTGTATTTTTGCATCACTAATTCATCTATTAATCATTTATGATACAGCGTACTATTAAGACCCGCGTGGTGGGTATTGGCTTAAGCATCGACGTGACAGACTATGCCATCGTTGATATAAGAGGAAACATTATTGCCAATCGTTCGTTCCCGACGACCGATTTCCCCAATGTGAATGAGTTCGTGACATACCTCAGCGAGAGAATTATAGAGATGGTTGAGGAAAACGGCGGTTACGAGAGCATCCGTTCCGTAGGTATCAGTGTGCCCAGCGGCAACTTCCTCACGGGATGCATGGAAAACTCGCCCAACCTGCCGTGGAAGGGTCAGATACCCATGGCTGCCATGTTGCAGGACCGCCTCGGTCTGGCCGTGGCACTGGGCAACGACGCTCATGTCAGGGCCCTCGGGGAATATGTTTTCGGCAGTGCCCATGGCATGAAAGACTTCATCGTGGTAAACCTGGGCCATGGCGTGGGCAGTTGTATCTTCACCAACGGCAAGGCTTACCTGGGCTCGGAAGGCTTCGCCGGCGAGATAGGGCATACCTGCGTGGAGCACAACGGCCGTCTGTGCGGCTGTGGCAACAAGGGCTGCCTGGAGGCATACGCCGGTGCCAAGGGCGTGGTCGCCACGGCCAAGGAACTGCTGGCGAGCGACCCGCGCCCGTCGCTGATGCGCGGGCTGGAGCATTTCACGCCCCGCGATATTACCGCTTTCTGTGAGCAGGGCGACGAACTGGCCATCGAGGTCTATCGACGTACGGGCTATGAACTGGGCATCGGCCTGGCCAACTATGCCTCGATACTCAACCCCGAGGGCATCATCCTGGCAGGCGGCATCTCGCATGCCGGACACTGGCTGATGGATTCTGTCAACGTGTCGTTCGAGGAGCATGTCTTCCATAATGTCAAGGGTAAGGTGAAACTGCTGACCTCCAACCTGGAAGAGACCGAGCGCGACGTGCTGGGTGCCAGTGCCCTGGCATGGAACGTCAAGGAGTATTCTCTTTTCGTCTGAACCGACATAATGAATATTGACCGCATCTTCGTCTGAACCGACATAATGAATATTGACCGCATCAAGGATATTGTAGAGTCAACGCCTAATCTAAGTACCGTCCTCGGGATGGAGTTTATCTCCACACCCGAGGACGATACGTGTATGGCCCGTATGAAAGTAGACGAGCGCAACCGCCAGCCCTTCGGCTTCCTCAGCGGCGGCGCCTCGCTGGCACTGGCCGAGAATGTGGCGGGCGTAGGCTCCTCGGCCCTCTGCCCGGGATGTGCCTGCGTGGGCATCGAGGTGAGCGGCAGCCATGTGAAGGCAGTCAGCGAGGGCGACACCGTCACTGCCTTTGCCCGTCTGTCGCATCGCGGCACCACCCTGCATGTGTGGAATGTGGAGATCCGCAACACGACGGGCGAACTGATTTCCAGCGTCCGCGTCACCAACTACGTCATCAGGCATTGAGTGCGAGGTGCGAGATATAGATATGACTGGATTTGCACTCTATAGATTACCACATCAGGAGCAGGTGACGCTGGTGGCGCAGACCGCCGGCGAGCCGATGGAACTGCCCTCCTTCGAGGCTCTCAACGGCCAGAGCGGATTCGTCGTGGCCCCCTTCTCCATCAGCAGCAAATGCCCCCTTATTCTCATCCGTCCGGACGTCGTCACTGTATCTGGGCTGTATACACTTTGTATTCCGGCTGTATACAACTTGTATTCCGGCCGAATACAAAGTGTATACAGCCGGAATACAAGTTGTATACAGCCGGAATACAATCGGTATACATATTCCGACGATTTCCAGCGCTTTTTTGCCGCTCTGGAAGATGGACGCTTCCGGAAGTTAGTTTTGAGCCGCTGTGCGGAGCAACCCATTGAAAAAGAAATGCTTACGTGCTCCTGTGCGGAGCAACCCATAGAAAAAGAGGTGCTTACGGGCCGTAGTGCAGAGCAGCCGGTTGAGAATGAGGCCCCTTCGCCGCTGTCGTTGTTTCAAAAGGCCTGCCGCATGTACCCCCGTCTGTTTGTGTCGCTGGTCTATACGCCGCAGAGCGGTCTCTGGCTGACGGCCACCCCCGAGATTCTCCTTGAGGGCGATGGCAGGCAGTGGCGCACCATTGCCCTGGCCGGGACCATGAAACTGAAGGACGACGAGTTGCGAGGCGAGGGCGAGAGCCTGACGTGGAGCACGAAAAACATACAGGAGCAGCGCTATGTGGCCACCTATCTCAAGGACTGTCTGGAGCCGTTTGCCTCGGATATCCGCGAGGAGGGTCCGCGCACGGTGCGTGCCGCCAACTTGGTGCATCTGCGCAGCGACTTCACCTTCACCTTATTTAATTACGCGCGCGTAGGAACCCTCTTGCAGGCCCTGCACCCCACGCCCGCCGTCTGCGGCCTGCCCAAGGACGATGCCTTCCGCTTCATCCTCGACAACGAGCACACCCCCCGCCAATACTATAGTGGTTTCATGGGGCCCCTCAACCTCCCTCCTTCCACCCATGTCCTTCCTTCCACCTCGACCCATGTCCTTCCTTCCACCTCGCCCCACGTTCTTCCTTCCACCTCGACCCACGTCCTTCCTCCCACCTCCACCCACCTCTACGTATCCCTTCGCTGCATGCAGATTACCTCCACCCACTACCGTATGTATGCCGGCGGCGGACTCTTGAAAGACAGCATCGAGGAGCAGGAATGGCAGGAAACGGAGGCTAAACTGGAGACCATGCGCCACTTGTTGTAATTGTGTGCCCGCACAAAAAAATTTTATGAAAAAACTTTAATAAAAGTTTGCATGATTCAAAAATTTTTACTACCTTTGCATCGTTATCCTGAAAACAATCTTTTTACCTTAAAAGAACTAATACCTATTGAAGATAAAGCGGTCGGCTGTGAAGTCCATCGCTTTTACTTTTTTATAATATTGTACTCAACTTTCGCAAGTTGAGTAGTTAAAGGAGTTAAGGGAGTTAAAGTAGTTAAAGACGTTAGATTTGCTGCTTTAAGTAGTTAAAGACGTTAGATTTGCTGCTTCAAGTAGTTAAAGACGTTAGATTTGCTGCTTCAGGTTCCATGCTCCGAAGGGATGAGCAAGGGATAAGACTATTGTCTTTAACTACTTTAACTCCCTTAACTACTTTAACTACTAAAAAGTTGAGCATTTGCGAGACTTGAATATTGTATAATAAATAGCGTATGAAGACTGAACTGATACTGGTGGGCCGCACGGCCGACAAACATTTCGCAGCAGGCATCAACGACTATGCAGAACGCATCAGTCACTATATGCCTTTCAGCATAACGACCATTCCTGAACTGAAAAACACGAAAAACCTTTCAGAGGAACAGCAGAAGGCCGCCGAGGGCGAACTGATACTGAAACAGGTGCAGGCGCAAGACACCGTGGTGTTGCTCGACGAGCACGGACGCGAACTGCGTAGTGTGGAACTGGCCGCATGGCTCGAACAGAAACGCAATACGGCCCGCCGACTGGTATTCGTCGTCGGCGGACCGTATGGATTCTCACCTGCTGTCTATGCGCGGGCCAACGAGAAACTGTCGCTCTCGCGCCTCACCTTCTCTCACCAGATGGTGCGCCTGGTGTTCACTGAGCAGATTTACCGTGCCTGCACCATTATCAAGGGCGAGCCTTACCATCACGAGTAGGCAGCCTCGAAGGTAGAATACAGCCTACAGGGTCTGCATCTTCATCTTCACGGGCTTCATGCCGGGGGCAGTGGCCGTCAGCAGCACCTGGCCTTGCACGTGGGGCTTAGAGCGGAGGATCACGGTGCATGTGCCCTGGAATAGTTTTCGGGTGTTGCCCGTGTGCATCTCGTCGGAGTCATGGTCGCCATTCACCACGGCCACT
>JAFSYY010000047.1 GCA_017455845.1 Prevotella sp. | reverse complement strand
GTCAGAACGTCAGCGAGCAGGAAGCCCGCGACATCATTGCGAAGATGGACGCTTCGCGTGAGGCCTACATCAGGAAATATGAGGACACCTCACGCTACGACACCCGTAACTACCAACTCGTCATCTCGATGGACGACCTGACCGAGGACGATGCGGTGGAAGTGATCATGGCCTATATCAATCGCTCCTTTGGCTGTTAGGCTAATTTGTTGGCCTCCCGATAGGCCGAAGGCGTGAGCAGATACTTGTTTTTGAAGTCGGTGCTGAACGTACTGGCGTGAATGAAGCCGCTCTGCATAGCCACCTCGCTGACAGTCATCTGGGGCTGGCTCAACAGCAGGTCGCAGGCATGGCGCAGACGGCAGTCGCGAATAAAGTCGGAGATGCTATTGAAATCGCCCGACTGCGCAAAGGCGGAACCGACACGCTCCTTCGAGATGTTGAACCGGCGGATGGCGGCCTGGCGGTCGAAGGCCGGGTCAAGGTATAGTTGCTCGCGCAGGATGATGGACTGCATGTGGCGGAAGAGGTCGGAGGGGGAAGCACCCGAAGTCCCCCTTTCGTCCACCGAGGGGAAAGCCCCCCCTTCGGCTTCCGAGGGGGCTTCTTTAGTTTGGTTGGCGGAAGGGAGTATTGTGCCCCCCTCGGGGAGCGAAAGGGGGGCTTTGGGGGTCTGTACCTGCTGCAATGCTGCCGCCTCGGCTATCTGGCTCACCAGCACCTGGTTCGTCCGGCGCAGAATGCTGCGCTGGCGGAAAATCCAGACAGCAAAGGCAGAGACCAGCAGAATCAGGCATACGCAGAAGCCGATGATGATGTTTTTGCGGGCACTGGCATCCTGCTCACGTTCTATCTCCATCTGCTGCTCGTAGGCACGGAAGCGGGCATCGTCCAGGTCATGGAAAATGGAGTCTATCTTGGCGGTCTCGCCAAGCAGACATAGCGTCGGGGCGATAAAGTTGCGCCCTGCCTGTGTCTGACCATAGCCACTCTGCTCGTAGAGGGCGAGATAATGATAAGCCGAATCAACAGACCCTCTCCCTGCCCCTTCCCTATCTGTAGGAAGGGGCAGGGGGAGGGTCTTTGTGTACGCCTCGGCCAGATAGCCGTAGGCCCTGTTGCGATAGAAGTCGATATAGTCGGCGCGGTCTTCGTCGGCAGGTTCGCGGTAACTGCCGTCATGATAGTCGTCGGGATGCTGTTCATAGTCTGCGAGCCTCTCTACCATGCACTGTGCAACGGGAATGATGTCGGCATGACGCTCGGTCTCCCTCAATAAAGAAATCTTCCGTTTCAGTGTGATAATTAGAGCATCAAGTTCATTAAACTTCACTATTCCCTTTTCACTTAGCGTAGCGATGACACTGTCAATCTTGGCTAGTCCTTCCTGCCGATGCCCCGTATGCGTCAGCGCCACAGCCATCTCGGCCTCGCTCCTCATGGCTTCCGTCTCGTCGCCGTTCTGATGGAACAGCGTCACCAGTTCGGCCGTCCATCTCAGCAGCCGCACGTCGTCGTTGTTCCGCCGGCAGGCATTCACGAGTGTCTCCAAAACGTCCTGACGATACTCGCTGTTCTCTCGAGCCACGTTGAGCAGCATCAGTCGTTCACAGATGGCGATGGCCGAGTCGAGCCTGGCACCCTCCAGTGACAGACTATATACCCTGGCACGCAGCCAGTCTGTCTCGTATGCCGCCAGTCCTTCGGCACGCAGCGAGTCTATTGTCTGCAAAGCCTGCTCGGGCCTGTCGGCAGCCAGTTCCATCACCCGTGCCGCAGCCTGTTTCACGTCGGGCACTGTTCCGATGCGTTTCTGTCCGTGGTGTCCTTTGGCGCAGCCCATCATCAGCATGGCTGTCACGGTCAGCATGGCTGTCACGGTCAACATGGCCGTCACATCTTTTATATTGAAGTAACTCCTGATGGTCATTTTATCCAGTCTTCTTTTTTATCTCTTTTTCGCTTCATTTCGTGTTAAATGTGCATACGCCTCACCCATAACACGATATATTTTTCAAATTCACCGTGCAAAGGTAAGAAAAAAAGTTGAGAAAGCAGTGAACGTTTGTCCTAAATCTGCTTTTGCTTTTGTCTTTTTTGTATTTTGGAATCGTCTTTCTCCTTCATTATTTGTCCTAAAAGACTTTAGAATTTGTCCGCGCATTTGTGCGTGTGACAGGGATTATGTACCTTTGCACCCATCTTCCTGCAACAGACCATTGTCAAATTCAACATGTATCAAAATCAAATATGAACGACATGACCTCCTTCAAAGTCAACTCCTGCCGCGCCTACTTCCATCTGAACGGCATCACGGCAGGTGATAAGAATGGCAGTGTGCGCGCCTTCAACCTCAACTTCGGCGACGGGGAGCAGACGGGCATGGCCTCACCTAAATCCTCCCCTGAAGGGAAGGACTTTTCACCCTCCTTCAGGAGGGGACGGGGGAGGCATGGTACAACTTCGACGGTCGCAGACTGGCGGGCAGACCTGCCCGGCGCGGCGTGTATGTGCACTCGGCCTCTGGTCGCTATTGACTAATCAAATGCAACTGCTATAAAAATTATTAAGAAAGAACATGAAAAAAACATCCGCAATTCTATGGCTTTTGGGCAACGGCCGAGCCTGCTCACACCCGGCAATGCAAACGGGTTTGCATTGCTTTCGCTTCATCGCAGCCTTGGTCCTGCCAATGATGCTGGGCCTGTACTCGTGTTCCGACACTGACAACCCGGTGGAGCCAGTCAATCCCACTCCCAGCGAAGACATCACGCTCGACGAGATGAACAGTGTCCTGACCGCGTCACCGTATGTAGACATCAGTTACTACATGATGGAGGAAAACACCATCCGCGTGTGGGCTTTCAGTGAAGACAAGACCTTCGTGGCCTACGACCTCTTCTTCGACGATGAAGACGGCTCCTTCCAGGTGGAAGAGAACACCGGCCAGTGGAGCGCATTCATCGACGGCAAGAATGAGTGGGAGGAGGATAACACAGACAAACTCATCGGCTTCGATGCCATCTACGACGAGTATGGCGATGCAATCAGCGAGGCGTCGCGCACAGAGCGCTTCTACGCCTTCCCCGCGAATGATGGAGATGATGACGAGGAGGATTTCGACCTGTTCTTCCTCTCCAAGCAATCCCTCGACTACCTGTATGCAGCCTTCTTAGAAGAGGAGCAGAACGAGAGCGGTGCCCGTGCCAAGACCCGCGCCACGTCAGCTGGTGACACACCGTCGGATGCCATCTCGACCATCGGCGGTGCCGCAGGCGGTGTCACCTATGGGGACCTGGCCAGCAAGGAGGCGATGGAAGCACTTTACCGCCAGATGATGGCGGGGCTGAATGCTGCCGGCAGGACCGAGGCAGGCTATAACATCAACGCCAAGACCTTCACCCGCGACAACTGGCGCGAGCAGAAATTCATCTACCGCTATACCGGCGACGGCAACATGGTGGATGAGAACGGCTCTGCCGGCTACACGCGCGAGGCACTGCCTTGGGCCGAGGATCAGGCGGTGTCGAGCCACCTGCCCTTCAACTTCTGCAATGACCTGCAGCCCGCCAACGGCTGGGAACTGGTGTTCAACGCCATCGGAGAATACGATGTAAAGAACCGCGACTTCTTCGCCGTCTATAACAAGTTCACGGGCCTGCTCCGCTTCTTCGTCTATCTGCCCAACCTGAACGTGGCCGATGCCAACGACCACGCCTGGGAGGTGACGCTCAGCCAGCAACTGGCACACCG
>JAFSYY010000046.1 GCA_017455845.1 Prevotella sp. | reverse complement strand
TCTACAGAATCCTGACGGCCTTCGAATGAAATACAAGGGCCGGATGTTCGGTGAGTGGAACGACTACGGGCGACTTTTGGAGATTATTTCTTCAGAATAAAGTCAAATTGCAGTCCGCCATCAACGACATTACTGGCTGAAATCTGGCCGCCATGCAGCAGGACGGCATTCTTCACGATGGCGAGACCGAGGCCTGTGCCGCCCATATTACGGCTACGGCCTTTATCTATACGGTAGAAGCGTTCGAAAATACGAGGAAGATGCTCTTCGGTAACTCCTGCTCCATTGTCGCGGAAGATGAAAGCCCAATGAGAGCCTTGGTCTTCAGCAGAGACTTCTATCGTAGCATCCTCACCGGCATAGTTAATGGCATTGTCAACCAAATTGCGGAAGATACTATATACGAGCGACCAGTTGCCTTGGATGCAGACATCCTCGGGCAGACAATTGTTCAGTCGCATGTGTTTCGATACAACTGCTAATGCCGTTTCCTCTACGATGTCGGCCATCATCCGTGAGATGTCTATCCGCTCCATCGTCAGCATGTCTGGAGCGTAGTCCATGCGGTTCAGCGTGGAGATGTCTTGCAGCAGGGCTGTCAGTCGTCGGGCCTGGGCATTGGTGCGCTGGATAAACTGCTGTTTAGTCTCGTCGGTGATGTCGGGATTGTCGAGGATGGTGTCGGTATAGCCCAGGATGCTGGCTACGGGTGTCTTCAGTTCGTGGGCGATGTTCTGCGTCAGTTGGCGGCGCATTGCGTTCTGCTTTTCCATCTGCTCGCGACTGATGCGCTCGTCCATCCTGTGGGCATAGCGATAGAGCAGCCAGCCCAATAGTAGCATCACCACGACGGAGAACAAGAGCAGGTGCCAGTCGCTCACCTCGTCGAAGGGTTGCAGGAAGTGTTTGTCGTAGTCCTCGAAAAGGATGAAGATGATGGCATAGACGAGAAAGATTCCCATCACGCACGCCCACATCCGTTTGCCTTCTGATAACTTTTTCATTCAACCACGGATTACACGAATTTCACGAATTGTTTGAACTATCAAAGAAATATCCAAAACCTTGTCTTGTCAGAATGCATGAAGCGTAGTTCCCTAACTTCTTACGTAGTCGGGTGATGTTGACATCCACCGTGCGCTCGGTCACAATCACATCGTCGGGCCACACCTTGCTGAGCAGTTCCTGCCGTGAAAACACCTGTCCGCGATGGCTCAGCAGCAGCGCCAGCAGGTCGAACTCCGTGCGGGTGAGTTCTACAGCAACACTGTCTATCCTCACCGTCTTGCTGCTTTGGTCTATCATTAACCCCTCATATTGCAACAGCTTCGCCTGAGGTTGGTTTCGCTTCAGTACGGCTTTCACACGTGCTACCACCTCACGCACAGAGAACGGCTTCGTAACGTAGTCGTCAGCCCCAAGCCCGAACCCTTGCAGCGTATCATCCTCGGTGTCCTTAGCCGTAATGAAAATTACAGGTATGTGCTCCGTGTGCTCATCAGCTTTCAGCCGCTCAGCCAGTTCGAAGCCCGACAGTCCCGGCATCATCACGTCGAGTAGCAGCAAGTCATAACCGTGAACCGTGAACCCTTCACCATGAACCATCTTAATAGCTTCTTCGGAAGAATACGCCACGTCAGTCTGATACCCTGCTGCGTTCAGATTGAACTGCAGAATCTCACACAGGTCCTGCTCGTCGTCAACTATGAGTATTCTCTTTTCTGTCATCATCTGTGATTCATCTTGTCTATGCTTTCAATAAGCCGGATAGCCGTGAGGGCTTCGCCAGGCATTGTGTAGTCGTTCTTGTGGGCTTCCAACTGACGCTTGTAGCCAGCAGCTTTCTCTGCATCGTGGTTATACAGCAACTCATAAGCGTAGAGTACCGCACACTTGATGGGAGAATATTTGCTGTTAGCCTCTGTATAGCGAGCCACTTGTTTCGTCCAAAGTTCATCGATCACTTCCTCACGGCTTGTTGTCATCAGTTCCAGCATGACACGCTCGTTGGCCAACTCCATCTGCAGCAGCTGTGGCAGTTTCTTACCGAGTGCCATCAGTTCTTCTGCCACCAGTCGGGCTTTGTCGAGTTCTCCCTTGTCTTCGAGTAGTGCCATATAGGTGAGACGGCTCGTCAGTTCCAGATAACTGCTCTTCTCGGTTATGGGGAGGCCTTCCGTCCATTCAGCAGGCATCTCGCTCATGCGTTTGCCTCGGCTCAACTGACCAGCTATTTGAAGGGAGCGCAAGAAGTAACGCCGTTCAGCAGGCCGTCGCCAGAGCATCCAGATATTATGTCCGTCATTGCTGACTCCACTGATGTTGGCAGGAACGCCATTCATCAATGCCATAAACAGTCCCACGAAGGCCAACATAGTCAGTAGCGCAAAGCCTACTATGCCAGGATTGAAGAGTCGCAACAGCACGATGCTGAGCAACATGATGGTAAGGTTCATCAGTACACCACCCGCATTATACCAGAACCAGGGCACACGCTCCACGTCTTGGTCTTCGGGCAGTTCCAAGATGCATTGTCCGCCAGTTCCAGCAATATGGAACTTCTTCCAGCGCAGTCCCTCGTTCGTTTTAATCAGCGTATACTTGAACACACGGAACGACAGAAACCGGTAACCCGTCAGCAAGCCTGCAATCAGATGTCCGGCTTCATGCAGTATTAGATGAACCAGGACTGCAATAACCAGGCCCACCAGCGTGACACCGATAGACAATGCCATCATTCCCCAGTCGACACCTTCATTTCCGCCATGCGATGACGGCAGTGAACCTTCCACCAGCCAAATAATGGCCATCACTCCAAAGTAGCCTACGGCAGCTCCTACAAGCATGCCTGCTATCAGCTTGAGTATCTTCTTTACAGTTTCCATCGTTAATTTAATTCAACTTTCGCAAGCTCCGCTTGCCTTGTAGATAGAAGGAGATAGAAGGAGATAAAAGGAGATAAAAGGAGATAAAAGACAATAGTTTTACAGTAGAAACACTGCAAACAGAGTAACGTCCTCTATCTTCCGCCGCTGACAAGCGGCTATCTACCTTTATCTTCCTATATCTACTTAACATGCGAAACTTGAATTA
>JAFSYY010000045.1 GCA_017455845.1 Prevotella sp. | reverse complement strand
GCCAAGATTGACGAGGCTGCCGAGGCTCTGAAGCAGATTGCCAAGAGCGGCAAGAAGATTCTCTTCGTAGGAACTAAAAAACAGACTAAGGACGTGATTGCCGAGAAGGCAGCCAGCGTTAACATGCCTTACGTGATTGAGCGTTGGCCGGGCGGCATGCTCACCAGCTTCCCCACTATCCGCAAGGCAGTGAAGAAAATGGCCAATATTGACAAACTGATGAACGACGGTACATTCGGCAACCTGTCGAAGCGTGAGTTGCTGCAGATTACCCGCCAGCGTGCCAAGTTGGAGAAGAACCTCGGTTCTATCGCCGACCTGACCCGTCTGCCCAGCGCACTGCTCGTGGTTGACGTGATGAAGGAGAACATCGCCGTGAAGGAGGCAAACCGCCTGGGTATCCCCGTATTCGGTATCGTTGACACCAACAGCGACCCGAAGAACATCGACTTCGTCATCCCCGCCAACGACGATGCCAAGGACAGCGTTGAGGTTATCCTGAACGCCTGCTGCCAGGCTATCTCCGAGGGTCTGGAGGAGCGCAAGGCTGAGAAGGCCGACGAGAAGGCTGCAGAGGCTCAGGCCGAGAGCGACGCCGAAGAGGCCAAGGCCAAGCGTACCCGCAAGCCACGTAAGGACGAGGAAGAGGCTGCTCCTGCTGTAGAGGAAGTTGCTGAGGCTCCCGCAGAGGAAGTGAAAACTGAAGAGTGAATAGTGAAGCGCTCGACCTTTGGTCGCTTGCTACCGAAGGGACGCAAGAATTTGCTGCCGCCAAAACAGACGTGCAGTGAATCGTGAATCGAAAAAGTAAACCGAAAATCAGTAAATCGAAAATCGAAAATCAGTAAATCGAAAATAACAATGGCAATTTCAATTGACGATATCAAGAAACTGCGTGCCATGACCGGTGCTGGTCTGGCCGATGTGAAAAAGGCACTGACCGAGGCCGAGGGCGACTTCGACCATGCCAAGGAACTGCTCCGCGAGCGCGGACTGGCTATCGCTGCCAAGCGTAGCGACCGCGAGACCTCCAACGGCTGCGTGCTGGTGAAGTGCGAGAATGGCTTCGCCGCCACTATCGCCCTGAAGTGCGAGACCGACTTCGTGGCCAACGGTGCCGACTTCATCGCCCTGACCAAGAGCATCCTCGATGCCGCTGTGGCAGCCAAGTGCAAGACCTTGGACGAGGTGAAAGAACTCGACATCAACGGACAGAAGGCTCAGGAGGCTGTGACACAGCGCTCAGGCATCACCGGCGAGAAGATGGAACTCGACGGCTACCTCACCCTTGAAGGCGACAACATTGAGATCTACGACCACATGGGCAAGCACATGCTCTGCACCATGGTTCAGACCAACAAGGAAGCCCAGGAGATTGGCCACAAACTGGCCATGCAGGTGGCTGCCATGAAGCCCGTGGCCCTCGATGCCAAGAGTGTTGACCAGAAGATCCTGGACGAGGAGTATAAGACGGCCGTGGAGAAGTCGAAATTGGAGCAGGTACAGAAGTTCGTGGACATGAAACTGAAGAAGGCTGGTATCAACCCTGCCCACGTGGACAGCGAAGACCACATCGAAAGCAACATGTCCAAGGGCTGGATTACCAAGGAGCAGGCCGACGAAGCCCGCAAGATCATTGCCGAGGCAAAGGCCGAAGGCGAGGCCCAGTTGAAGATGCCCATGATTGAGGGTATTGCCAAGGGCCGTGTGCAAAAGTTCCTGAAGGAGAGTTGCCTGGTAGACCAGGAATTCCAGTTCGGCGACGGCGACAAGATGACCGTTGCAGAGTGGGTGAAGGCTCAGGACAAGGAACTCGCCATCACTGCTTTCCGTCGCTTCACACTCGTTGCAGAGTAATTTTTCATTACTAACAATAAATTAAGTCGATATTGGTTTGGCCAATATCGACTTTTTTTGTAACTTTGCACCCAAGATTTGCATCAAAGAAATGTATAAAAGGCATTGACTGGATTAAGGACCATAAATATTATTCTTCTCTCGGCAGTATTGATGCTCGTAGGGAAGGGTGACGTATATGCTGACGCATCTGATGATTTGCGCCAGCGACTGAATACGCAGAAGGGTGGCGACCGTCTGGTAACCCTTGAGCAACTTTATTTCCTCAGTCAGGACTCCGACGATGTGAACTACCAGATGCGCTGCATCGATGACTACATGCATGAAGCCCGTAGTCAGGACAGCATTCTTCAAGAGATATATGCCATATCATTAAAGGCTGTGCTGTTCTATAACAACGACATGAACGACTCCGTCTTCAATGCCATCCCACGTTACATGGAGCGCCTCAATAAGATTGACACCATACGTGTGCACTATTACGAAGTTTGGGCACACATTGCCAACACCTATGTGTTTATGGGCAAGAACGGTGAGGGCATCATGGAGACAAAGGCCATGTACGAGGATGCCAAGAAGCACAACAATTCTTATGGCATGGGACTGGCCTACTGTATCATGGGTACTGCTTACAGCAACCTGCGCGACTTTGAAGAGAGCACCAAATCGTTTGAGAAGAGCATAAAAATACTCTCAACGATTAACCCTATACTTCCCGTGCTGCTTGATGCCTATGGCTATTACTGCGATGCTCTGAACTCAATGAGAGAATACACGAAGATGGACGAGCAAATTATCTCTTGGGAACAAACGCTAAAGGCTTTTATACACCAACATCAACTGGAGGCCACGTCAACGGCCGATCTCTTTTGGTCGTACTACTATCTGGCCTGCGCACAGGCTGCCATCGGTCAGGGACAGACGGACCGTGCCGCCGAGATGCTCGATAACATGGAGTTGGTCACCCCGTCGGAAGAGAGTTACCGCGGACGTACCCTACTCTACTACAAGGCCCAGTTGGCCATTTTGAAGAGGGATTATCAGCAAGCGCTCGAATATAATGAAAGGCGCTTTCGCCTGATGTCGGACAACAGCGACCAGTCGGGCGTGGTCAACGTAAACTACCAGCGGGCAGAGATTTTCAACCATCTGGGTCGATACAAGGAGGCTGCCGACCTCTTCCGTACAGTTTATTTAATCAGCGACTCACTCAACCTACAGGACACGAAGAGGAACCTCAACGCCATGAACACCATGTTCGGACTCACTGAAATGGAACGCGAGAACGAGCGAATGGTCATGGAGCAGGAGCAGGCCCAGTTACGATGGATTATCGCCGTGGCCTTGCTTATCGTCGTGTCACTGGCTATATTCCTGTTCTTCCGCATCCGTGCTGCTCGCAAACTGCGTCAGGCACACAGTGAGTTGCAGACGGCATATAGCGACCTGCAGGCTGCCAACGAGGTGATAGAAGAGACAACGGCAGCCAAGGAGCGCATAGAGAGCGAACTGCGCATCGCCCGCGACATCCAGCAGTCGATGGTGCCCACCATCTTCCCCAACCGTCCCGACCTGGATCTGTATGCCTCGATGACACCAGCCAAGGAAGTTGGTGGCGACATGTACAGTTACCTGCTCATAGAAGAGACCCAGAAACTCTACTTCGCCCTGGGTGATGTCAGTGGCAAGGGTGTGCCCGCCTCGCTCTTCATGGCACAGGCCACCCGTCTGTTCCGCACACTGGCCAAACAGCAGATGATGCCGGCAGATATTGCCACCCACCTGAACGCCGAACTCAGCGAGGATAACGAGCAGGGCATGTTCATCACCATGTTCATCGGCCTGGTAGACCTGCAGACAGGACACCTGGATTTCTGCAACGCCGGTCATAACCCACCCGTGCTCGCAGGCCAGTTCCTAGAGATGGAGTCTAATGCGCCCATCGGCCTGTGGCCAGGACTGGACTACGTGGGTGAGCAGATAGACAACATCAGCGAAAAGCCGCTCTTCATCTATACCGACGGTCTGAACGAAGCCGAGAACCAGCAGCAGGAACAGTTCTCAGACGAGCGTCTGTTGGAATTACTGGAAAATACGCCCTTCGTCAACAGCCGCCAGACCATTGAGATGCTCAGTGCCGAAGTGGAAAAACACCGTGACGGGGCCGAACCCAACGACGACCTCACCATGATGTGCTTTATCATTAAAGGAAATAACTAATAAACCTATAACATTATGAGAAAGGAAATATGCATTAAAAACCAAGTTGAAGAACTGGACCATGTGGCACAGTTCATCGAGGAGATCGGTGAGGAACTGTCGCTGGACATGGAACTGCAGATGAACCTGAACCTGGTGCTGGAGGAGATGGTGTCGAACATCATCTTCTATGCCTATCCCGAAGGTACGGAGGCCTGCATTGAACTCACGGCCGAGAGCGACGGCAAGGAACTCACCTTTGTGTTGAGCGACCAAGGCCAGGCCTTCGACCCGACCCTCAAGGAGGACACCGACATGGATGTCAACCCCGCCGAGCGCGACCTGGGCGGCATGGGCATCTATATCGTGAAGAATATCATGAACAAAGTTACTTATCAGCGACTGGAGGGCAAGAACCTTCTGACAATGAAAAAAGACATTGTTTAGTTTGAAAATTGAAGATTGAAAAATGAATATTGAATATTGAAAATTGTAAGAGATATGACACAGATTTTGAAAGAAGGTGGCAAGACCATCATTAAGACCGACAAGCGCATCGACACAATGAATGCCCCACAGTTTGAACAAGATATTGAGCCAGTGTTCAGCGAACCGGGAATCAATCTGGAAATGGACTGCACCGAACTGAACTACATGGCCAGTTCGGGGCTGCGTATCCTACAGAAAACCATGCGGAAGGTAATGATGCAGAAGGGACAGTTCAAGATTACCAACGTCAGTCCCGAGATTTACAAGGTGCTCGCCATGACGGGCTTCACCAAATTTATGACCGTAGAACAAAAGCAGGCATAGCCCCATGACCGACGACACACAGAAACTACGCGAGGAACTGCAGCAGTTGCGTGAAGACTACGAGGCCCTGGAGCATAACTTCGACATCATGTCGGAGGGCTACCAGGAGTCGCTCCTGCTTTATGACAAACTGGAGGAAACCTACCACGAACTGGAGGAAACCAACAAACAGTTGGAGATTGCGCGACATCGTGCCGAGGAAGCCTCACAGATGAAAACAAACTTCATCCAGCAAATCTCCCACGAGATACGCACACCGCTCAATATCCTGAACGGTTTTACCCAGATTCTCACCACCCCTGGCATGGAACTCGACGAGGCCATGCAGGAGGAGGTGACCAAGGGTATTGGCGAAAATACCGAGCGTATCACCTCACTGGTAAAGAAGATGCTGGAACTGGCTGATGCCAATAGCAGCGACGAGTTGGAGCGTAACGACGACGTGCCTGCCGTGCAGATAGCAGCACAGGCCGCCGACGAGAGCCGTATCACACTGGCCACACACCTCACCTTCGACCTCGACTTGGGCGAAGGAGCCGACATGGCCATGATGCATACCAACCTGCAACAGGCCACGCGTGCCCTGTCACTGCTCCTGGACAACGCCATGAAGTTCACCCATCCCGCCGAGGCCGCCGGTGGTGCCGCCGCCGTGACAGAGAAAGCCCGTGTGGTGCTGCGTGTGTCGATGGCAACGGAGCAGCAGATAGCCTTCACTGTCGAAGATACGGGTATCGGCGTGCCGCCCGAGGAGGCCGAGCACATCTTCGACGAGTTTGTACAACTTGACGACTACTACGACGGCACGGGCATCGGCCTCACCGTGGCTCGCAGCATCGCACGGCGTCTTGGGGGCGACATCGTACTCGACACTGCCTACTCTGGTGGAGCACGCTTCGTGATGACTCTGCCGCTTTGAACTACAAGAAAAAAACATAACCATTATGAGAAAACTATTTATTAATCAACTAAACCGGGTAAGAAGGCTGAGATGGCTATTCTTGTTATATGCATTGCTGCTCGTGCCGATAGGGGCGTGGGCACAAGATAGTTATTTCGCAATCAATACAAAAACCGGCTCACACTGGGTTACAGACGAGACTGCCGACGACGTTTTAGAAGACGGTAGTGGAAAGATAAAGTATGATATTACCAACAACATATTGATACTCGACGGCATTGACTTGGCGTTTACATCAGATTATTTTACTGATGCCTTTATTGCAATGGTAGATTCAGATCATCCGGGCATTACAGTACATTTAGTTGGCTCAAACACTCTGACGTTAGGAGATAAGGCCAGCGTTTTCAATGGTACCAGCATCACGTTTACAGCAGAAGATGTAAATGCGTCGCTGACCATAAAGACAGAATCAGTATGGGCTGGTGCTTTATTTCTTGATAGCCAAAGTTCAGACCCAATTAACGCAACCTACAATAACCATCTGTTTTTGGATTATGACGCGGCTAATAAGCCAAATGAATATACCATTCAGACACTATCATTTCCTTTAATTAATTCATACGATGATGGCAATAATATAGTGTTTGGCTTTGGTTATCAAACAGGCAACAATGATGAAGTAATACATTATTCCATTGACTACGTGGATGAAAGCCTTCAAGACGTAACCGATGCAGAATTTGATGTTAGCGGTGACAATCTGCCTTTATCAGGTCCTTGCACCATGACGTATTATACCACAGCAGGTGGCGGACAGAGTGAGACGATAACGGCAAAACTATTTGGCTTAGCCACCAACTCCGTTACTACCACCCTTGGCACTCCCGTGGCTCCCCCCACAATCATACCGGCCTTTGACCACAGCGAGGATGTGATCATTACAGAGACCCAAGCCCCCGCTACTGGCGTCACCCCTGTCTACGACGGAACGACTGGGCTCATTTCGACCTCTGCCGTTGGCGAGACAACATGCTCTGTAAAAGTGGATTACTATGAAGCCAGTTCGTATGACTATCTCGTACTAAACGGCATGGACGATAATCAGAAGTACATATTCGGCACCTTTACCTTGACAGTAAATGAAGTGGTGAATTATAACTTGCAGATTGGCGATACTCAGGTGACGAGTGCAAATGCAAACGATATTTTTGGGAATGCCACCCCAGGAGAAGTTAATGGTGAAGGCTCAGCATCGTTCGCTATTACCACAGACCCCACTACAGATGAGGAGGTATATACGCTGACACTGGAGAACGCAACCATCAATGACTATCAGGAGTGGTCTGTTTTCTTTGATTATCCAAAACTGACTGTTCACTTAATTGGTGAGAACCACATCGTCAACGGTTTTCATTACTATGGTCAGACCCCTGAAACGGGAACTGTGGAGTTTACTTCTGATGGCGGCGAGGAGAATTGCCTGATATTTGACTCTGCAGAAAGTGTCGATGACTTGTCTAAACCCGACTACTATGTAGGATTCAGCCAATGTACCTATAACGACATATCAGACGAAACGGGATGGACGTTTGGAACAGACAATACCGGGCATGTTAAACTGTACAAGCAAGTGCCCTTGCCCGATGTTCCGTTTTTCTATACCAATATCGAGGAGTCTGCTGTGACGATGGGATTTGAGTACGCAGAAGGTGAGGTACATTATACCATCGATTATGTTTCGGAGGATTTGCAAGACGTAGAGGAAACCACTTGGACATATGAAGATGGCGACATTACCATAGACGGCCCATGCACCGTTACGGCATTTGTAGTGAACGGTGGTCTGTCAAGTGCTACTGTAAAGGGTAAGTATTTCGAGGCTAATCCCAATCCGTTCCGACTGGTCTATAATGCAGCCCCCGTAGACCTTGTGCTGTCACCGGCTATTGACGAGGATGACGGCATCAGTATCATAGGCATTGAGGCTAATGTCTCATATAACACTCAGACAGGACAAATCTCGTCATCGACGATGGGTCGTTTCAGTGGCCCCGTAGCCATGAGTGAGACCGAAGGAAAGACAACCATCCTTAACAACTATTTCTACATGAACTTTGAGGTTGTTCCTCCTGCTCCCGCCGTCAGCCTTGAGGCCGGCTCCTATCTGGCTACCCACGACCCGATTACGCTGACAGGAACTGGTGAGGCAAATACCAGAATCATGTATGCCTGGGATGACGAAGACGCCCAGGAATATACCGAAGCCATTCTTTTCCATGCCGGCACACTGGTAGCCTGGGAAGAGTATATCGGGGGCGATATGCCATTATCCGGCGACACGACGACGGTTGTCTATACCCTTGCCACCGACCTTGGCATCACCTACGCCTCCGGCCAGACATGGGCAACCTACTATGCCACTGAGAACCTGACTGTTCCAGAGGGCCTGACAGCCTACGTTGTCAGCAGCGTCAATGCTGCGAACGGCACCGTTACAACAGAGGCATTTGACTACATTCCTGAGAATCAGGCCGTGCTGCTGAAACATAGCGAGGGAGCACCATTGAGCGGCTTTGTGGCTGCACCCTATACCGGCCCAGAGACCACGGTCAGCAATCTGCTGAGTGGTTCTGCCGAAGCCGTGAGCATTAGTTCCTTCACTTCCGGTACGGTCTATGTGCTCCACAACGACGACTTCACCCGTGCCACCAGTGGCACCATTCCTGCCCGTCGCGGCTATTTGTTGCTGGATGCCGCTCCTGTTGGTTCGCGTCTTGCCATCATTACGCATGACGTAACCACTGGTCTTGGCACAGATGTGATGGCCGATACAGACCCGACGGTATACTATAACCTCAACGGACAACGTATAGCAAAGCCAAGACATGGCATGTACATTGTCAACGGTAGGAAAATCATCAGGTAACAACAAGGAATAGTCACTAACAAGAATAAAAATAATAAAAAACAAGATAATATGGAACTCAAAAAGAAAATCATTATTTTGTGTATTACTGCCATGCTGATGGCAACAAATGTTTGGGCTGGTGGCACGGTAACCATCATCAAACAGTTGAATGGTACAGAGAACAACGCCGCCGGTACAGTGACATCGCAGGTGTCAGAGGCTTCTGGTCTGTGCACGCTGACCGTGACACCGGCAGACGGTAATTACATCACGGTGGATTTTATCACGGCCGAGCGGACTATTAGCGGTAATCTGGCCCAGGGCCGCCTTCAGGCTCCCAGCATGGAAAACAGCATCGCCGTGACTGCCACGGATGCCACGGCAGACCCCAGCGGCGATACCACCTACACATTTTCCATGCCCGATGCTGACTATGATGTTGAGGTGGTGGCCAAATTCCAGAGCCGTATCTCAATCGCTGATGCTGTAGTGACGCTGGACGAGTCCTCGTTTACCTATGACGGCCAGGCCAAGGAGCCTGCTGTGAGCAGTGTCGTCTTGGGAAATACTACCCTTACCCAGTCCACTGACTATACCTTCGAATACACTGATAACACCGATGCCGGTACTGGTACCGTCACAGTGACAGGCCAGGGCATCTATACCGGTACTGCCACCGCCACCTTTACCATCAACAAGGCAGCGCTCGATTTCTCGGTGGGTATTGATGGTTGGACATACGGCGACTACGATGAACAAGAGAATGTGCCCTACACTGAGGGCCTGGAGGACATTGATGTAATCATCACTTATTACTATAAGGTTAAGGATGCCGCCGACAACACTTACACCACTACTGTTCCCACCAATGCCGGCGAGTATACCGTCAGGGCTGCGGTGGCTGAGTCTGACAACTACCAGGCTGGTGAGGCTACTGCCGACTTTACCATTGCCAAGGCAGAACTTGGCAACGTCTCTGTAACCCTCGAAGGCTGGACCTACGGCGACGATGCCAATACGCCTGTGGTGAACGGCAACACCGGCAACGGTACTGTGACATACGAATATTCGCGACAATCTGAAACTTCAGAGAACTGGATTTCTGACGTTCCCTCAAACGCCGGCTCATACGCCATCAGGGCCACTATTGCCGAGTCCGACAACTTCCTTGGCACCACCGCTCGCAGCAACTTCACTATTTTTCAGGCCGACTTCTCGCAAGTTGTCATTGCCGACATTGCCGACCAGACGTTTACTGGTGAGGCCATCACTCCTGCTATCACCGTTACTTTCAAGGGTAATGCTGTCGATGCCTCTGATTACGATGCCCGCTACGCCTCCAACACCAACGTAGGCACTGCATCAGTAACGCTTATCTCCAAAGGCATAAACTTCTATGGCGGGCAGGTGGATCCCAGCAAGACTTTCCAGATTGTAGCCGCAGCAGCCACCATCACTGGCGAGGACATGACTGTCACCTACAACGGACAAGCCCAGGACTATACAGGCGGTTCTGTTGACAACGGCACGCTCGTCATTACATATTATAACAGTGAGTCCGAACGCAACAAGGGCAGCAATGCACTCGAAGCATCTCCCACCAACGCAGGAGATTACTATGTACAGTTGACGCAGGGCGACGCCAACTATTCCTCAGAGCCCGTCAACGTCACCTTCACCATTGAGGCTAAGACACTTACCGACGATATGCTGTGGACAGAAGGCGACGACTTCCTCTACACTGGTGAGGCAATAATCCTTGAGGGCATGTACGGCCTCCGTGACGACATCAGCGGTGACGAGGTTGAACTGGTAGAGGACAAGGACTTTACCGTTGAATACGACAACAACACCAACGTAGGTACAGCAACTGTTACTTTTACAGGTATTGGCAACTATCAAGGCACGGTGACCTACTCCTTCCAGATTATGCGTGAACTCAGTGTCTCCTTCTTCGAAAACAACTGGGCCACCTACTATGCCGCTGAGGACCTGGCTACCCCGGAAGGCATCGATGCCTACATTGTTACGGGGGTGAACGGCACTGAGGTCACTGCCGATAAGATTCAGTACATCCCACAGGGCGTGGCCGTGCTGCTCTATGCCAGCGAGCCCATGGAGGATATGGTTATTGCCGAAGCCTGGCAGGGTGAGGTCAATACTTTTGACAACAACCTGTTGCAGGGCTGCGCCACGGCTACCGCCGTGTCCGCCCTCACTGCCGAAAACAACATCTACGTGCTCTACAACAACGAGTTTGTGAAGACAATCAGTGGCACCATTCCCGCCAACCGATGCTATCTTCCCATAGCCAAGAACCAGAGTGGCGAAGCCCGTCTGACAATCATCGTTGACGACAGCACTGTCAGTGGCATAGACGCTACACTGATGAATAATGAAGAGAGAGCAATGAGCATCTACGACCTGCAAGGCCGCAGGATTTCCAGTGCGGAAGCAAATTCTTGCGTCCCTTCGGTAGCAAGCGACCAAAGGTCGAGCGCTTCCCTCTTTCCTCTTCCCTCTTCACTTAAGAAGGGGCTGTATATTGTCAACGGCAAGAAAATTGTCGTCAAGTAATTCATATAATCTTAATAGAGAATGAAACATTTAATCAGATATTTCTGCGTCCTGTCAGCCCTGCTCCTGTATTCATCAGGAGTAAGGGCCGATGGCGGCGTAACTATTGTTACACAGGTTGGCGGCGTGGTGTCAGCAGACGGCGGACAGGTCACAGCCGAGGAGAGCGACGGCATCTGTACGCTGACGGCAACACCTGCTTCGGGCTATCTCTTGACAGCAGACAACATCACGGTGGTGAAGACCATGACAGGTAACCACGCTCAGTCGCGTCATATGGTTCCTGCCGTGGCAGAACCTATTGTGTTGGTACCTGTTGACGTAGCCAACCCGATGGGAACGACAACCTATACTTTTGCCATGCCTGAGGCTCCGTATGATGTAGAGGTGACAGCCGACTTCCAAGTGATGTTTATCCCGCCATTTGTCAATGAAAGTGATGAGATAGACGGTGTTCCCACCTATAGCATGCTATTTGATGTGTCGGACTTTACCGACAGCAATGGCAATCCTATCGACCTCTCGAACGTGATTGTTAAGAATGTGCTGTTCACCGTACCTAATAACGATTCTGAAAGTACTCAGGGGTTCAGTCCTGCAACTGACGATTCCCCGGCAGGCATCATCCTTGCCACCTCAATGACCGAAACCGATATAGACCAGGCCAGCCAGGAGGTAGCCGGTACGGCAGCATACGCTGATATATTCAAGGGCATCACCCTGTTGTTGCCAGCAGGAACCGGCCGCTTATGCATCATTGCCCAGACCGATCCGGGTGCTGTACTCTATGTGAAGATTGGTGACAACAGTCCCATAGCCATCAGCAACGCGACGTTCGATGATGAAAATTGGATAGACTACGAGTGTCCAGAAGATACCTACGTGAAGATATACCTTGCTCCCCAGGATGCTGGCTCCCGCAGAAAGCGTGCACCTTTCCGTGACAAGCGCGAGACAGCCACGGTGAAGGTGACGGGAATAAGCGTTAACTCCTCAAGTATGATTACTGCCGGCTCTGTCAGCACTAAGGTAAAGGTCTATGAACTCTTACCCAGCAACATTGTCAACGGAGGCCTGGGTATTGTTCTGGCTACCGTCTGCGACCAGCCTGTCACTGACCTTGGCAGTAATGTATTCGCCTCAGTAGGTGATAAGGATCATGTTGGCTATATCGACATGTCTGGGTCGGCCATTCAAGGCTTGGGAGCAAGCACTCCCAGCCGTTCAGAAAGCAGCAAGGCACCGGCGTCTACCGCCCGTCTTGGCGGTCTGCTCAAAGGATTCTCCGACCATACGCTTGTTTTCCTGCCTGAAGGCAATAGCGACGGCGGCGAATGTAACATCATCGTCAACGATGTCTGCAACAACCTGATGCTCTACGACAACTATTCCTTCTGCACACCCAGAGACTTCACCGCCAGCAGCCTCAGCCTTGACCGCACCTTCACCACAGGCCGCGCCACCACACTCATGCTGCCGTTTGACATTTCCACCTACGATTCCAACGTACTGGGCACCTTCCATCGCTTCAATAAGAAGGAGGATAACACCGTGCTCTTCGACGAGGCAGAGATTGGTGGCATTGATGCCAACACGCCATACGTCTTTATTCCTAAAGCCACAGAACTGAAAGTAACCTCGTCGATTGATGTAAAGACCATTGACAGCAACGACCCGGCATTGTCCGACATTTTCTTTGGCACCTACACCAGACAACAGGCTCCCGCACGCACCTTCGGCCTCACGCCAGTGGCAAGTGCCGACAGTCAGGTCTACGGTCAGTTCCTGCCTCTTGCCGGCGATGACATACTGCAGCCCTTCAGTGCCTATCTGAGGGTTGATGGCGAAACCACCTCCCTCAGTCTGGTCATTGGCAAGGATATTGTAACCTCTATTGAGGCTTTAAACAACGACGACATCCGCAGCATGGCTCTCTACACCTTGGGTGGCCAGCGCGTGTCGCATCCCCGCAGGGGTCTCTACATTGCCAACGGACGGAAAATTGTGTTCAAATAGTAAAGTGACCGTGAGCCGCCCATGAAGATTTTTGCAGTAGGAATGAACTACATCCAGCACAATAAAGAACTGGATGGCGCGTTATATAAACCGGAGGCACCCGTGATTTTCACCAAGGCCGACTCCGCACTGCTGAAAGACGGCAAGCCGTTTTTCATCCCCGACTGGTCGGCAAGGGTGGACTACGAGGCCGAACTCGTGGTACGCATCTGCCGGCTGGGCAAAGGCATTCCGGCACGCTTTGCCCATCGCTACTACGACGCAGTGACCGTGGGCATCGACTTCACGGCACGCGACTGGCAGGAAAAGGCTCGACGCGAAGGAAAGCCCTGGGAAATATGCAAGGGCTTCGACGGCTCAGCCGTCATAGGGGAATGGATGGATGTGGCTACATACCGTGAGGTACAGGCCCTCCATTTCCACCTCGACATCAACGGGCAGACGGTGCAGCAGGGCTGTACGGGCGACATGCTCTACAAGGTGGACGAACTGATTGCCTATATCTCCACCTTCTTTACCCTGAAGACCGGCGACCTGCTCTACACCGGCACTCCTGCCGGCATCGGACCGGTAAAGATTAACGACCACCTGGAGGGCTGGCTGGAAAGCCGAAAGGTGCTGGACTTCTATTGTAAATAAACGCGATATGAAACGATTACTGATCATACTGACAGCCTTTATGGGCTTTATGGCAGGCACTTCAGCACAAGGGTCTGCTGCCAACGGCACACAAGAGTTTTTCAACCTTACAGCCAACGAAGTGAGGATAGACTCTGTGTTGCCGCGTTTTCATTACTCACTGCCGCTGGGACGCGACTACGCTGCCTACGACTATGAGGTGAGCATCTACTATCCAGAGTTCATGGATATGTCGAAGGCCGACATTACACGCTACGGACAGATTACGTCCGATGCACTGCCAGACATGCCCGAGGTCAGTCAGCACGTCGGTGTATCACGAAAGACTGGTACACTCTACATATCGTTCGTACCGCTGGTGTTCCGCAATGGGAAATACCAGAAACTGGTCAGTTTCATGCTGAACATCAAACCTGTCAAGCATGAGATCAGTGCCGCCCGCCGTGCTGCTGCCAGCGATGGACGCTATGCCGACCACTCTGTGCTGGCCACTGGACAATGGGCCAAGATACGGGTACCGGAGACGGGAATCTATCAGTTGACAGAAGCCTTGGTACGCCAAGCCGGTTTCTCCAGTCTGTCGAAAGTGAAAATCTATGGCTACGGCGGTGCCATGCAGCCAGAGAAACTTACCGGCGACTATCTGGCATCGACCGACGACCTCAAGGAGGTGCCCTCCATTACCATTAACGGCCGACGTCTGTTCCATGCCGTAGGCCCCGTCAACTGGTCCACGAAGAAAGCAGTGGCACGCGAGCGTAATGCCTGCTCCGACTACGGCTACTATTTCATCACCGAGAGCGATGAGGAGCCACTGGCTGTCGACAGCGCCACCTTCTGCGGCGCGTTCTATCCGGGCCCCAATGACTATCACGACATCAACGAAGTAGACAACTATTCCTGGTTCCATGGCGGGCGCAACCTCTATAACAGCGAGAAACTGACCATCGGCACCGACCGTGTCATCACCATGCCTGGCACCCAGCAGCCCACAAACAGACAGACAACGGCCCAACTGAATGTCAACCTCTCGTTCGATGCCACCTTCGAGGCTACAGTCAGCATCAATGGCACCGAGTTGGGAAAGATTGTACCCAATTCATCGCTGTTCAGCAACAAGACAGGCAAACCCGCCGACTCCTACGCCGTGGCTACGCAGGCCAACTGGACCTTTGCCGTTCCCGAGACACAGATGGATAGCGAAAGCAACAAGGTGGTGATTAAACAGACATCCGGGGGCATCGTCCGCATCGATTATGTGTCGTTTGCCTATACCTACGCCAAGCCGATGCCTGCCCTTTCCACCGCCTCTTTCCCCGTGCCGGAATATGTTTACCGCATCACCAATCAGGATCATCATGCCGACCCGCAGGCCGACATGGTCATCATCATTCCCACAACACAGGTTTTTGTATCAGAGGCCGAGCGTCTGAAAACCCTCCACGAGACCTACGACGGCATGCGCGTCAACCTTGTGCCTGCCGACGAGTTGTTCAACGAGTTCTCCAGCGGCACGCCCGATGTCAACGCATACCGCCGCTATATGAAGATGCTCTACGACCGCGCCGAGACCGAGGCCGACATGCCCCGCTATCTCATCCTCTTTGGCGACGGGGCATGGGACAACCGCATGCTCACCAGCGACTGGCGCAACACCTCACCCGACAATTTCCTGCTCTGTTATGAAAGCGAGAACTCATTCAGCGAAACCAAGTGTTATGTCAGCGATGACTTCTTCTGCCTGCTCGACGACGGCGAGGGCAGCAATGTGCTCACCGACAAGATTGATGCCGCCGTAGGACGCCTGTCGGCACGAAACTCCGCTCAGGCAAAGGTGCTGGTAGACAAAATCTACGCCTACCGCACAAACGAGTATGCCGGTGCATGGCAAAACACGCTCTGCTTCCTGGGCGATGACGGCGACCAGAACCGCCACATGCAGGATGCAGAGGCAGTACTCGACACCGTGCTGCATTACAACACCGCCTATAACATCAAGAAGATATACTGGGATGCCTATACCCGTGTGACATCAGCCACGGGCAACAGTTATCCCGACGTGACGCGCCTCATCCTCCAGCAGATGCAGGCGGGAGCACTGGTGATGAACTACTCCGGCCACGGACGCATGGATGCCATCTCCCACGAGTATGTGGTCACCCTGCCCGACTTTGCCAAGGCCACCTCGCTGCGCCTGCCCCTATGGGTGACAGCCTCCTGCGACATTATGCCTTTCGACGGTCAGGATGAGAATATAGGCGAGACGGCCATGTTCAACGAGAAAGGCGGTGCCATCGCCTTCTACGGCACCACACGTACAGTGTATGCCAGTTACAACCGACCCATGAACCAGTCGTTCATGAAATATGTATTGTCTACCGACGACAACGGCCGTCGCCTCTCCATCGGCGAGGCTGCCATGCTGGCCAAGAACGACTTCACGGCTGGCACCACCGAGATGGTGACCAACAAACAGCAGTATTCACTACTGGGCGACCCCGCTCTGGTGCTCGCCGCCCCCACCCTCACAGCCACCATCGATGAAATCAACGGCGAGCCCGTAGGCGGCAGCCCCAAGCAACTGAAGGCCGGCTCGATAGCCACGGTGAAGGGACATATCCCAGACCATGCCGACTTCAACGGCGTTGCCACGTTTACTGTGCGCGACATTGAAGAGACCATCTCCGGCAAGATGAACAACACCACCGAGACAAGCACGGCCATTACCTTCACCGACCGCCCCAACACGATCTATAGCGGCAGCAACAGCGTCACCAACGGTGAGTTCTCGTTCACCTTCTCCGTGCCCAAGGACATCAGTTACTCCGATAATACCGGACTCTTCCTCGTCTATGCCGTCAACGTTGACAAGACCCTTGAGGCTCATGGCGAGAACGACAACTTCACCCTCTCGGGCTATGTCGATACTGTCAACGACGAGATTGGTCCTTCTATCTATTGCTATCTCAACAGCGATGCGTTTGTCAACGGCGACGAGGTCAACTCCACTCCGTATTTCTATGCTGAGATCAACGATAAGGACGGTATCAACGTGGCGGGCAGCGGCATTGGCCACGACCTGGAACTTATCATCGACGGTAATATGAACAAGACATATAACCTCAACGAGTATTTCCAGTACGACTTCGGCGACTACCAGCGAGGCACCGTGGGATTCAGCATCCCCGAACTCACCGACGGCCAGCACCGCCTGCTGTTCCGTGCCTGGGATATGCTCAACAACTCCTCGACAGTTGAACTGTCCTTTGTGGTGAACAGCAAACAGGAACCCTCGCTGATCAATGTCATCTGCACCCAAAACCCTGCGAGCACATCCACGCGCTTTGTCATCAGCCACGACCGCACAGGCAGCGAAATGGATGTGGAACTCGAAATATTCGACACCTCAGGACGTAAACTATGGGGGCGCACAGAGACAGGACTGCCTACCGACCATACTTATACCATCGACTGGGACCTGACCACCGGCAGTGGCTCACGCCTGCGCACCGGTGTCTATTTCTACAGGATTCTTGTCAGCAGCAATGGCAGCAAACAGGCATCACAAGCCAGGAAATTGATTGTGCTGGGCAATAATTAAGGCGAAGCCGCGTTTATTTAAACGATGAAACAGTATAAAAACATATTTTTTGCAACCGCCTGTTGGCTAACAGCCGTTGGCACTGCCTCGGCTCAAGACTCTAAGACTACCACGTACAACCCTGTTGACCATGCCGTCATCTCGCAGACCATCGCTCCCGATGCACGTTCTGCAGGTATGGGTGATGTGGGCTGTGCCACCGATCCCGACGTCAACTCGCAGTATTGGAACCTGGCCAAATACCCTTTCTGCATCAGCCGTGCCGGTGTGGCTCTCAACTACACCCCCTGGCTCCGACAGTTGGTCAACGACATCGACCTGGCCTACGTTGCCGGCTACTATCGCATCGGCGACTACGGCGCATTGTCTGGTTCTCTGCGCTATTTCTCCCTCGGTGAGGTATATACCGACGGCGTCGGCGAGGATGCCTCAATGACGGTGAAGCCTTACGAGATGTCGCTCGACGTGGCTTACTCGCGAATGTTGAGTGAGACCTTCTCGCTCGGTGTCGGCCTGCGATGGATCTATAGCGACCTGCGCTACGACTACTTCAGCGAGGGGTCGAAGCCTGCCTCAGCCTTTGCCGCCGACATTGCCATGTACTACAACAACTATATCATGCTGGGCAACCGTGAGTGCCAGTTAGGACTGGGTCTTACCGCCACCAACATTGGTAGCAAGATTTCGTTCTATGGCGATGAGGAAAGCCAGTTTATTCCTGCCAACCTGCGCCTGGGCGCATCGCTCATGATTCCGTTTGATGAGTACAACCGCTTTACCATTGCGGCCGATGCCAACAAACTGCTCGTGCCCACCGTGCCCACCCAGCAGCAGTATATCGACGACCGTCTTGGAGGCAATGCCGACCTCTATCACGAAGGTGAGTATCAACAGTATGTGCGCGAGGAATATTCCGACATGTCGAGCATCAAGGGTATCTTCACCAGTTTCAGCGATGCCCCTGGCGGCTTCAAGGAAGAGTTGGAGGAGGTACAATGGAGCGTAGGTGCCGAATATGTCTATCACGACCAGTTCTCGCTCCGTGCCGGTTATCACCATGAGTCCGAGTCGAAGGGCAACCGAAAATATTTCACCGTGGGCGGCGGCTTCCGCATGAATGTCTTCTCGCTCGATGTGGGCTACGTCATCTCCACTGCTCAGAGCAATCCTCTCGACCAGACCCTACGCTTCACCCTTGCCTTCGACATGGACGGTTTGAAAGACCTGTTTAAGTAAAGAGTGAAGCGCTCGACCTTTGGTCGCTTGCTACCGAAGGGACGCAAATATTTGCTACCGCTATGAAGATAAGAGTTGGAATGGGCTACGATGTCCACCGGTTGGTGGCTGGCCGCGACCTATGGATGGGCGGCATCAAGATTGATTACGAACTGGGGCTTCTTGGCCACAGCGATGCCGACGTGCTGATTCACGCCATCTGCGACGCCATCCTCGGTGCCGCTAACATGCGCGATATTGGCTATCACTTCCCAGACACCAGCAATGACACCCTGGGCATGGACAGCAAGGTGATTCTCAAGAAAACCATTGACCTCATCGCCACTAAAGGCTATGTCCTTGGAAACATCGATGCCACCATCTGTGCCGAGCGGCCGAAGATGAACCCGCACATCCCCGCCATGCAGCAGTGCATGGCACAAATCATCGGATGCGACCCAGACTGCATCTCCATTAAGGCAACAACCACCGAGCGGCTCGGCTTTACGGGCCGTCAGGAAGGCATCTCTGCCTACGCCGTTGCTTTATTAGAACATAGAAGTATTCACCAGTCGCCAGACTCCTGATGCCTCCAGCCTGCTCCGAAGTCGGGGACTTTGACCTTGCCGCCGACGCGACCGCCACGGCCTTCACGGTCGCCACGGCTTTCACGGTTGCCACGGCCTTCACGGTCGCCACGGCTTTCACGGTTGCCGCCACGGCTTTCACGGTTGCCGCCACGGTCGCCATTACGTCCGCCGAAAAAGTTCAGTTGACTTGTATTCAGCCCGAATACAAAATGTATTCCGGCTGTATACAACTTGTATTCCTGCCGAATACAAACTGTATTCAGGCTGAATACAAGTTGTATACAGCCGGAACACAAAGTGTATACAGTCTCGATACTCCGGCGGCCTGACTTTGATACTGTTTTGATACCAAGTTTTGATACCAAGTCACAGATTAGTGTTAATTCTCCAAAATCCCTCGTTTGTTACAAGATTTTTTCGTAAATTTGCATCTTCATATATTAATCAATACAGAATTATTAGGAAGTGGATAAAAGACTGATGATTGGCATGGCTGTATTTCTTGCAGGCTGTAACACGGCTGTTGACCTTGAACAGCGCGTTGACGAACTCTACGACAGGATGTCGCAGGAGGAGCGTATCGCACAACTGAGAAGCATGTATATGGACGACCTCTTCGACGAGGCAGGACAGTTGGACACGGCAAAGTGCCACGAAATGATACCCAATGGCATCGGCCATTTCTCGCAGTTCTGCCTGCAGCAGCCTCGCGATCCTAACGACGTGCGCGACCGTGTGGCCGCCGTGCAGCAGTGGCTCAAGGAGAACACGCCGAGCGGCATACCCGCCCTGTTCCACGAAGAGGTGCTCTCGGGCATCAACACGCTGGGTGCCACCATCTATCCGCAGCAGATAGGACAGGCCTGCTCGTTTAACACGGAACTGGCCGAACTGAAGACGCGACAGACAAGCACTGCCCTGCGCAAGATGGGCGGCGTGCTGGCTCTCTCGCCAATGGTCGATGTGTGCCGCATACCCTCGTTCAACCGCCTGGAGGAGTCGTATGGCGAAGATGGTTACCTGTCGGCTGCTATGGGCGTGGCCTTCGTCAAGGGCTTGCAACAAGGCGACTTGAAGAAAGGCGTGGGTGCCTGCTCAAAGCATTACCTCGGCTATGGCGGCGGTGGCGATGCCGACGAGAAGGTGCTGATGGAGGAGATACTGATGCCCCATGAGGCGATGATCCGGCTGGCCGGCAGCAAGTGCCTCATGCCAGGCTATCATGCCATGAGAAGGGAAGAGGGAAGAGGGAAGAATGAAGCGCTCGACCTCTGGTCGCTTGCTACCGAAGGGACGCAAGAATCTGCTGACGCAAAGGAGATGGTGAACTGCGTGGCCAACAGTTGGATCCTGCAGGACATCCTGCGCAACTATCTCGGCTTCGACGGCATGGTAGTGAGCGATTACACCGCCATCGACCAGTTGCCCGCGCCCGTCAACCATATTCATGAATCAGACAACAGCACCGCCGCGAACGACTCTGCGTCCGTGGACGGCGGTTTTCCCGCCGTCATACAGAAGGCTGCTGCCGCCATCAATGCCGGCAACGACGTGGACTTCCCCTTCGGTGCCAACTACGAGCACCTACAGCAGGCTATCGATCAGGGCCTTGTGGGGTCGGAGGCTTTCGAGCGTGCCGTGAAAGACGTGTTGCGCTTCAAGTTAAGAGCCGGCTTTTTCGACAATGACGCCTACCTCTACAGCACGGAGCATATCGTCCTCGACACGCCCGAAGAGCGGCAGACGGCCTACAACATTGCCACGCAGAGCGTCGTGTTGCTCGAAAACAACGACATTCTCCCGCTTTCAAACCTCAAGTCAAAAACCTCAAACCTCAACATCTTGCTCACCGGCCCCAACGCTAACTCGATATGGGCCATGTGTGGCGACTATACCTATCCCGCCATGTCGTATTTCTGGAAGAAGGTTGACTATACCTCAGAGAAACCACACATCGTGACGCTTCTGGAGGGTATGAAAAACTGCCTGAACGACCAGACAACCAACACCCCAACCGCTCCATTCAACTTGTTGTATTCACGTGGCTGCGACTGGACCGAAGAGATAGAGACCGACTTCATCAAGGGCGGCGATGCCCGCGCCTGGGAGTATGAGATCCTGCACCGTAAGGTGCACTCCGGCGAGAAGGCCGACAAGGCTGAAGCCCTCGCGATGGCGCGGCAGGCCGACGTGATTATTGCAGCCGTTGGCGAGAACGTGATGCTCTGCGGCGAGAACCGCGACCGCAAGGGTCTGCGTCTGCCTGGCAGCCAGGAGCAATACGTAGAGGAGTTGATCAAGACGGGTAAGCCCGTGGTGCTGGTCATGTTCGGCGGCCGTGCACAGGTGGTGTCTGGGCTGGCCGAGAAGTGTGCCGCTGTCATCCAGGCGTGGTACCCGGGCGAGGAGGGAGGCAATGCCGTGGCCGACATCCTCTTTGGCAAGGTGTCGCCGTCGGCCAAACTGTCAGTCAGTTATCCCAATGCGGAAACCTACGAGCCCCTTTGCTACAATAATCCGGCTGAAATGGCAGATAGCAAATCGTCAGACAGTAAATTGTCAAATTGTAAATCGTCAAATAGTAAATTTTCTTGGCCTTTCGGCTACGGCCTGAGTTATACCACCTTTGAGTATGGCAACCTAAAGGCCGACAAGGAAGCCATGACGACCGACCAGGACATCAACCTCTCGTTTGAGGTCAAGAATACCGGCAAGACGGCGGCCGACGAAGTGGTGCAGATCTACCTGGCACCTGCCAGCGTCCAACAGCCCATCCGCCCCATCCAACTCCAGGGCTTCGCCCGCGTGTCGCTGCAGCCAGGCGAGAGCAAGACCGTAGAGGCAACACTCTATACCGAGCAGTTCGGCTACTATACCCATGAGGATCAGCGTCGGTGGAATGTGGCCCCGGGAGAATATATCGTCAAGATAGGAGCCTCGTCGCAGGACATCCGTCTCCAGCAGACCATTGCTCTGAAAGGCAACCTTGTGCAGAAACCGCTCCGTGAGTTCTATTTCTCAAAGACTAAGGTGAATACCGGCTTTTAAATGAATCATGCTTGTAATACAATGACTTACGCAGTAATAGGTACAGGAGCCATCGGCGGCTATTATGGCAGCAAACTGGCTCATAGCGGACAGGAGGTGCATTTCCTGCTGCATAGTGACTATGATTATGTGAAGGCAAACGGCCTGCAGGTAGACTCGTGCGACGGCTCATTCCATCTGCCCGCGGTACATGCCTATCAGTCGACAACCGACATGCCGGCGGCCGACGTGGTGCTGGTGTGCCTGAAGTCCACACGCAACCATCTGCTGAAGCAGTTGCTGCCGCCGCTGCTCCATGAGCAGACAATGGTGGTGCTCATACAGAACGGCATCGGACTGGAGGAAGATTTGTCACAGTGGTTTCCCGGCATACAACTCGTGGCAGGGCTCGCCTTCATCTGTTCGGCCAAGACCGAGCCAGGCCGTGTGAACCATCAATGCTACGGCCACATCAACTTCGGCAACTATTCCTGTCGCAACGAGCAGCGGTTCCAGCAAATGGTGGCCGATTTCACCGAGGCAGGCATCAAGGCCGGCGTGGTGGCGTATGAGGAAGCCCGCTGGCGCAAGGCCGTGTGGAACATGCCCTTCAATGGCATGACCGTGGCCCTGAACACACAGACCAACCATCTGCTTCAGCATCCCTCTACAAGGGCACTGATACGCGAGCAGATGATGGAGGTTATCCATACGGCCAACGCCTTGGGCATCGAGGCCATCGACGAGTCGTTTGCCGATGAGATGATTCTGATGACCGACGAGATGACACCCTATTCACCCTCCATGAAACTGGACTTCGACTTCCACCGCCCCATGGAAATAGACTATCTCTATACGCGCCCCATCGCCGTGGCCCACAAGGCGGGCCTGCGGATGCCTAAACTGGAGATGCTCGAGGCCGAACTGCGCTTCATCGCTTCTCAACTATAAACTCTCAACCCTCATCATCCATGGACGCCATCAATGATTTCTTCTCGCTTATTAGCGGCTGGCTGTGGGGCTGGCCGATGATTGTGCTGTTGCTGGGCACGCACCTGTTCCTGACCGTCAGGCTGGGTGTGCCGCAGCGAAAACTGCTGACGGGCATCCGCCTCTCCATCAAGAAAGACGACAAAGCCTCGGGCGATGTCAGTCAGTTCGGGGCACTGGCCACCGCACTGGCGGCCACCATCGGCACAGGCAATATCGTGGGCGTGGCTACGGCGGTGGCTCTCGGCGGGCCCGGCGCTGTGCTGTGGTGCTGGCTCACCGGCATCTTCGGCATGTCGACGAAATATGCCGAAGGTCTCCTGGCAGTGAAATACAGGGTAAAGGGCAGCGACGGGAGGACGTATGGCGGTCCGATGTATGCGCTGGAGCGCGGCCTCAACATGAAGTGGCTCGCCGTCCTCTTTGCCGTCTTTACCGCCCTGGCCTCGTTCGGCATCGGCTGCACGGTGCAGGCCAACAGCATTGCGCTGCTGGCTAACGAGACCTTTGGCGTTCCGACATGGGTCGTGGGTATTTTCGTCTGCCTGCTTACGGCAGTGGTGATATTAGGCGGCGTGAAGTCGATAGCCCGCGTGTGTATGGTGCTGGTGCCCGTCATGGCCCTGTTCTATGTGGTGGGCTGTCTGGCCATTCTCTGCATGAACGCCGAGTTTGTATGGCCCGCCCTGAAACTCATCGTCTCGTCGGCCTTCAACCCTTCGGCGGCTGGCGGCGGCTTCGTAGGCAGCACGGTCATGATGGCGGCCCGCTATGGTATTGCCCGAGGTCTTTTCTCCAACGAGAGCGGCATGGGCAGCGCACCCATCGTGGCGGCGGCGGCTCAGACGCGCAACCCTGTGCGACAGGCCCTCGTGTCGAGCACAGGCACCTTCTGGGACACCGTCATCATCTGCGCCCTCACCGGCATGGTGCTCGTCAGCAGCATCCTAGCCTATCCCGACATCAGTTACGACGACGGGGCGGCCTTGACCAAGGTGGCCTTCAGCAAGATTCCCTACGTAGGTGCACCGCTGCTCACCTTCGGCATCCTGACGTTTGCCTTCAGCACCATACTTGGATGGAGTTACTACGGCGAGAGTGCCGTAAACTATATAGAGGGCCAGCGCATAAACAGGTTCTACCGAATCCTGTTTATCGTAGCCCTCTTCTTCGGTTGCATCATCAATCTGGACATTATCTGGAACATTGCCGACTGCATGAATGCGCTCATGGCCATCCCCAACCTCATTGCCCTGCTCCTGCTTAGCGGCGTGGCCGCCCGCGAAACCCGAAAATACCTTTGGTCTAACAGGCTCGATGCCGACATGGAGGAGTGATGGCTTCCGTCAGAACGGCAGGTCGTCGGCAGGAGCGTCGCCAGGTGCTGGCTCCTGTGCTGGGGGGAATGGTGCTGTGGCTGCATCGGGGGCAGCGGGAGCAGCAGTTGCGGCGGGAGCGGCAGTAGCGGCGGGAGCGACGCCCTGCGGCGGGAAGGGAGCCGTGGCAGCAGGTATGCTGTCGGCTATCTGCCCGCGAATGATGTTAAAGGCGCGGATGTCGTTGAACCAGCGGCCGTTGTATTCGCGTGCGTCAATGTCGAACTGCACGGTAATCTCCTCGCCTGGCTGAATATTGAACTGTTTGATACGATCCTCGCCAAAGATGTTGAACACCATCTTACGGGGATAGGTGCCAGGAACCTCGATGACATATTCCTGGGTCATCCATGGATTACCGGTGCGTGCCGACACACCACCTCTTGCCTCCATGATGGCAATAACTTTTCCTGTTAAATCCATATTGTTAAAATTGTTATTTTGTTTGTATTTTTGCGAAATCGCTTGCGAAATTACTAAAATAGTTTGAAAACAAGCAATTTTTTCGCAAATATTTTGCTGTTGACACACTTTTTTTGTATTTTTGTGCCTCAAAACGATAATATAAACAATAGAACAATATGAGATTCACTGTATCAAGCACAGCACTGAGCAGTCGGCTGACGGCTCTGTCGAGAGTTATCAATAGTAAGAATTCGTTGCCCATCCTGGGTGATTTCCTGTTCGAGGTCGTTGAAGGCCGTCTGCACCTGACGGCTTCCGACAGCGAGGTCATGATGAAAACCTCGCTCGACCTTACCGAGACCGACGGCGACGGCCGTTTCTGCGTGGGCAACCACGACCTGCTGGAAGCCGTCAAGGGTATCAGCGAGCAGCCCATCACGTTTGACATAGACCAGAGCAGCAACATTGCCAAGATCAACTACCAGAACGGTATGTTCTCCCTGCCCGTGGAGAATGCCGACGAGTTCCCGCAGCCGCAGCAGGTGGGCGACGGTGCCACCACCATCACCATTCCCACACCGGTGCTGGCCGAGAATATCAACCGCTCTATCTTCGCCACGGCACAGGATGAACTGCGCCCCGTGATGAACGGCATCTATTTCGACCTGACGCCCGACTGTCTGGCTATCGTAGCCAGCGACGGTCATAAGTTGGTGCGCAACAAAGTGCTTAACATCCGCAGCGAGCAGCCTGCCGCCTTCATCCTGCCCAAGAAGCCTGCCTCGCTGCTGAAGGGCGTGCTGGGCAAGCAGGGGGGCGATGTGGTGCTGCGCTTCGACGAGCGCAACGCCGAGATCAACTTCGAGGAAGGCATCATCATCTGCCGTCTGATCGAGGGCCGCTATCCCAACTATAACTCGGTGATACCCCAGAGCAACCCCAACCAGTTGACCGTCGACCGCCAAGGCCTGCTGGCAGCCCTGCGCCGCGTGCAGCCTTTCTCCAACGACTCGAGCAACCTCATCCGCTTCCACGTGGAGAACGGCACGCTGCAACTCGATGCCGAGGACTACGACTTCTCGAAGACCGCAACGGAGAAGATGACGTGCGACTATAACGGCATGCCTATGAGCATTGGCTTCAAGGGCTCGTCGTTCATCGAGATACTGAGTAATTTTGAGTGCGAGCAGGTGGTCATACAGTTGGCCGATCCCAGCCGTGCCGGTCTGGTGCTGCCCTCCGAGCAGCCCGAAAACCAGGATGTGCTGATGCTGATGATGCCAATGCTTATTAATGATTAAATCCCAAATGAGAAATGAGGAATGAGAAATGAGGAACGTAAATGAGAAATGAGGAATGAGGAATGAGAAATGTAAATGAAGAAATGAAGAAATGATGTGTGGACGCAGACATATTGACAAGAAGGCGCACAGGCTTCATGGCCTATGCTCTGGTTTGTCGTCTCTGTGCAGCATGTCATTTTTTCATTTCTTCATTTACATTTCTCATTCCTCATTCCTCATTTCTCATTTACGTTCTCATTTCCTCACTTAATAAAACATGAAACTGAACCTGAAGAAACCGCTGGTCGTCTTCGACTTGGAGACGACCGGTCTTGATTTAGTCAAGGACCGAATCATACAGATATCATATATTAAGGTAATGCCCGACGGCACGGAAGAGCGCGGCGACCATATCATCAACCCCGAGTGCCCCATACCACCCGTCATCACCCAACTGACGGGCATCTCCAACGAGGACGTGAAGGACAAGCCCACCTTCAAGCAAATGGCCAAGATACTGGAAGAGAAGTTCACCGGCTGCGACATCGCCGGCTTCAACTCCAATCATTTCGATGTGCCCCTGCTGGCCGAGGAGTTCCTGCGTGCCGGCATCGACTTCGACTTCTCCAAGTGCCGCCTCATCGATGCGCAGACCATCTTCCACAAGATGGAGCGTCGCAACCTGGCTGCTGCCTATAAGTTCTATTGCGGCCGTAAGATGGAGGATGACTTCGAGGCCCACCGTGCTGACCAGGACACCGAGGCCACATGGCGCGTGCTGCAGGCCGAACTGGACCACTACACCGCCGAGCATCAGGCATCGCTGGGTGAGGCCACCACGAAGCGCGTCATCGCCGATGCCCACGGCACCCTGGTGGAAGACCCCGACGGCCGTGTGATAGACAACGATATGGACGTGCTGGAGCGTATCTCCAAGGTAAACGACAACGTTGACTTTGCAGGGCGCATCGTCTGGGGCGAGGCCAAGGATGCCCAGGGCAATACGATCCTGGACAAGGACGGCAAGCCTGTGATGACCGAATACTTCAACTTCGGCAAGCACAAGGGCAAGACCGTGGCCGAGGTGCTCCGCTACGACCCCGGCTACTACGCCTGGATCCTCGGCGGCGACTTCACCTACAACACCAAGCAAGTACTCACCCGCATCCGCCTGCGCGAGGCCACCCGTCTCTAAAATAGATGATTATGAATTGTTCAGACCCCCACCCCACTAACTTAGGTGGCATAAGAGGAAAGAAGATTGTACTGGGCATCACGGGGTCGATAGCGGCCTATAAGTCGTGCCTGATTATCCGCGAACTGGTGAAGCGCGGTGCCGAGGTGCAGGTGGTCATCACGCCTGCCGGCAAGGAGTTTATCACGCCTATCACGCTGTCGGCACTGACGCAGAAGCCCGTCGTCAGCGACTTCTTCTCGCAGCGCGACGGCACATGGCACTCGCACGTGGCACTGGGTCTCTGGGCCGACGCCATGCTCATCGCCCCCTGCACGGCCTCCACCTTGGGGAAGATGGCCAACGGCATTGCCGACAATATGCTCATCACCACCTACCTGTCGATGAAAGCGCCGGTGTTTATCGCGCCCGCCATGGACCTGGACATGTATGCCCACCCCACTACACAACAGAACATGGAGCGGCTGAAAGGTTTCGGCAATTATATCATCGAGCCGCAGAGCGGTTTCCTGGCCAGTGGCCTGGAGGGCAAGGGACGGATGGAAGAGCCTGAGAAGATCGTGGAATTTTTAAGTGAGAAGTTAGAAGAGAGAAGTGAGAAGTGTAGGCAGTTGCAAGGCAAGAGAATCATGATTACTGCGGGGCCGACGTATGAGAAGATTGACCCTGTGCGCTTCATCGGCAACTACTCCAGCGGTAAGATGGGCTTTGCGCTGGCTGAGGAGTGTGCCCGCCGCGGTGCCGAGGTCACGCTGATTGCCGGACCTGTCAGCCTTACAGTGAATGAGACCTATAGGCCCTATGAGCCCCATGAGCCCCATGGCACCATCCGTAGGACAGACGTGGAGAGTTGTCAGGAGATGTATGATGCTGCCACGAAGACTTTCCCGCAGATGGATGCAGCCATCCTCTGTGCTGCCGTGGCCGACTTCCGTCCTGCCGAGGTGGCCGACAAGAAGATCAAGCGTGAGGCTCTCAATCCTCAATCCTCAAATTCCAATCCTCAATCCTCAATTCTCAATTCTCAATTCTCAATCGCCCTTGTCCCCAATCCCGACATCGCCGCCTCGCTGGGGCAGATGAAACGCGACGGACAGTTGCTCGTGGGCTTCGCCTTGGAGACCAACGACGAAGCGCAGAACGCCCATCATAAACTCGAGAAGAAAAACCTTGACTTCATTGTCCTCAACTCCCTGCGCAACGAAGGAACGTGCTTCAAGAGCGACGAGAACCAGATCAGCATCATCTCCCGCGACGGCCAGAAAGACTACGACAAGAAGTCCAAGAGCGAGGTGGCCCGCGACATCATCGACGAACTGGCATTACATCTATAGCGTGCAGGAGGCATCTATTCCTCTATGGTGTAGAGAAAGTCGTTATAAGGATATTTCTGGACGTGCAACTCACGTACCTTATTATATAATGTAGAGCGCAGTTCGTCGATATTCTCCTTGTTCTTCGCGCTGATAAACAGCGGCGCGACAGCAAACCCTTCACCCTTCACTTTTCCCTTTTCACTCATCTTCGCCATCCACGTGCGCTTCAGGTCGTCCAGCGAGATGTTTTCGCGCGTGGGCTCAGTGAGGTCGTCCTCGTCCTGCGGCGTCCATGTATAGGCATCCATCTTGTTGAAGACCACCATCGAGGGTGTCTCGGCACAGCCCAGTTCGGCCAGTGTCTGCTCCACCACGCGGATCTGTTCCTCGAAGTCGGGGTGCGAGATATCCACGACATGCACCAGGAGGTCGGCCTCGCGCACCTCGTCGAGGGTGCTCTTGAACGACTCCACGAGGTCTGAGGGCAGTTTGCGTATGAAGCCCACGGTGTCGGCCAGCAGGAACGGCAGGTTCTCTATGGTCACCTTGCGCACCGTGGTGTCGAGCGTGGCAAATAGTTTGTTCTCGGCAAAGACATCGCTCTTCGACAGCAGGTTCATCAGTGTTGACTTGCCCACATTGGTATAGCCCACGAGAGCCACGCGGATCAGCCGTCCACGGTTCTTCCGCTGCGTGGTCTTCTGCTGGTCGATCTCTGCCAGGCGCTGTTTCAGCAGCGTGATGCGATGGAGGATGATACGGCGGTCCATCTCCAACTGCGTCTCACCCGGTCCGCGCAGTCCCACGGTGCCTTTGCCGCCGCCACCGCCGCTGCCGCCGCCCTGTCGCTCCAGGTGTGTCCACAGCCGTTGCAGCCTTGGCAGCATATAGCGGTGCTGCGCCAGTTCCACCTGCGCCTTCGCCTCCGCCGTCTGTGCACGCATGGCAAAGATGTCGAGGATGAGCGAGGTGCGGTCGAGGATCTTCACCTGCAGTTCCTTCTCGATGTTACGCAGTTGTTTCGCCGTCAGTTCATCGTCGAAGATCACCATGCCCACGGGCTGGGGAAGTGAAGAGTTCTTAGCAGAGCTAAGCGGCATAGCCGAGCGAAGAGTGAAGAGTGAAGCATTTGCTACCGCATCTTCGTATTCGTCCTGTACTTTTTTTATATATTCCTTAATCTCTAATAGTTTGCCACTGCCCACGTAGGTCACGGCACTGGGACCGCCTACGCGCTGGGTGAAGCGCTTCACGGTATGGGCACCGGCCGTAGTGGCCAGAAACTCCAGTTCGTCGAGATATTCGTTGGTCTTGGCCTCGTCCTGGTCTTTCGTTATCAGACCCACGAGCACCGCCGTCTCAGTCTTTGCCTCGGATATTACAAATTCCTTCATTTCAGTTCACAGTTCTATTCTCGCACCTCGTACCTCGCACCTCGTACCTCGTACCTCGTACCTCGCACCTCGCACCTCGCACCTCGTACCTCGCACCTCGATTAAAACCTGAAGTCCAGTTCCACATCCACCAGGTTATAGTTGTGCTTGTCGGCATCAACGATAGTGCGGTCGTTCACGCGGGCATACTCCACGTTGATCTGCAGGTTCTTCGTAAACAGGTAGTCGGCACCGACCTCATACATCGTCTTCGACTGCCCCCATTCCTTCGCCTCGCGATACAGGTCGTAGCGGGCTTTCACGTGCAGTTTGTTCTTCTGTATAGGAGCGATGCAGAGGGCGTAGATACCGTCGGCCTTGTCGGCGGTATGGGCAGCGTTCCAGCCCTGGTTGTGGATATACTCCGTGCGGAAGGTCCAGTCGTCCTTGACATACTCACCCGACAGCGCATAGCGGTTTTTCTCGCCCACGCCGTAACGGCTGCCCGTCCATCCGAAGGCACCGATGCGCATGCCCTTCACCGGCATCACCCACAGGCCGCCGATGATGTCCTTGCGGTTGTCCTTGTCCTTCTGGTTGATGCCCTCGCCGTTGAAGGCACCCACCTGATAGTGCAACAGGTTGCGGCCCTCGCCGTTCTTCAGGAAGTCACCCTGTATCTGCACGCCGATGTCGCGGCCGTTGGACGCATTGCCGCCGCTGCGGTCTGAGAAGCCCGCCAGTTTGCTGACGTTCTGCGAATAACTCATGAAGCCCTGCGTGATGGGATGCATGGGGTTCTCGAAGGTGAACGGGCGCTTGAACTGACCAGCCTTCACCTTGAAGTATTCGTATTTCTGCCACTCGCCGAAGAGATCCACCAGGCGGATGTCGGTCGACGACTTGTCGGGGTCGTAGGTGTTGCCGTTGATCTGCATCTGCACCTTCCAGTAGAAGTCCTGATGGGCACGACCTTCCAGGGCCATACGCACCAGTCGCAGGTTATAGCCGTTGTCATGGTTCTTCACGGCCTCGGTGGTCTTCGTGCCGTCGGCGGCTGTCACCGTCTGGTTACTGTACTTGTCGCTGGCCTGATACTGCACCATACCGTAGCCACTGAACTTCACATTGTCATACCATTTGGTACTCTTCTCTTGCGCATGGACTGTCAATGCAACAGCCATCAAAGCGATGGTCAATAGTTTCTTCATTTCTTTCTGTTGTTTTTGTTTCGACCACAAAAGTAATAATTCTGACTGAATTATGCAAGAAAAACAATAAAAATTCGTACCTTTGCACAAACAAAAACAACTACACAATGAAACGGTTTCTACTCTTACTCACCTCCGCATGGTTATGCCTTAACATAACCGCACAACCCCGATACGACTATTCCCGCCTCAGCATGGAGCGGCTCGACCGTGGCGTGGTGGCCGTCCGCCAGTCCGACGGCAAGGTATTCATCTCCTGGCGCATCCTGCGCGACGACCCCGACAACGCGCCCTTCGACGTCTATCGCAACGGCGAGAAACTCAACGCCGAGCCCCTCACCGACGGCGGTTCCTACTTCATCGACGAGCATCCGCTACAGGATGATGCCATCTACGAAGTAAGGATGAGCAGCGACACGCAGCCCATCCCCTCCTCCGTCCTCCCTCATCCTTCCTCCTTCCTCCTTCCTCCAGGAACAAGAGGCTACCTTCCGGTAGCCATTTGCAAGCCCGAGGGCGGCAAGGTGCCCGTCATGCAGGGACAGCAACGCCAGGGACAGCAGCGCCAAGGCCGTCGCGGCTGGGGCTGGCGCGACACGGGCGAATACTCCTATACGGCCAACGATGCCACCGTGGCCGATGTCGACGGCGACGGACAGTATGAGATCATCCTGAAGTGGGAGCCTACGAACGCCCACGACAACAGCCACGACGGCTATACCGGCCCTACCCTACTCGACTGCTATAAACTTTTTCCAAACGACACGGTGGGCAGCCAAATCGAAAATCGAAAATCCGAAACCGAAAATCGAAAATCCGTAAATAGTAAATTACTCTGGCGTATCAACCTGGGGCGCAACATCCGCAGCGGTGCCCACTATACCCCCTTCATCGTCTATGACTTTGACGGCGACGGACGTGCAGAACTCATGGTGAAGACCGCCGACGGCACCCGCGACGGCCAAGGCACCGTCATCGGCGACTCCCTGGCCGACTACCGCAACGCCGCGGGCCGCATCCTCGAAGGGCCGGAGTATATCAGCGTCTTCGACGGACTCACAGGCCGCGTGCTCGACACTAAGCCCTACATACCTGAGCGCGGCGAACTGAAAGCCTGGGGCGACGAGCGCGGCAACCGCTCAGAGCGCTACCTGGCCGCCCTCGGATACTTGGGAGCCAGCCAGTCTATAGAAGCCCCCTCGGGGGCCAAAGGGGTGGCCTCCGCCCTCTTCTGCCGCGGCTATTACACCCGCACCGTCATTGCAGCATGGGACTGGGACGGCCATGAACTGAAGAATCGATGGACCTTCGACACCAACAAGCCCGAGTGGGCTTCCTATGCCGGACAGGGCAACCACAACCTGCGCGTGGCCGATGTCGACGGCGACGGATTCGACGAAATCATCTACGGTGCCATGACCGTCGACCACGACGGGCGCGGACTCTATAGCACCGGCATGGGTCACGGCGATGCACTGCACCTGGTGGCCGATCCCGCCGACGGCCACCTCTATGTGTGGGACTGCCACGAGAACAGGCGCGACGGTTCCGAACTGCATGATGCCCGCACGGGCGACGTAGTGTTCCAGATCAAGAGCAACGCCGACGTGGGCCGCTGCATGGCCGCCGACATCGACCCCACCAGCCCCGGCGTGGAGATGTGGAGTGCCGACAGCCACGGCATCAGGAACATGAAAGGGGAAGAGACCCACCCCCAGCCCCTCCCTGTAAGGGATGGGAGTAATTACTCACAGCCGTCCGTTGATCATGAGGTAACCGCTCCCCTCCATTACAGGGAGGGGCAAGGGGGAGGGTCTCGTATCTCCATAAACTTCGGCATATGGTGGGACGGCGACCTGCTGCGCGAACTGCTCGACCGCGAGACGGTGACGAAATACGACTGGGAGAGCCGTCAGATCATCGACCTGCAGCGTTTAGACGGACAGTTCAACAACGGCACAAAGTCCAACCCATGCCTCTCGGCCGACATCCTGGGCGACTGGCGCGAGGAGGTGATCATCCGCAACCGCGAGAGCACCGAACTGCGCATCTATGTCTCTACCATCCCCACGCCCTATCGCATCAACTGCCTGATGCAGGACATCCCCTACCGCCTCTCCGTGGCCACCGAGAACGTAGGCTACAACCAGCCGCCAGAGCCCGGCTTCTACCTCGGTCCCGACAACACCTCCTACACCCGAAACACCCCGTGACACGCTATTTTTAGCCGCTGGAGTATCGAACCGCCGGAGTATCGAAACTGTATACAACTCGTATTCCTGCCGTATACAAACTGTATTCCGGCCGAATACAATTTGTATTCAGCCGGAATACAGTTTGTATACAGCCTAAATACAGTTTGTATTCAGGCTGTATACAAAGACATTGACTTATCCGAGAAATTGTTTTTCCCTGTTTTTGGGGTTTTTATCTGTTTTTCAAAGTGACGCTTTAGCGTAAATCACTCCCACTCGATGGTTGCTGGCGGCTTGGAGGAGATGTCGTAGCAGACGCGGTTCACGCCACGCACCTTGTTGATAATCTCATTAGAGACACGGGCCAGGAAGTCGTAGGGCAGATGAGCCCAGTCGGCGGTCATGGCATCGGTGCTGGTGACGGCACGCAGTGCCACAGGATGCTCGTAGGTGCGCTCGTCGCCCATGACACCTACGCTGCGTACTGTGCTCAGGAGGATGGCACCTGCCTGCCACACCTTATTATATAATGTCTCGCCATCGGTGTCGACATATTCTCGCAGGCCGCGGATATAGATGTCGTCGGCCTCCTGAAGGATCTGCACCTTTTCCCGCGTGATGTCGCCGAGGATGCGCACGGCCAGCCCAGGTCCGGGGAAGGGATGGCGGGTGATGAGGTGTTCGGGCATGCCTAACTGACGGCCCACGCGGCGCACCTCGTCCTTGAAGAGCCACTTCAGCGGTTCGCAGAGCATGAGGTTCATCTCCTTGGGCAGGCCGCCCACATTATGATGACTCTTGATAACCTTGCCCGTAATGTTCAGGCTCTCTATGCGGTCGGGATAGATAGTGCCCTGGGCCAACCAACGGCACGCTCCCCCTACTGCCCCCGAGGGGGCTTCATTAGTTTCTGAGATGATTTTTTTGGCCTCGGCATTGAATACTTCCACAAAGTCGCGGCCTATGATCTTACGTTTCTGCTCCGGGTCGGTAACGCCTGCCAGGTCGGAGAAAAACTTTTCCGAGGCATCGACGCCAACCACATTCAGCCCCAGCACCTTGTAGTCGTCCATCACCTGCTGAAACTCGTTCTTGCGCAGCATGCCATGGTCTACGAAGATACAGGTGAGGCGATTGCCGACGGCCCTGTTGAGCAACACCGCGGCGACGCTTGAGTCCACACCGCCGGAGAGCCCCAGAATGACACGGTCGTTGCCTAACTGCTCCTTCAGTTCGGCCACGGTAGTCTCTACAAACGAGGCAGCACTCCACTCCTGTCGGGAGCCGCAGATGTCTACCACGAAGTTCTTCAGCAATAGCGAGCCCTGAACTGTATGATATACTTCCGGATGGAACTGGACGGCGAAGAGGGGTGAGGGGTGAGAGGTGAGGGGTGAGAGGTTGGGCGATGCGCACCAGAAAGCGGCATTGGTAACATCTTTCGTACTTCCTATTACCTCGAAGCCGTCGGGTATGGCGGTGATGGTGTCGCCGTGGCTCATCCACACCTGTGAGTGCTGGTCGAAGCCCTTAAAGAGAGGGTTGGTAGCGTCTACGGTCTCCAGGTGTGCCCGTCCGTACTCACGGCTGTCGGTCTTTTCCACTCGCCCGCCAAGGGTGTGGCTGATAAACTGTGCGCCGTAGCAGATGCCGAGTACAGGCACCTTGCCTACGAACTGCGAGAGGTCTACCTTGAAAGCCTCGGGGTCGTGCACCGAATAGGGCGAGCCGGAGAGTATCACGCCTATGACGGAGTCGTCGCCGACGGGGAACTTGTTATAAGGCAGAATTTCGCAAAAAGTGTCCAGTTCTCGCACACGACGTCCAATCAACTGGGTGGTCTGCGAACCGAAGTCTAAGATAATGATCTTTTGCATTGTTATTGTCTCTTATGTTAGGGGGTATGTATAAACTGCTCTGCCTTCTCCAGGGCGTCGAGTTTGCCTACGTCGAGCATCTGAAGGTCATCCTTCGGAAGTCCTACGATATGTGCTCTGTGGCAGACGCTGAGGTAGAAGTCGATGATGCCGAACCTGTCGGGGAAACGCTCCATCAGCGGAAACAGACGGGGCGAGAACGAGTGGATGCCGCTGAAGGCAAAAGCGTATAATTTAGAGGTGAGGGGTGAGAGGTGGGGGGTGAGAGGGATGACTTGCAACTGGTCGTTGATGGCAATGCCGGCTTCGCGCAGCCATGGGAAGGGCGACTTCACCTCGCCCGTCTCAATGTTCGTCCACCCCATGAGACGCATGGCGTTGTCGAAAAGCAGATAACGCTTGGTCTTGCGACGACTCACCAGCAGCACGGCGTCCTCGTCGTCCAGGTGCTGACGGGCAAACCAGCCATAGTCCACATTGTCGAGGATGTCAACGTTGTGAATGAGTATTGGCTCGTCATCACGAAAGAGCCCCTGCGCCTTCTTCAGCCCGCCGCCCGTCTCCAGCAGTTGTCCGGTCTCGTCGCTGAAAAGGATGAGGGGGGCGAGTGGCGAAGCATGCACATGGTCGATAATCTGCTGTGCAAAATGATGCACGTTGACCACGAAGCGGTCGTAGCCATAGTCCATCAGCCTGCGGATGTTGAGGTCTAACAGCGGTGTGCCGCCCACCGGCACCAGTGCCTTCGGCATCGTGTCCGTCAGCGGTTTCAGTCGGGTGCCCAGCCCTGCGGCCAGTATCATTGCCTGTTTCATTGAGCCATCATAGGGTTTTGTGACTGCAAAATTACGAAAAAACGAGCGAAACGCCAAACAATTCTACAGAAACGTTTGGCATTTCGCTCACTTTTTCTTCCAATACTCAGGGCTTCAGCGTCTGCGTGATGTTTTGCTCTCGATGGCAGACTCGCACCTCGATGCCGAACTTCTGGTTGATGTGCTCGGCCAAGTGCTGGGCTGAATAGACGCTGCGGTGCTGACCGCCCGTGCAGCCGAAGGCGAACATCAGGCTGGTGAAGCCACGCTGGATATAGCGGCGCACATGGGCATCGGCCAGTTTATAGACCGAGTCGAGGAAGGTGAGTATCTCGCCGTCGTCCTCCAGGAAACGGATGACGGGCTCGTCAAGACCGGTCAGTTGCTTATAGGGCTCATAGCGGCCGGGATTGTGAGTGGAGCGACAGTCGAACACATAGCCGCCACCATTGCCGCTCTCATCGTCTGGAATGCCCTTGCGATATGAGAAACTAAAGACCTTGACCACCAGCGGCCCCTGCGCATCGTACTTCGAGAAGGTGGCAGGGCCGTCCTGCGGGTGTGGCTTATAGGGATTTCTGTCCGTGGTTTTATAGCCGTCGGCACGCGATGCTATGGTCTCTATCTGCTGGAACTGCGGCAACTCTGTAAGGCGTTGCAAGAGTTCAATCAGATATGGATAAGGGAAGGGTTGAGAGGTCTTTGATGAGTGGCTGATGCCTCTGTATGCCAGCAGTTCGCGGAGGTTGTGCATGGCTGGCGGGATGGAGTCTATGAAATGCTGCTTGCGCTCGAAATAGCCACGGAAGCCGTAGGCACCCAGCACCTGCAATTGCCTGAAGAGCACGAAGAGGCTCAGCCGCTCTACGAACTTATGGGGCGACGGCACCTCGGTGTATTGCTTCAGCGCATTATAGTATTCATACACCAGTTCGCGGCGCAGTTTATGAGGATATTTTGCGCTGGCCTGCCATAGAAACGAGGCAAGGTCGTAGTAGTATGGGCCTCGGCGACCGCCCTGGAAGTCGATGAAACAAGGCTGGAGGTTCGCGGCTCCATCAACAGTTCTCTTTCCACTTTCCGCTTTCAGCATCACGTTGCGGGCCTGAAAGTCACGATAGAGGAAGCCCTGTTCGTCGCCAGCAGCGGTGAGATCTTTTGCCATCAGCCGGAAATCGGCTTCAAGTTTGAGTTCGTGGAAGTCGAGTTCTGTGGCCTTGAGGAAACAATACTTGAAATAGTTGAGGTCGAAGAGCACCGAGTCGGTGTCGAAGGCAGGCTGTGGATAGCAGTGTGAGAAATCGAGTGCCCTGGCTCCCCGTATCTGGATATTGGGCAGTTCGCGTATGGTGCGCTTCAGGAGTTGCTGCTCCTTGAGAGTATAGCGGCCACCGGCCTCGCGTCCACCCCTGATGGCATCGAAAAGTGATAATGTTCCGAGGTCGGTCTGCAGATAGCGCAACTCATCATTGCTCACGGCGAGAATCTGCGGCACCGGCAACTGTCGCATTGCGAAATGGCGTGCCAGATAGACGAAGGCATGGTTCTCGTCGCGGCTGGTGCCTATGCATCCTATGACGCTCTGCCCCTCGCTGTCCCAGAACCGATAGTATGCACGGTTAGAGCCTGCACCGGCCAGTTTCTCGGTAGAGACAGGCGCATCACCCTTCCATTGCTGATATAATTCTAACAGTTGTTGCATAATTATTGTAGTGAGACTGCCATGAGTCCTATGACCACATCATTAGAGAGTGTACGCACGGTCAGGCTCTTGAGTTTCTTGTGTTTGTTGAGCGGCATGGAAAGAATCTGGGCAGCCCCGCCGGGTATCTCACGCCCGTCGGCACCCTTGAGCCCCAATGCCTTTCCGAGGTCACGACTTACGAGGGGTTGTCCGTCGGCCGTAGCCTTTCCAAGGCATACACGGTAAGGTCGCACCTCGCCGCCTCGCTCCCTGACACCTGTTGAGAAGGCCCTGCCATCGACATAATAGTCCTGCTCTATGGGACACCAGTTCTCCGGATTACGCAGCCGCAGCGTATCGGTGGTTCCGTCGAGGTAGTTGGCCACCACCAGTCCGTTGTCTATATGGCTCTGCATGTGATTGGTCGAGCCAGCCATGAGCAGATAGGCCATAGAGGCGCGTCCCTTTAGTGGCACCACGATGCTGTCGGGATAGTTGTTCCATAGCGAGGTGTAGGCAATGTTGCGCCCCTGTTTCGGTGTGCGGAACGACACCCCGGCCAACACGATCCTATCCTTCTTGACAAACGAGCGCAGCACCGAGTCGTTGATGGTGGGCATGTATTGCGGATGGCACCAATCCCCTACTCCTTGCACGGGTATCTCAAGCGTTGTCGTTACCGGCCGTGGCGTCATGTATTTGTTTTTGAAGATATCCGTAACGTTTGCATTGAACAACGCATCGATGCTCTGCCGCTTGAACGACTTATAGATGAAGGGCTCCGACAGACCAAGACGGTAGGGGCTGTCTTTCTTTTCCGGCTTCGCGATGCAGGCATCGTTGGTCTGAGGCCTGTCACAGTCGTAGGTAATCACCTGCCGTTTCTCGGTCGTTCCCTCTGTGTCACGATAGTCACCGCCTTCCAGATTATGACGCACAATCATCTTCAGCGCCTGCGGGAAGTTCTGCTCTATCTCCAGTTTGGCCTGGTTGCCATTGCGCGTGTACCTATATTCTATATAGGGAGTCTTCACCTCCACGCGGTCCCAGTCCTTCGGGAATCCCGGCCGGATGATGCACTGGCCGTTGAGGGCATCGGGAATGATGCCGAAGAGCCCTTGCAACAGAGTGCGGCTGCTGATGCCTATGCAGTCGCCGAAGTCACGGTAGCACTCACCTCGGGCTGCATCATAGAAACTCAGTTGTCCGAAGTTGGCCGGCGACTGTCCGTAGTACATGTTATCCATGATGTTGCCCTTCATCAGCCGGTAGCCCTCCTCGTTGCGTCCTGCCTCGAAATAGGCCAGTGCGGTGTGCATCACCTCTGCACCCGCCACATTGTTGATGCTCCATGAATAGGGCATCCAGTCGCTGGTGGCAATGGTCTGATAGACCGTCTCTTCGACGTTGATATGCGGGATATTGGCATCCACATACTGCGTGGCGGCGTAGGCCTGCTGTGGTGAGGCCACGCCGCAGTCGATAGGCGTATAGATGCTCCATACGGCGGGATGGTCGTGCTTGCGCTTCAAGCCCATGGCATCTTCATACTCGGCCCACACACCCTTCTCCGGCATCCAGAGGCGGCGGTTCATGGCTTCGAGGATAGCCTCGGCCTCCTGACGGTAAGGCGTGGCATCCTCGCCGATGATCTCGGCAATGCGAGCGGCTAGTTTATTGCCGCGATAGTTGTAGGCCGAACTATGTGTCACGGCACCGCCGTTGTAATAGAGGGCATCGCTGGCCCAGATGCAGCAGTAGGCATCATAGAGATGGTCGCCGTCGGGGTCGAAGTTGCGTTTCTCCCAAGCCAGATGGCTCTTGATGACGGGCCACATCTTGCGCATATAGGCAGGGTCGGCATCATACTGGAAATGCCACAGCAACTCGTCAATATAGTTGAGGTTCATGTCGTAGTGGTGCATCTGGTCGTTGCGCTCGGGATTGCGGCAGATATAGCCGTCACTATACATCTGCGTGCCCCACGACTTATCGGCACGTGCCATGTTCTGCGACATATCCTGCGAGGGATGCGGGATGACGGCAGGCACACCAGTAACCTGACTCTTGGCGTAGGCATCGAAATGGCTGACGGCACGGTCGTTCCATCCCAGTACGTCGCCCATGTAGGCCGCACGCCATCCTGCCAGCGGCATACGCCAGCCAATGCAGCCGTGGAGCCACGTCTTGCCGTCCCAGTCGCCATCGGCAGCCACTGCGAGGGCGCCGCCCAGCGCATTGATATAGGGGTCGGGTGTTCTGAACTGGATGCGCTGTGCCAGTTGGCGGTTATAGGCCACGGCATCATTAAACATCTGGAAAGCGGAGATGTCGCCCACGGGCCCTATCTGGTCAACCTTGAGCACCACGTGTGCAAAGTTCAGCGTATGGGATGCCTCACTGACCTGCAGGCCGGCATCGTCGGGCGACGGCTCGAAGGAATCCGGCCTGTCAACGCCCAGGTCGCCATTGCGGTGGAGTTTCGTGTTGGCAATGTTGCAGAGTTTTGCCGTCACCTGCAGCGGCTCCGTCGACTTGTCGGCAATAAACTGGAATATGGCACCCTCCTCGTCGTGCAGGGCTACCACGTTGATACGTACCACGCCCACAGCACTGACGCACTTCAGTCGTTCGTCCTGCAGGATATAGCGGCGCATGCCGTCAATATATGCAGCCTGACAGTAAGCGGCATCCTCCAGGGGCATGCCACCTATCTCAAAGCGCACGCTACGGTAATGGCCCTTCTTGGCCACAGCAAAGATGGGGCGGTCGCTGGTCTCTATCCTATAGTCTGTCCAGCCGCCATACAGTGCCCGCGTGAAGCGATTCTTGCCGTTGACACACAAGAAGGCATCGTCGCTGGGAATATAATGTGCAAACGTCCAAGAACAATGACATACGATGCACAACAATATCAAAGAAATGCGTTTCATTTTCTGCTCTCCTTCCATTTTTCTATCCAATCCAACACATAACTCTCCGCAATGGCAATGATAATCAGAAAGCCCAGTGCCATGAGGAAAGCCCACCATAGGCTGCCCGTCTTACTGACAGCCAGATTATAGACCAAAGTGCACAATGCAAACTTGACGGCCCAACTCAAAATAAACTTCCAGTTCATAACAGCGACAAAGGTACTGCTTTTTTACGAAACCACCAAGAAAAAACGACAAAATAAAAGCCGGATATCTCACGACATCCGGCTTCAAAAACAAACTACTTAAAAACTAATCTACTAAAACAAATCAAAAAAATATCTTTTTCTGTTTGCAAAGGTACGAATTATTTCTTATACCCGCCAAGCCTTTTCAGCCAAATTTAAGCCCTAAAAAGTAGTCTTTTGACATAAATCAAAGGAAATGAGACGTATTCTAAACATCCCATTTCCTTTTGCAATATTCACATTACAAATCAAGCCTTGTTTTCCGCTTGCTTACAGCACGGTTTACATCATGCCACCCATTCCCGGTGCACCGCCCATGGGCATGGCGGGCTCCTTCTCGGGCTTGTCGCAGATGAGGCACTCGGTGGTGAGGAACATGCCGGCGATAGAGGCGGCGTTCTCCAGAGCCACACGGGCCACCTTGGCAGGATCGATCACGCCGGCGGCACGCATGTCCTCATAGACATCGGTGCGGGCGTTGTAGCCATAGTCGCCCTTGCCCTCGCGCACCTTCTGCACCACTACGGCACCCTCGGCACCGCCGTTGATGGCAATCTGGCGCAGCGGCTCCTCGATGGCACGCTTGATGATGTTGATACCCGTCTGCTCATCGGCGTTGTCACCCTTCAAGTCGGCCAGAGCCTGCTGAGCACGGATGTAGGTCGTACCGCCACCGGCGACAACACCTTCCTCGATAGCTGCACGAGTG